>DOWL01000033.1:19981-25902 GCA_003519585.1 Nocardioides sp. | reverse complement strand
GTCATCGGCTTGCCGTTCTTCATCCGGAAGGCGAAGTCGTCGTCGGACTCTGCACCGCGGGCGATGGCGAGGTCGCGGATGCCGCGCAGGATGCTGCGGGCTACCGGGCGGGTGTGGGCGACGCCGTACTTCTGGTGGGTGGTGAGCTCGCAGTTCTTGAGGTCGATGCCGCCCAGCCGCAGCCCGAGCATGCCAGCGCGCCGGGCACCGGAGCGCAGGAGTGCCTGCCAGTAGAAGGCGTCGAGCTCGTAGTCGTAGCACTCCAGGTAGACGACCTGGAAGGCGTTGTTGATCTCGGTGTCCTCGGCGGCACGACGGAGCACCGCCGGCTTGGGCTTGCGCAGGCCGGTCCGGCCTCCGCCGAGCGCCGCAGCGGGGTTGATGTCGACGAAGCCGCGGTAGGTCAGGACCGCGAAGACGCGTGTGGTGGTTTCGACGAAGGTCCGCTCGGCTCCGTGGCCGAAGTCACGACCGTCGTAGCTTCGGGCGAGCCTCTGGGCGGCCCTGTGCTGCGCGGCCTCGATCGCGCCGACGTAGCGACGGATGTCCTTCTGAAGGCACTGGAGCCGCGCGGTGGTGATTTCGTCGATCGGCACGTCACCGAGTCCCGCGAAGCCCTGGACCAGCTCTCCGGCAACGATGGTCATGGCCTCGCCGTCCAGGAGGCGCTGCAGCGCCTTCCCCTTGGTCCAGTCGGCGAGCTCGTCCCAGACCTTCTCGACAGCTTCGCGCAGCGTCATGCGGGGGCTGTCCAGACCCAGAGACTGCAGCGCGTTGAAGAGCTTGTTTGGCGGGACGCCCTTGGCGGTGGCGAACTGCGCGATGAGGTCGAGGATGTCCGGGGTCGGGCCGGCGGGCTGGTGCTGGTGGCCGAGGTCGGGCTGCTCGACACCACTGAGCGGGTCGCGGTCCGTGGCCGAAGGCGTGCCCTCCGGGATGCTGTTCTCGTCGGTGCCGTTGGTGCCGTCGGGCCCGCTGTCGCGGTCCTCGGGCGGGAAGCTGGTCGTCATTGGGGAAGTCCGTTCGGCTGTGTCAGATCCGGCTAGGCCAAATCCGGCTAGGTCAGAGTGGGGTGAGCTGCGGTGGTGTAGAGCCGTTGCGCGAGCTCGAGCACTGCAGCGGTGGTGTCGGGGTGGTTGAGGTTGGTGACGATCACGGTCTGGACCGTGTCGCTGATGAGCAGCACGGGGCACGGGGCGCGAACCATTCGCGTCAGGGGCGGAGTCAGGCGGGTTCGGCCCGCGGCGACTCGCAGAGGCGTGCCGACGCGGGCCGCCTGACGGTCGGACGTGAGGACGAGCGCGCCGCTTGCGGCGGCCGCGACCCAGAGGCGAGTCGTATCTGCGGGTGTCGTCGGTGGGTGCTTCTCGGGGTTCAGTCCGAGGCGCCCGTCGGCGTGGCAGTGGCTGAAGGCCGAGACGAGATCGGGTGCGGCGTTGGCTCGTTGCCGTGGCAGATGGCTCACCCTCTGTCTCGCTTGAAGAGGTCGAGTACGAGGTCGTCGGTCGGGTGCGGACCGGCTGCCAGACGTCGGCCCAGGGTGGCGCGGAGGTCGGCAGCCGACCGCGACGGGGACAGGCTGAGGATCTCGCGCTCGACGGTGAACATCTCCACCACGCACGCCCTGCATGGCATGTCGCCCGCCCTGCTGTCTGCGCAGGTGCAACCGCGTACCCGGTCCCAGTGGATCTCGCCGATGCGCTGGAGCGCGGCCCGCCGCAGGCCGGCATGCCACCAGCACCCAAGGCCGTCCCCGGCCCGGCTGATCGGCAGTGGGCAGCAGCGGCACTTGCCTACTCCGAGGGCGGCGAACCACCTGGTGCTGAACTCCGTGAAGCGGTCCAGCGTCGCCAACGCCGGCGGGTCGTTCTCTGCGAGGTCGCGACGCTCGGGTGCCCACATGACGGCCGCCGAGAGTGTGACACCGACCCGCACCCCTGAGTTGAGAACCCAGACGCGCTCTGCGCCAATCCAGCTGCCCCCGCGGAACAGGTGGGTGAGGGCAGCAGCCTGGTCCTCGGTCGCCGCGACACGCAGCAGAGGCGTTGGGTTCCTAGTGGCGGAGCTTTTCCAGCCCAGGGACCCGTTCAGGAGGAGTACTGAGACGACGTCCTCGGTCTCAGGCTCGAGTCCGACAAACGGCCAGGGCCATGGCAGCGACTCGAACACCTGAAGCGGCGTCTGCGGGTTGGCCATGCGATGGAGGGTGGTCCTGCGCACGGCCGAGGTCCAGAGATTCGCAAGGATCGGCGTGGCGCGATTGAACTGTCCCAGTGCCCCAACCCGCGCGGGGCGCGGGCTCGGCCGGGAGAAATGGTCATCTGTCCCAGATGCTTCAGCACTGCCGCTCGCACGACCGGGAGCCACGCTCCGGCTGAGTCTCGCGCCGCAGCCGAGCCCGCCTACGGCCGGCGGCGTGGGGTCGCGGCGCGTCGGGGCCGCAGGAGAAACCCGCAGGTCAGGAGATGACCGCCTGGGCCGTGGTCGGACGGCTGGGAGTCCGGCCTCCGGCAGCCGCGGGAGGTGGTGCCGCGGTCGTCGAGCGCCGGTCCTGACCGGCGGCTGAGGAGTTGGCTGTGCGGGACGCTTCGGCCTTGTCAGTGTCGAAGGGGAACAGGCCGCGCAGTGCTTCGGTGACCAGGACCCCATAGGTCTCGCACAACGCCACAAGCGTGGGCAGCGGGGGCATCTTGGAGCCGCGCTCGATGTCGCAGATGTAGTTGTAGGAGATCCCCGACTGGGCCGCGACATCGCTGAGCACGATGCCCGACTCGGCGCGGAGGTTGCGCAGCCGCTCGCCGAGGGCACGTCGCATCTCGGCTTGACGCTCTGCGTCGGACCACTTTCCGCGGATCCTCTCCATCCTTCGGATGGTAGTCGGCGGGGGCGACGGGCCTTGGTCGCCAGGCGCCTCCGCAGGCAGCCGCGGATCCTCACCTTGCGGGCCGGTCCAGGGCGGCGGTCACTGCCGCGGCGATGGCGGCGTCGACGTCTGCGTAGAGGGACTCGAGCCGGGTGGACAGGACGGTCTCGACGACCATCGCGGCGAATCCCCCACGCACCACGCCGGTCTCCACGAGCGCGTCGACCACGTCGCTGACCAGGTCGGGAGCCGAGTGTGTCGCCCATAGCCGCGGGATGGGCATACCGGGCAGGGGCGTGAGCCAGATCAGGTCGCGATCCCTGTCGTCCCAGCGGGCCATCCCGAACCAGTGCAGCTGGCCCCACCGGGCCGCGACGATCTGCCCGTCCAAGACCTGCTGCCCGGGCAGGATGTCTGAGCGCGTTGTCCAGATGCCGTGCTCGCCGGCTTGCTGGGGGTCGGCGCGAACCTGAGGTCGGGCGATCCGCATGAGGACGGCGGAGGTCAGCGGCCCGTGAGCGGCGTCCGGGTCGTCATCAGCGCCGAGCACCGAACACCACCTCGTAGGCGTCGGCCAGGTTCTCGAAGGTCGGCTTCGTGTAGCGCCCGATCACCCCCAGCTCCTCGTCCGTGTGGCCGGCGAACTTCTCGGCGACGCGCAAGCCGGACACGGCGGCGATGTCGGCCAGCGTGGTGTGGCGGATCCAGTGAGCACCGACGTCGAGTGGCTCGGTCCAGCCACAGGTGCGGTCCACCCGGTCGAAGATCGTGTTGAACCGCCGCCGGGTCAGTGGATGCCCGTCCTTGTACCTGAGCACCGCGTCGCCGGGGCGCTGCGCCCCACGCGAGAGAGCGTGCCCACGGAGCCGCTCGAGCAGGTCAACCCGCAGCGGCAGCTCACGGATCTTCCCGTTCTTCTCCGACAGCAGAATGCTGGCGCGCTCGAAGTTGAGGTGGTCCACGCTCAGGTTGATCGTCCCCTCGCGTCGGCAGGCGGTGTGGCGGACCGTGGTCAGTATCAGTTCGTCCAGCTCGGGGTCATCGGAGTTGCACAGGGCGCCGCGCCACACGTCGGCCAGCTCCTCGCTCGTCAGCGGTCGCTCCGGGGCCGGGCGACGCTTGGGGGCCTTGAGGTTGAGTGCCGGGTCCACGGCGAGGTATCCGCAGTTGACCGCGTAGCGGAAGAAGTAGCGCAGTCCCCGCACGGCGTTCTCGGCCGCGCCGTGGCCATGCGCATCGGGGTCGTACGACATCAGTCTGCGTCCGTTGGCCCGAGCGCGCTCGACCTTCCGCTCCGAGATCTCGCGACGCATCGAGTCGCGGATCGTCTCCAGTTGCGGAAGACGCACGAATGCCAGCTGGTCGCCTCCATGGTCCTGGGCCAGCCGCATGATGGCCGGCTTATAGGTGGGTCGGGACTTGGGCGACATGTGGGCGAGAACCGGCTCCACCAGGTCGCTGATGTATAGGGGTCTATCCATTACCACAGTGAACTGCGCTCACAGCGCACTAAGCCTCATGCTTAGGGATGGTTTTGCTCTTCCAGTCGGTGTCAAGACGACCGGAACATCGGGCCAGTGGTCCCGAACTGCATGCCTTCAACGGCGGGGCTGAGTGCTCGTCTCAAGGCACGCGGAGAGCGTTGTCGACCAAGCCGGAGCGGGTAGCGCAGACGGTGGCATTGGCGTACGGCCTTTGACACCCGGGCCAACGGAGCCCCCGCCAAGGGTCAAAGCAGAGAATGATGTTCAGTAGTGCGTGTCTCCGGAGGATCACGCGGGCGGAGAACACGCTGCCGGTGTCAAAGTCTTGATCACCCGGGGTGTCGGTGCGCGTCGCTAGGTTCGCTGGTGTGGGGCTCAGCGAGACGCGGGCTGACCTGCCAACGGTTGTCGCGGACCTCGAGGACTCGGGCCGTCCGACGGGGACGCGGCTTGTTGGCGAAGGCTCTCCGGGTCCGCTGGAGTGAGCCTGACCGCGACCGTGCTGGGGTTGGCGATGGGTCAGCTCGTCGCGGGAACGGTGAGCGACTTCGCGGGGCGCCGACGGGTGCTGTCCGTCGCGATCCTCGCCCACGTACTGGCCGTGGCCGCGTGCGCATGTCTGGGTCGAAGTCTCGTGCCGCGTGGGGCCGTTCAGCCCGGTGTGTTCAGCGGCGCGGATCTGGCTCGTGAATGCTGCAGGAGAGCTCCGACATCTTCTTGCGCAGCAGCAAGCTCAGCTGGCGAGGGCAGCCCGCGGCGCGTGTTCTCTTCGTCGCCGCGGGGGTCGAGGTATCTCGCGGCGGGGCGCCACCGCGCCAGCAGTTTGAGGACGTCGTGGAAGTCCCGCGGCGCGTTACCGAGCCGAGTGAAATAGTTCAGCCACGACAGGCGGTGGCCGTGACTGCTACGACGGCGCTCGCCGCCCTCACCGCCCAAGCCCATCATCGCGGTCACTGATAGTTCGGCCGCCGCGTAGAGGCATTCGACGGCAACCGCGGGACGGTCAGCGGAGACCGCCTCGCACGCGGTCTCGTAGAACTGAGAAGCGCGCGCGAGCAGCCCGTCAGCTCGGCCTCGGTTGACCCGGTAGTCGAAGGCGACCACACCGCTGCCGTCAGGCAGGACGGCGTAGAGCGCCCATCCAGCATCGGGATCGATGTCGACAGGCTCCAACGAAGCGAGGTGCTCGAGGTTCTCCAGCGTCAGCACCTCGCCCCGCCGCACCGAGCTGGCGTCGTGAGACCGAGCCGCCAGCTGCACCTCGTCGTTGAGTCGGACCTCGACGGGTCCATCAGGGGGTAGCACGGCCAATGCGGAATGTAGACCACCCAGCGCCTTGAGGCCGCCACGTCTGACGATCTCGGGTGCCCAGAACATGTCGTAGATGCTCTGCGCGACCCGATCCTCAAACCCGTCTTCCAGGCCGGCGTCGTCCGGGCCGTCATCGGGCCCGTGGTCGAGGTTCATCACGTCGTGTGTCTCCGAAGCGCCTGAGCCGGCCGCAGAGCGCTCGCTGCGGGTGTCACTGGAAGCGGCTGGATCGTCCTTGTCCATGCATGTGGTCTACCTGAGGC
>DOWL01000033.1:0-19903 GCA_003519585.1 Nocardioides sp. | reverse complement strand
CATGTGGTCTACCTGAGGCCACCGACACCATTCGCCGTTGTTGTTTCAGCCATCACCGAACTCCACCTTGCCGGCATCACTCGGTCGGACAGATTGCCGCAGCAACTACCTCCACGGGCGTCAGTGTCGGTGGCACTCGGCATCATCAAGTCACAGTCAGGCCGCCAAGCCGGATTCTGTGGCCGGACCCGAGAAGCCAAAACTGGGGAAGGGAGAGCCAGTCATGACGCACTCGCTGACCGAGCCCGACGTGGGTATGCCGCCACGGCCCATCTACGAGTGGACCGCGGTCCAGGGTCATCACGTCAGCAACGTCGAGAAGGGGCGAGCCAACTGCACCTGCGGGCGGCGCCAGCCTCGGCACGACCTGCTGGCGCGACCACGGGTCGGTGGCACCGAGCGAACACTGAGCTCCGCCCAGGTCTCCGAGCTGCGGGCCGCCTCCCGAGCGTGGCGGGATACGCACCTAGCCGAGGCATGGCCGATCCTGATCGAACGCGGCGAGGGCGAGACGCTCGAAGGGCTCGCTGCCCGCATCGAGACTGCCCTGGAGCTCGCGCGAAGCCGACGAGAGGAGCTGGCTGTCGACCTGCACGTCGCTGAAGGTGAGGCGTTCCCCGTCGCTAGCGAGGAAGAGCTCGAGGCGGGCACTCGAGCTGCAGTCCTCAAGCACCAGCACCAAGAGGTCTGTCGCCAGTTGGCTGACTCGCCTTGGCTTCGCTCTGAACTGGTAGACCCGGGCGGGGACACGATTCGCTGGAGGACCGCATCGCTGGGGGACCCACGCGATGAGCTGTGAGCCGCGAGGTCGCCGACCATGCGCGCAATCTCGTGGACCTGGACTGGTCTCCTCTGGTTCAGTCGCAGCACCATGACCACCGTCGAGACCTCTGGCGCCGCTGCGGAGCCGGACTTCGACTCTTTGGCCGGCCAGCTCTGGCCAGGCGTTGTCGAGGAGATCGATGAGCTGGTGCGACGTGCCGATAGCTATGCCGTGTGGGCCACGCAGCCCGGCACCCCACTGGCCGGCGACGACCGTGCAACGCGGCCGTTCCAGCTGAGTCACGCGGTCCAGCTACTGCTCAACGCCGGCATCGACAACCTCAACGGGGTCCGGCACCTGACGTTCGGTCGCCCAGATCACGACCACGGCGGCCAGATGATCCTCCACCAGGCGGCTCACTACGTGCTCGCGCGCGGCGCCATCGAGAACTTCGCCACCGCCCTGTGGATGCTCGGTCCGCGGCGGCGCGCCGTTCGTGTTGAACGACTCGTGCGGTGGCACATCCAGAACGTCAACGACAGCCACTCAGCGACCGACCGCTTCGGTGTTCCGGCACCGAAGGACAAGGGCACCCGCCTCAGCGAACTCGAGTCGATAGCCCTCGCGTCGCTCGGGCAGCTGCCGCCACGCTTGCGGCGTGGCTACTCCACGACCGATGTCGTGAGGTACGTCGACGAGCTACGGCCGTCTACCGGGCTCATGTCCACTCACTTCATCTGGCAGCTCTGCTCCGGATTCGCCCACGCACGCCCTTGGGCGCACCTGACCTTCCTCGAACGCGACTTACAGCCGACCCCTGACCCCGACGTCCTGCACGCCCGACTTACTAGCAGCATGGGCCGCGCCCTGTTCGCGCCCAAGCACGCGCTCGAGTTGTGCGACACGCTGCTGCATCGCCACGAGCGCCTCAACAGCCGGCCCTTCGACCGCGTCTGAGTCGGAAGCAATCTCTACCCCTTCGGCCTGTCTCCGTCGGCGGTCGTCCGTTCAGATCGGCCGCACGTGCGCGGCCGGAAGCCACGCGGTCACCACACGCGGTTCGCGGGTGCCGCCGCCCTCCACAAAGGTCACCAGAGCCTCCCAAGACCCTCCGTCTGCACCCCGGCGCCAGCCCACCAGGACACCGGGGCACGCGTAGGCGGGGTCGGTGGTGACGTTCACGACAACGTGCCGAGGCCGGATATATCGCCCCGTGTTGGCCGCGTGCTGCGGAGCCCGCATTCGGGCGACGCGCTCGCCGAGCGGGCCGCCCAGGCCCGACCCGCTGCGCATCCCACCAGCCATCACTCAACGGTAGTCGAACATACGTTCGACGCATGGGTCTGGCTGGCGGGCATGGCCCGACACGTCGCGGGGCCGACTGCGCCGACGCACCGGCGCGCCAGGGTCCCCATGACCGCGGCCACAGAGAAGTACATTCCGGCTCGTGGCCGACAAGAGCGCCATCGAGTGGACCGAGGCGACGTGGAACCCCACGACGGGGTGCGACCGTGTCTCGCCGGGCTGTGACAACTGCTACGCGCTCACGCTGAGCCGCCGCCTCAAGGCCATGGGCAATACCAAGTACCAGACTGACGGAGACCCACGGACCAGCGGACCAGGCTTCGGCGTGGCCACGCATCCCGACGCCCTCAACATTCCGTACTCCTGGAAACGCCCCCGGGTCGTGTTCGTGAACTCGATGAGCGACCTCTTCCACGCCCGAGTCCCTGTCGCGTTCATCCGGGACGTCTTCAAGGTGATGGAGGAAACGCCTCACCACACCTACCAGGTGCTCACCAAGCGGGCACGACGGCTCACCCGTATCGCGCACACCCTGCCGTGGCCGGCCAACGTGTGGATGGGTGTCAGCGTCGAGTCCACAGGCCAGTACGACCGCATCACCGACCTGGCGAAAGTTCCCGCAGCGGTCAGGTTCCTGTCGTGCGAGCCTCTTCTAGGACCCTTACCCGACCTTCCCCTGACGGGCATCGACTGGGTCATCGCCGGGGGCGAGAGCGGCGTCGGAGCACGCCCGGTATCCCCGGACTGGATTCGCGACGTACGCGACCAGTGCGTTGCCGGCCGAACTCCCTTCTTCTTCAAGCAGTGGGGAGGCATCCGCGCCAAGAGCGGCGGCCGGGAGCTGGACGGCCACATCTGGGACGAGATGCCCGAAGCCCGACCTCTGCGCGCCATCTAGGTTCCGCGCCCAGCCAGACCATCAAGCAGGTACGCATGTCGAACAAACCCCGCCAGATCCCGTGGGCCGCAGACCCACACACCAAGGCCAAGCACGCGCTATATGACCGCTACCTGTCCAAGTGGAGCCCGATCATGCTGCGCGGCTGGGGCGCCAACATCACCTACGCGGAGGGCTTCGCCGGCCCCGGCGTGTACCAGGACGGAGCTCCCGGCTCTCCTGTCATCGCCCTCCGCAGCGTCGTCGGCGACGCCGAACTCCGGTCTCTGGTGGCCCGGGGACGGATGCGGTTCATCTTCATTGACCACGAGCCACGGTGCATCGAGATCCTGCACACCGAGGTAGCCAAAGCGGTCACGCCCGTGGCCCTCGAGGACCTCTCCAACCACGGCTTCGACCTCACCATCGAGCGCGGCGACTGCGACCCCGCGCTGGACAACGCGCTGACCCGGTCCGGCGCCTGGGGCCGCCCGATCCTCGCGGTGCTCGACACCTGGGGAGGCAGTGTCCCCGCCGCACTGGTGGCGAAGGTGGCCAACAACGGCAACTCCGAGGTCATCATCACCATGCAGCCGCAGTACTTCCTCCGCTTCGCGCAGGTGGAGGAGATCGGCCACGGCGACAAGGTCTTCGGGGACCAGGGTTGGCGACGTGTCGCGGAGCAACCATCAGCCGAGAAGGAACGCTGGCTCCTCCAGCGCTACCGCAGCACTATCCGGAACGCAGGCTTCACCCACGTTCTGGACTTCGAGCTCGTTGATCACACGGGCCAGTCGCTGTACCTGATCTTCGGCACCTCCCACGAACGCGGGCTGCAGAAGATGAAGGAAGCCATGTGGGAGGTCGACCCCGTCGGAGGAGTGGGGTATCGCGACCCGAGAGACCCGGGACAGCAGACGCTCGAGATCGAGCTCGAGCCCCAGACAGCCCCGCTGCGCCGCCTCATCAGAGCCCACCTCGAGACGCAGCCCGAACACAGCGCCACCATCATCGCCCTGCGCAAGTTCGCCCTCTACCAGACCATCTATAAGGAGAGCCAGGTTCTTCCCGTCGTGCGCGACATGCTGGCCGACGGCGAGATCGCCGCACCGGGTGCGCAGAACCGCGTTCCGAGCTTCTCCGACACCGTCATTCTGCATCGCCTCGTCGACACCGACGCGGGCTGAGAATCCGGCGCGAGCACTCCTCGTGACGGCTCTCGCGAGCGCTCACGGACGGACTGGCTGCGCGCCGCCGAACGGGCCGAGGATGACGCCGCGGCCGGCCGGAGGCTCAGCTCGGGCGGGTCAGAGACGACCACCGCTCGCGGGTGGGCTCCCAGAGCCAGCCCGACGCCGTGACCTGGTCGACCACCCACAACACATCGACGTCCTCCGGGAGGTCCGGCGCGTTCTGGGGCAGCCCGAAATGCTCGTACTGTTTCAATGCGGCCACCACGGAAGGGGCGGCTCACCGCCATGTCGGTCTGAGCGTCGAGCCAGACGAACAGGTGTCGGACCTCCACGGCGGCGTTGCGCAACTTCCACAGGTTGTCCTCTCCAGCAGCTACGAACTTCTCCACCTCCGCTACGGCGGCGTCGCTGCCGCTGGCGCTGTAGCCGGAGACCAGGCCGAGGTGGACCTGGTGCACATCTGCGTGGCGGGATCGCGGCTGCAGAGATCCGCGGGTCGACGATTGAGCATGGTGACCTTCGCCAGCGCGAGGCGGCGCACCGCCGCGCGCTCCGGGTCACTGCCCGCTCGGTCCCAGAGAGACTCGATCATCCACCACCGGTCGGCAGGCACGTCTGCCTGCTCCAGGGCGGCCAGCGGCGGCTCGAGGCGGTCAACAAGTCCGTTGTACCGGGCGTCGCGCTCATCCACAGCGACGTCCCAGCAAGCCGTGAGCCGACCGCTGGCGCGGTAGCCCGGCGACTTGGTCCGGTGCGCAACCCGCGCTTCCTTCATCTTCTGGTCGGTGAGGGTCGTGACCTCAAGGGCACCTGCGCGCCCGCCGGCATCGGTGAAGAGGTAGTCGACCTGACCATCGACATCAGCGAACGTGAGCGCGACGCCTAGCTCTCGTTCGACGAGGTCGCGGGCAGCGGCCTCGTCCTCGGACTCCGACATGGGCATAGGGCAATGCTCGACCACATCCGTCGGTGGTTCCACCGGGTTCCGGTGCATTGCTTCTGCCTGGGTGTTGACCGCCCGGTCGCCCCGGTCGCCCCGGCCGCGGCGGACGCGTCGGCCGCGGCGGACGCGTCGGTCGAGCTGGCGCTGGATGCGGTCTGCGACCGGCTCCGGCATCCCTGCTTGGGCCGTGCGTTCCGGGACTGCCTCGGAGCGGTGAGGCTGAATCTGGCTGCTGCGTGCCCTTTCCGACGGCACACCGTCACACACCTGCACTACGCCGTTCGCAAGTCGTGGCATCGTGTCGAGGAAGCGGGGAGGACGCATGGCACCGAGACCTCAGTGGCACCACACGATGCAGGAGGCGCGTCGACAGGCGTGCCTGGCGATCGACTTCTACAACCGACCAGGCGACAGACGCAGCTATCTCGACTTCGTTGTTCACATGCACTTGGCATGGCAGAACCTTTTGCACGCGGATCGCGCTCGCCGGGATGAGCCGATACTTTTCCGGGAGAAGAACCGTCGCTACGTTCGGAATCCCGATGGGACACGCAAGACATGGGATCTCACCGAGTGCCTAAAGCACGAGTTCAGTGACGCGGACCCCGTGCGGCAGAACATCGTCTTCTTCATTGGTCTCCGCAACAAGATCGAGCACCGCTTCCAAGACGCCTTCATGGCCACGACTGGACCGCACGCGCATGCCTACGTGATCAACTTCGAGAGCGAACTGATACGGCGATTCGGTAAGCCCTACAGCCTGGCGGATGAGCTCCGATTTCCGGTTTTCGTTCAGTCGCTTACACCGGAGGGCGTCGAGGCCCAACGTAAGTTGCGCAAGAATCTGCCCGCGTCAGCGCGGAACTACGTGACGAAGTTCGAGGCTGAACTGGACCCCGCGGTCCTTGCCTCGCCGCAGTTCGTCTACCGCGTGCAGCTCACACCGGTGAAGGGGCCGAAGAGTGAAGCGGACATGGCGGTCACGTTTGTTAGTGCACGCGACCTGAGCGACGAGGAGGTGGCCGCACTGAAGAAGGATGGCAAGGCGGGCACAGTCTTCGTGACTGAGAAGCAACGCGAAGTTGGACTACTGGACAAGATGCTGCCTAAGGCCGCCGCCAAAGCGGTGGAGGACCAGATCCCGTTCGAGTTCCGGACCAATCACTTCGCCCGTACCTGGAAGACTCTGGGCGTTCGGCCGAGTGGAAGTAGCAAGACTCCAGACAAGACTCAGGCCCATTACTGCATCTACGTCCAGGCCATGTCTCAGTACGTCTACACGCCCGCATATGTGCAAAAGCTCGTGGAGCTAATCTCAACAGAGGCGGGGTACGAGTCAACTGTTGGGTCGAAGCCCCGGCGAAAGGTTACGAAGCTTGCGACCGGGAAGAAAGCCGCCAATCGAACAGGCGCATCGGCTTGAACCGCTTGCGCAGCGTTACGTCCGATCCCGGCGTGCCGCGAGTTATCCGGATCTCGCAGCCGCGATCCGGACCTATGACATCAACAACGTGCTGAGATGCGACAGCTAGCGTGACCTCATGACCGCGAAGTCGTGTGCGTTCGGCCTGGAGTTTGTCGACTGGGGCTCATTGCCGGACTGGATCGCTGGGATTGCAGCCGGAGGTGCCCTCTGGCTCGCGTTCTCCGGCTGGAAGATCGCACGGCAGGAGCAGCACGAGGCAGCCGCGGACCGTCGGCAGCGCGAGTACCGAGAGCGGCGCGCGCACGCACAGCAGTTCACCTGTTGGGCCGACAGCAGCAGCTTGACCGAGCTCAGCGGCCGGACACAGCACAACGGCACCGTGTGCGCCCTCAACCCCAGCCAGTGGACGTACCTCAATGTCGAGCTCAAGGCCACCGCTCAAGGGGTAGGCGGTTGGCGCGAGACAGCGCGTACGTCCTGGTCGCGGCTCACGCCGAATCAGCACGGAGTCGCCGAGCAGCGGCACCTGAGCATCACGCACGAGGACAGCGACACCGAGCCGTCCGGGCCGACCTCGTGGACCACCGAGGCTCTGTTCACCGACAAGGATGGGGTGCGCTGGCACTACAAGAACGGCTCGCTTGACGAAGCGACCGAGCAGATCGTCGCCGCATTCGGCTAGCTCCGATCACGCCACCACGAAGCCAGCAACGAGCAGCCCACCCAGAATCCGAGCACGACGGGGATGACCCACACCCAGTTCGGACCCGGCACCCGGTCAGCGTAGGCAGCCTTCAGCTGTCGTGGGCGCGACCTTCCGAGGTCCGGAATGGTTGCCGTGTTGATCGCCGAGACTGCGTTCAGCTCACCATGCTGTTCTGGTCTTGTAGGGCGAGCGTGGCGATCCACTTGGGGTCGGCACCACCGCTCAATGCCTGTCTGGGGGACTGCCCGTCGAGTGCCGGGTGCCCGTTGATCAGCCATGCCCCAGCGAGCCAGCGGTCGAGTCCGGCGAGGGCGCGCAGTGCGGGCAGGAGCGGGAGAAGTACGTGCCCGTCAGGGGTGAGCTGCCATGCGGGGAACAGCCACGTCCCGTCGAGCGTCTGCATCGCAAGGACCTGGTGGCGGTCGCGGCGCCGTTCAAGTTCACGAGGGGTGATGTTTCCCAGCCAGTGTGCGGCCCCCTGCTCGTCGTAGAAGGGGCCGATCGCCGCGAAGTACGGATGCATGCCCGATGGCTCGGGGTCCGGCTGAACCATGTCCCGCGGCACGCCAACAGCGTATCGCCGAAGGCGCCGCAGACGAGACCCACCTAACGGCTCCAGTGCGCCGCCCGGTTCACTCAAGCGGACCATGGGGTCACAACACCGGCCACCGGCCGGCATCGTCGCGGGAACTGCGAGCGCGAGTCAGCCGGGCTCAGCCCGCCGGTTGTCCGGTGCCCAGCATCCGCTCTGCCAGAGCGACCAGCTCTAGGCGAAGCCACGGCTGCTCGATGGTCGAGGTCAGGTCCGGGTCCAGGACCGCGACCGCCAACCCCCTCGAGCCTCGCTACCACTCGACCTGACGCTCAGGGTGTTCTCGCTGCCACTGGCGGACAATCTCCGGGTCGGCCGGCAGAGTGCTCGAGTAGAGCCACAGCGGTGCAATATCTGTGGGGAACGGCCACATACGGTGCGCGTCAGAGTGTGCCCACAGCCGGGCCTCATCGCGCTGGAACGTCAGCCTCTCAAAGAGGCTGCCAGCCGGCGCGGTGTCGACGCCTTCGACCTGAACGAACGTGGAGTGCGGCGCCTGGTCAGACAGGATCCAGTCAGGCCACGGCAGCGAGGGAGTGCCGTACGGGCCGGTCTGCCCACGGTGATACCGGTAAGCGATCCCACGTGCCTCGTCCAGGAGCTCGCGCAGTCGGACAATCGCATCCTCCATGGTGGGACCGCCGCTCGGGACATCGCTCTCAGCCCGACCATCAGTTGGCTCTCCGGGCCCATCATCCGTGAGCGGTACGGCGCCAGCGTCCTGTACGCAGAGAATACGGATGTTCCGTGTCAGCGCCCGAGCGGCGTCCAACCTCGCTGACAGCCGGTCGACCTGGTCGACGATGCGGTCGGCTTGCTCAACGCCCGGGTTTGGAGGCTCACCTGTCATGCCCGCATCGTCCTGCTCGGCACCGACAGCGGGTGCAGAGCGCGGGGGAGAGCTGTTCTAGCTCCCGCTGGAGCGGAGGGCGCTTCTCGGGGCAGCCCGCGATCAGCCTTCGTTATCGGCGGCCGGCCTACGCAGATGCCCTCCGACGCCGGCGCTCGTTGCCAGCTGTTGCACTCGGGGCTTGCTAAGGCCAGTCGCGTCAGCGATGCGCTGGTAGGCCCACCCCCGCCGACGAAGCTCGCGCACGGCGTCTAGCCGGATACTGGCGATGACTTCGAGCTCGTCTTCCAGGCCCGCGTAGAACTCGCCCACTCGTGTGATCACGGCGACCGGATCGTCGGCCTCGGCGAGCTGCAGTGCCTCAGCAACGAGGGCGGTCTTCAGGTTGCGTGAGATTGTGCCCCTGCGGGGCACTGCCTTCGGGCCCCTCACCACAAGACGAACCACATTCCGTATAGGGCTATATACGGAAGCAGCCACGCCGCAGACCAGGGCACTCGACTACGAGACTGCGTGTTTGAACACCTGTACCGATGTAGGGGCCTATTGGTGACTACGTCTGTACAGAGGTAGTCACCAATCAGGCCAAACAGCGGTGCGCGTGAACAAGCAAGCGGCCAAGGAGCCCGCACGCGCACAGAGGTGGGAGGTTCGGCAGCGACCAAAGCCAGCGACGAGCGCATCACCGCCAGCATGTCAGCCAACCAATGAGGCGGCGGCTAGACGTCGGCCCTCTAGTGGCTGGAATAGCCATGGGCGAGCTCGTCAGAGGCATGGCCGGCGGGAGGGCCGTCAGCAGCATGGTCGGACGCTCAACGGGCCGCCTTCCGTTCCAGCCACCACTCAAGACTGCACTTGCTTGACTCCAGCCAGGCGAGCTTCGCTCTGACATGCTCCTCCAGCCCCTCTTGGAGGCGAACATGATGCTGCGACACGCCGTGCTCGAGGTCCCTCGGGCCACTGGTAAAACGCCGTCGGTGTACTCCAAGGAGCCGTTGTTCTTGCCGCAGATGGCCACTAACGCGCCGTTCTATGTCGCCCATTGCGCATGAGTCAGACCGGCTAGCCGAGGGTAATGCGGAACTCGACCGTCGTCCCGTCGGTCGCAGCGCTGTAGGGGAGCGCGCTGTTGTGGAGTGCGTGTACGTCGGAGTGGTGGGCGGCGGAGATGACTCCGATTCGGTAGCGGTTCTGGCCGACCGCCCAGACCTCGATGGGTTGGTCCACGGTCGTGGCGATGAGGTGTACTGGAAGCGAAGTCTGCGGTGGTGGCTCCAGGGGGTATCGGAGTTCCGCTTTGGCATCCGTTGCTTCGAGTGCGGCGCGCAGGACACTCGCCCTGGGGGAGCGGACATACTCAGCGAGGTCTTCGACCTCGCGGGGGTTTGCGTTGAACTCGCTCTTCCAGCCGTCGAGGTGCAGGCCAATGAGCCAGTCGCGCAGATCAGCGCCGGCGAGGCCTCTGTCGTGCGCCTGCTTTCCGACGAGGTAGGCCAGGCGCCGCGATCGTACCCCGCGAACGAGCAGGTTGAGGGCTTGGTGGGTGTCGACCCCGTACCGGATGAAGTAGGCGAAGGTGTCGCTGAACCGGACGTTGGCGTCGGCGGCGGCGAGGATGTCGTTGGCCTGTTCCAGCGCTACGCCGATAGTCCATGACAAGAAGTGCTCGAAGGTCTCGCTGATGGCGTCGACGGTCTGTTCGAGGCGCCAGCCGATGTCGGAGACCGTCGGGAGGATGGCCCCGGCGAGGGTGGGGATGTCATCTCCCGTCAGCCATCGACGCAGCGCGTAGGTCGGTGTGACGTCGATCGGTACGCGCGCCTTGGGTGTCTGCTTGAAAGACCAGTCACGCGGACATTCCGGAAGCTTGAAGAGAGCCGCAAACGTGTCGGTCTCCTCGAGGATCCGGAGTGTCTGGTCCATATCGAGCATGACTGTCACTGGATCGTCGGTGTCGTGAGGCGATGACCCGGGCTCCGCGGGCCCGGGGTCCGTGATGGGCGTCTGGGCATGGCCTCGCTCATTGGCCGGCGGTGCGGCGGTGGTCCTTATGGCCGCCTCGGCAAGTCGCGCGGCTACTGACTCGAGTGAACGCGCGCTGCCCAGCGTTGTGCCGGCCACGGTCCATCGCCGCCGACTCGTTTGCGACGTTGCCTCGTAGACGCGTTCGACTTGCTCAGCGAGGTTCAGCCACTGGTCGGCCAGCTCCGCAGGGAGCTGCGTGAACGCAAGGAGGCGACGGATGGACCTCCCTACATTGGTCTCCGAGCCGATGGCGGCAAGCATCTCTGTGGCGTTCAGGACGTACCAGACGAAGGCCACGAACTTGCCGACATCGGTGTCCTTCAGGTCGAAGATGGCGTCGGTCGTGGCTGCGATGAGTTGTTCGACCTGCGCAAGCTCCTCCAAGGCGAGGGAGTCGGTCAGTGTCGAGACGACTGAGAGGTCGGCCGCGGCCGGCCGGAGCAGGTCGAAGTCGTCGTCCGCGGCTTGCTGGTTGAGCGCGAGCACGATCCAGCCCTCGGTCTCTCTGCCGGCACGTCCGGCGCGGCCGACGGCGTTGAGCAGCTGCGCCGCGTCCATCTGTTGACGAGGGTCCTGGCCCGTGTACTTGGACTCGGAGATCAATACGGTTCTCACCGGCAGGTTCACACCATCGGTGAGGGTGGTGGTGGCCACGAGGGCGACGAGCTCCTCGTCCCGGGTGGCCTGCTCGAGGGCCTCGAGGACGTCTGTGGGGAGACCCGCGTGGTGATAGCCGACGCCGTGCCTGACGCATTCGATGAGCGGGTGCGCTGCCCCCAGGCGCTCGCTCAGGATGTCGGCCAGCTCCGCGGTCTGGGTGCGCGGCGGCAGTTGCGCTGCGATCTCCTTGGCAGCATCACGTGCGTAGGCACGCTGCGACACGATCATCAGCAGGCTGCCGGCGTGCATGAGGGCGACCGCTGTCCTTGCGCACTGCTTGTAGAACGGGGTCGAGGGCGCGGGAGTCTGATTGCCTTGGTTGTCGCGGTACCGGACGAACTCGCCGACCTTGTTCGCGTACAGCTCGCGGATCCGCCCCTCCGCGGGCCGAATCTTGAGTTCGCCCACCATGGGGAAGGATTCCTCGATGGTCCATCTCTTGGCCTTCGGGCGAATCGTCGTCGTCCCCTGGTGCCACTGGGGCCCCGTGTAGAGCAAGGCGTGAAGGCGCCTGGGGCCGCGCCAGCCTGAGGTGAAGAGAACACCCTCTTCTGTGTCGTCGAGCCAGGTCGCGACCTGGTCTGCGTTGCCCATGACACCTGAGAGCAGGATCAGGCGTGCATCGCTGGTCGTCAGAGTCGCCAGTAGCGACTCTAGGAGAAGGCCACGGCCTGGCTGACCCAGCATGTGTGCCTCGTCGACGACGAACATCGAGAACCGTTCGAGCACGGCGTCGGTATCGCGTCGGAGCATCTGTGCCAGACGCTCCGGCGTCATGATCTCGACCGCGTTGTCGTTCCAGTCCTCGAAGAAGTCGAGCAGCTCTTGGAGGTCGATTCGCGCGAAGTCTGGAAGGTCGCCCCCGATACCGCGTTGAAGCACGCGGAGCCTTGAGCTGAGCGCTTGGCGCATCTCCCTGCCCAGACTGCGCATCGACGTGACGTAGCAGACGTCGCCGGTCTGGGTCGCGAGGTGATGGCAGATCATGATCTGCGCCATCAGTGTCTTGCC
Organism: Nocardioides sp.; assembly: GCA_003519585.1. Taxonomy (GTDB): domain Bacteria; phylum Actinomycetota; class Actinomycetes; order Propionibacteriales; family Nocardioidaceae; genus Nocardioides. The sequence continues at coordinate 7,552 of DOWL01000033.1, read as the reverse complement.
TGCGCTGGTCGGCACCGACAGGAGCAGTCGCTTCGTCTCGGGGTCGAGCGGGCCGGCCGTCGTGCGCGCCAAGAGCTCCCGCTGCGGCGGCCAGAGCGTGAGCACCGGCGGGCTGCCGATGGTGAAGGCTTGCGCCAGAGTGTCGGGACTGCCCGGAGGCAGAACTGCCCAGATGCTTGACTCGGCCAAGCCGTCGGCCACGTGCAACAGATGGGCCGCGACCCAGAGCGCGTCGTGGTCTCCGACGCCCGCGCGTCGGTCGATGACGGTGCGAAGCGCCTCTCTGGCGACGTTGAGTCGCTCTGCGTTGCCGAAGCGGAGGAACTCGACCATCTCTGCGACTGCCACGACGACCTGTTCGGCTGGTCCGAACATCGTGCCCACGAGATTGTCGACGGCAACAGTCGTCGCCATCGCTGTCGCTTGATCATGCCACTGCTGGATCAGGAAGCCGCTGCGGGCGAGGTTCAGGCCGAGGAAGGCGATGCCGGCGCGGAGAGCCATCGTCTCGAAGTGGTCGTGAGTGACCTCGTCCAGGTCGTCACCATCAGGTTCACCGGTCGGGCGGCCACGACCGGAAACGACACTCTCGTCGCCGTCGGCCTCCTCGTCGGGTTTGTCGTAGTCGGGGGAGCTGTCGACCGGGACCTCATCGAGCGCTTGCCCATCGACGGACTCCTCGATCTGAACGGCGAGAGGAGGGAAGTCGAGAAGCCCGTCGACGCGGCGCCACACGGCCACCGCATTCGGGTCCAGCTGTGAGCGTCTGTAGCCCACCTGGGCGGCGAACGCGAGCGTGAGCCGCTCGTGTTCGGTTCGGCCAGGAGTGTTCAGAGCAAGGTCGAAAATGTGCGCGGAGACGGCGAACGCCCGCTCCTGTCGTTGCGAGGTGTAGAGGTCGGCGGCATTGGCCGCTGAGGCGATGCCATGGAGGTACCAGGCGGTCTGCAGCAGGCGGGCGTCGAGATCGCCGGGGACGATGATCGCCTGGACCTCGACCTCTGCGACCAGGTCGGCGAGCTCCTGGGCGGTGGGCAGGGGTCCTGTCTCGCGCCGGCCGAGGGCGTCTGCGAGCAGTTCGGCGTCTAGAGCACGGTCCACAGGTAGCTCCTGACGTCGATCGCGAGGTTCTCGAGGTCAGTCACTGTCATCAGGAGTCCCTCGATCTGGCCGGCCGCGGGGAACTGGGTCAAGGCGGTTCCGACGCCGTCGAAGCATCCGGTGGGGGGGCGGGGTGGTCGTGGAGGTGATGCTGACCCCGGCGCCTGCGCGGGGGTCAGCGTCGACCCAGAGATCGACCATCTCGCGTGCCATGTCTCCGACTGCGTCGGTTCGCTCCGAAAGCGGAGCGGTGAGCTGTGCCAGGTAGTCATCGCCGAACTTGTTCAGCTGCGTCGTGGCGCGTTTGACCACGCTGGTAGCTGATGCCGAGCTGTCGTGCTTCTTCACCTCCCAGAGGCGGAAGATGGTCTGCTGATCAGCCGTCTGTTCGTAGATGACGAAGCCGTCGTGACCGGGTGCGGTGACCTGGCCGCTCGGCGGCTCGAGGTACAGCGGAGCACGCGCGGCGTCGGCGAGCTCGGTGGCATGGAGGTACCAGAGCCACTCGGCGACATATCCGGCGACGTGGCCGATGTCTTTTCCCTTCGGCGGTAGACCGAAGACCGGACGGATGAAGGGGCGCACTCGCTTCGCATCGTCCTCAGCGAGCGTGGTGCCACTGAGTGCTGCCGAGAGCCACAGGTCGAAGCTGGAGTTGCCGCCGGTACGGGACCTGATGATCTCGTGTGCTAGGAGCCAAGCGACCGCCTCGCGGTCGTCGGTCGACAGTGCCTCGGTACTGCCTCCATGCCAGTAGCAGGCACCCGGGCTCGGCTGGCCCGACGGACTGATCGTGACCAGCTCTGTGAGCTTGTAGCCGTGTCCAGCGGCGAGCCCGGCAGCCTGAGCCGGGCTCAGAGACGGCCCCGCATGCGTTGAAGGTGGCTTCTGCGCCTTCTTCGCCTTCATGGGGGTCTTGGGTGGCGACTTCGCGGAGGAGGAAGCGGCTTTCGCTGTGGGGCTCATCGTGTGCGCGGCGATCTTCGGTTCTGGGGGTGTGGTCGGACGGGACTCGATTCTGGCCGCTGCCTTCGATCAGCGCCCCCTTGACACGCGGTCAGTCGACGCAAGAGCTGCCAGACATGGACCGAGAAGAGCACATATGACCGAGGCGTGAGTTGGAAGGCAGCTTGAGGCCAGCGGACTTGAGTCCGCAGAGCGGCGTGGTCGGCCGGAGGGCGGTCAGCGGCTGTCCGGACGTTCAGCCCCGTGCGTCCGCGTGGTGGGGTCGCACCAGCACGCCAGCGAGCAGGCACCCGAGGGCGAGCACGGCAAAAGCCGGTGCATAGCCGCCGAGCGCGGTCGCTAGCAGCGTTCCGAGCCAGGGCGCGAAGGCGGAGGCGGCCATGACGGCGCCGAAGAGGATGCCGTTGCGAGCGCCGAGCGATTGGGCTCCCCACCGATCGCTGACCGCCGTCGCCTCGATGAGGGTAAAGATGCCTCGAGCCGCCCCGGCGGCGAACGACAGGGCACCCACGAGCGCGAGTGGCTGGTGGACCACGGCGAGCGCGAGCGTGGTGAGGCTTCCGGCGGTGAGGGTTGCAACAGTCCGAATCCGGGCTGAGAACCGTGTCAGGACCGGCCCGTAGACGAGTCTGCCGGCGACTTGGCCTGCGCCGCCGATCCCAAGGGCGAGGGCGGCCTCGGTGGTGCTGATGCCATGTTCGGTGAGGAGCGGGACGAGGTTGACGGCGACCGCGTAGACGCAGAAGCCTCCGAGCGTCAGGGCCGCGACGAGAAGGACGAACTCGGGCTGGCGGGCGACGCGGGCTCGCTCGCCAGCTGACGCGTTCTTGTGCGTGTGGGTCAACGGGGTCCAGGCGGGGGTCAGGCCCCACCAGTGGAGCGGGATGGTCACGACCAGGATGAGCGCGAGGACTAGGTAGGTATGGCGCCAGGAAAGCTGCTGGAGGAGCAGCGCGGTCAGGGGCGCGAAGACCGTTGAGGCGAGGCCGGCGACCAGCGTGACGGCGGTGAGGGCTCGAACGCGGCGGTGACCAGCCCACCCGGCGATGGCGGTGAACGCAGGCGCGTACAGAGTTGCCGACATGGCCATTCCGGCGAGGAGCCACGCCAGCAGGAACAGCTGAAGGCTGGGCGCAGCGGCGATCGCCAGGACCGCTAGCACTCCGAGTACAGATCCTGCGGTCATGACGGCGCGAGGCCCGCGACGATCGATGTGGCGACCGACTCACAGCCCGGTTGCCGCGGCCACGACCTGGGCGGCGGTAAAGGAGGCAACGAGCCAGGTCAGCGACCATCCCTCGCTGTCTCGGATTGTCGTGCTGAGCACGGTGAAGGCGTAGAAGAGGACGCCCCAGGAGGTGATCTCGGTGACGCAGAGGACGGCGACGACGCGGCGCAGCTGCGGCGAATCCAGCCCGCCAGCAGCCGGCTCCGCCCCGAGCGGGGAGGGTGGCCGGCCGCTGGCGGCCGCGTCGGTGAGTGGATCGGTCAACCCGCGGGTTCAGTCGCGCGCGCTGGTCAGTGAGCCGCCGAGTCCGCCGATCGTGATGAGCTCGGGTGCCGGCGCGCAGCACCCACCACCGTCGCTGTTCTCGTCGAAGGCGCCGGAGCCGCCGCAGACCCCGGTGTCGGGGAGGACGAGCTCGACGCGGTCGGCGGCCTCCCGGTCACCGGCGATCGCGGCGACCACAGAGCGGGCTTGTTCGCAGCCGGTGAGGGTGAGGAACGAGGGGGCGCGGCCGTAGGACTTCATGCCGACGAGGTAGAAGCCGGGCTCGGGCTGGGCGAGGACCTTGGCACCGTGGGGCTCGACGCTGCCGCAGGAGTGCACGTTGGGGTCGATCATCGGTGCGAGGTCGCGGGGTGCCTGGAGGACGGGGTCGAGGTCCAGGCGGATCTCGCTGAGGTGGTCGAGCTCGGGACGGAACCCGGTCACGGCGATGATCTCGTCGACATCCGTCACGGTCTTGCCGTCGAAGTCGGTGATGGTCAGCCGGCCGTCGGGCTGCTGGTCGATGGTGGCGGCGCGGAATCCGTTGACCGGGGTGACGGCGCCGCTGGAGGCGGCCCGCTCGGCGGACTTGCCGAGCTCGCCGCGCGCCTCGAGCTGGTCGTTGTCGCCTCCGCCGAAGGCGTTGCCGACGGTGGGGCGCCGGACCAGCCAGCTGACGCGGGTGCCCGGGTCGGTCTCGGCGAGCCGGGCGAGCTCGACCAGGACGTTCTGCGCGGAGGCGCCGGTGCCGGCGACGACGACGTGCCTGCCGGCGTACCGGGCTCGATCGGACTCGCTGCGCAGGTTGGGGATGCGGTAGCTGATGCGGTCGACGTTCTCGGTCTCGCCGAGGGCGGCGAGTCCGTCGCCGCCGAGCGGGCTCGGCCCGCCCCAGGTGCCGGAGGCGTCGATGACCGCCGACCCGATCACCCGGGTGACGCCGCTGGGGGCGGCGACCTGGAGCACCAGCGGCTCGGTGTCGCGACCGGCGTCGACGAGCCGGTCACGGCCGGCGCGAGCGACCCCGATGACGCGGTGCTGGTAGCGGACATCGACCTCATCGGTGGCGTCGAGCGCGTTCGCCAAGGGCTGGAGGTAGTCACGGACCCAGTCGGCGCCGGTCGGGTAGTCGGAAGCCGCGGGCGCGTCCCAGCCGATGGCGTCGAGCAGCGCGGTGGCAGCCTGGTCGGTGAGCTCGGACCATGGCGAGAAGAGCCGGACGTGGCCCCACTCGCTGACGGCTGCACCGGCGCCCGGGCCGGCTTCGAGGACGAGGGCCTTCAAGCCGCGGGACTGGGCGTGTGCGGCGGCGGCCAGGCCGATGGGGCCGGCTCCGATGATCACGACCGGGTGCTCCATGACTGAACTCCTTGGATCGATGAGCGTCGATGGGTCGAGTGAGACTGTATCGACGTGCGTCGATGGATGCAACCATCGACGTTGATCGATATGATTGGTGCATGACTGCCGAAGTGCTCGACGTCGCCAGCCGCCTGGACGGGTCGGACCTGCTGCCAGACGATGTCGCTGCGGAGTACGCCGAGTGGTTCGGCACCATCTCGGATCCGACGCGACTCAAGCTGCTCCACACCGTGGCCGCATCCCCGGCCGGTGCCATGACCATCGGCGAGCTCACCGAGAGGCTCGGCATCTCGCAATCGACCTGCTCCCACCACGTGCGCAAGCTGTCGGATGTCGGCTTCCTGGTCTTGGACCGGGTGGGCCGCACGACGATGGTCTCGGTCAACCAAGCCTGCTGCACCGGGCTCCCACACGCGGCGGACGTGGTGATGGGCACGATGGTCGACCGGCCGTGCTGCCCGACCGACTGGCCCGACACGGTCACGACCCGGGCCATGGAAGACCACGACCTCCAGGTCGTCCGCGACATCTACGCCCAGGGCATCGCGACCCGCAATGCGACCTTCGAGACCGAGACCCCGACTCTCACGCAGCTCAAGACCAAGTGGCTGCCCGGCCACCGCTGGGTCGCCGAGGTCGACGGGCAGGTGGTCGGCTGGACCGCGACCAGCGCGATCTCGACGAGGGCCTGCTACGCCGGGGTGGGCGAGACCTCGGTCTACGTCGCCGAGGGCGCCCGCGGTCAGGGCATCGGCAAGGCACTGATGTACCGCCAGGTCACCGAGGCCGACGCCGGCGGCCTGTGGACCCTGCAGACCTCGATCTTCCCCGAGAACCGCGCGAGCATCGCGCTGCACCACTCGGCCGGCTACCGCACCCTGGCGGTCCGCAGCCGGATCGCGCAGCTCGACGGCGTCTGGCGCGACACCGTCTTCCTCGAGCGCCGCAAGGACGACGAGGCCACGGTCGACCCGGCGACTGCCGCGGTGGCCGGGGACTGCGTCTGCTGAACCGTCGAGGCGCGCGTCCTCAGGACGAGGTGGCGCCGGCACTTTCGACCGGGATGCCCAGCCCGGCGACGAGCAGTTGGATGACCCGCCGCTCGATCTCATCGCGAATGGGGCGTACGGCGGCGACGTCCTGGCCGGCGGGGTCGTCGAGCACCCAGTCCTCGTAGCGTTTGCCGGGGAAGATGGGGCAGGCGTCGCCGCAGCCCATGGTGATGACGACGTCGGCGGCTTGGACGACCTCGTCGGTCCAGGGCTTGGGGAACTCGCCGGAGATGTCGATGCCGCGTTCGGCCATGGCGGCGATGGCGGCCGGGTTGACCTCGGCGGCCGGGGCGGAGCCGCCGGACCAGGCGACCGCGCGGCCGGCGGCGTGGTGCTCGAAGAAGCCCAGGGCCATCTGGGAGCGGCCGGCGTTGTGCACGCAGAGGAACAGCACGATCGGGGTTCCGTCGTTGGCCTTGCCCTCGACCCGGGCGAGCGCCATCAGGCGCTGGCGGGCGAACCGCTCTGCCAGGAGTGGGAGGAAGTTGGGGAGGCTGGAGGTGTCGGCGAACTCGTCGTAGGAGGAGTGGAGGAACCGCTCGATGGTCTCGCTCCCGAAGACGCCGTCGTACTCGGTTGCCAGTCGGGTGGCGGAGCGACGTAGGGCTACCTGTTGGTCGAGCGTGATGTCGTCGCGCTTGTAGAGGTCGTCGAGCATGTTGTTCTCCTCCGAGAGGGGTTCAGGACGCTGCGGACAGGCGGTGCGCGAGTCCGTGGACGCGGGTGTCGAGGTCGTGGACGGCGGCCTCGAACGCACGGGTGGTGCCTGCTGGGACCGGGTCGGGGACCGACCAGTGCAGGGCGGCTGGGTCGTGGAGCTCTTCGTGTGCGCGGTCGCAGACGGTGATGACGAGGTCGCCCGGGAGTTGCACGTCGGTGAGGTGCTGGGGCTTGGTCGAGTGGGTCAGTGAGAGGCGGTGGCGCTTGGCCGCAGCCACCGCGCCCGGGGCGATCGCGTCAGCGGGGTGCGTGCCGGGGGAGACGGCGGGCACGTCGGAGAGCGCCTGCCACAGCAAGGCCGCGAGCTGGGAGCGTGCCGTGTTCGCGGTGCAGACGAACAGCACCCGCTGCGGTGCGGCGACCGACGCGCCCGCCACGGCCGGCACAGCGCCGGGAACGAGCTGAACGTAAGTTCGTCGCCGGTCGGCCTCCGACCGCTGCCGGCGGACCAGCCCAGCCTCCTCGAGGACGTTGAGGTGATGGGCGAGCAGGTTGCTCCGAATGCCGAGTTCTTCCGCGAGGTCAGAGGGGAGCTCGTCACTCGCCGCGAGCCGGTCAACGATCGCGAGCCGGACCGGGTCGCCCAGGGCTGCGAACGCGGACGCCCGCCGCTCAACCGATGATTGCTCAGTGTTCATTGAGTCAAGTTTGACTGAGGCAACGCAGTTCAGTCAAGATGCGCGACGCGACCCAACCGCTCCCACGTCGGCTACTCGCCGAGTTCCTCGGCACCGGCCTCCTCGTCGCTGTCGTCGTCGGCTCCGGCATCGCGGCACAGCAGCTCTCCCCGAACGACATCGGGATCCAGCTGCTCGAGAACTCGACCGCCACCGTCTTCGGGCTCGCCGCGCTGATCCTG
>DOWL01000182.1:34023-34204 GCA_003519585.1 Nocardioides sp. | reverse complement strand
GCCGGGCAAGCGGTTCGCGCTGCCGCACAGCCGGATCCTGATGCACCAGGGCTCCGCGGGGATCGGTGGGACGGCGATCGACATCGAGATCCAGGCCGAGAACCTCGAGCACACCAAGAACGTGATGATGCGGCTGATCGCCGAGCACACCGGTCAGCCGGTCGAGCGGATCGAGCGCGAT
>DOWL01000182.1:33342-33867 GCA_003519585.1 Nocardioides sp. | reverse complement strand
CCGGTCGAGCGGATCGAGCGCGATGCGCGGCGCGACCGCTGGTTCACGGCCGAGGAGGCGCAGGAGTACGGCTTCGTGGACGCCGTGCTCACCGACGTCGCGATGGTCACTCCGCGGCGCGCCGAGCCGGTGCGGATGGTCGCCCCGGTGCGGCAGGAGGGTTCGCGATGAGCACTTACACGATTCCGAGCGTGGTCGAGAAGACCGTGCGTGGCGAGCGGGCGGTCGACATCTACAGCCGGCTGCTCACCGACCGCGTCGTCTACATCGGCACGGAGATCGACGACGGCGTCGCCAACGTGGTCATCGCCCAGCTACTGCACCTGGAGTCGGAGAACCCGGCCTCGCCGATCGACCTCTACCTCAACTCTCCGGGCGGCTCGGTGACCGCCATGCTCGCGGTCTACGACACCTTGCAGTTCATCAGCTCGCCGGTCGGTACGACGGCGATCGGCCAGGCCGGCTCGTCGGCGGCGGTGCTGCTCGCGGCCGGGGAGCCGGGCCGCCGGCTGGTCCTCCCTCACT
>DOWL01000182.1:32767-33163 GCA_003519585.1 Nocardioides sp. | reverse complement strand
GGGACGCTGCCGGACCTGGCGCTGCACGCCAAGGAGATCGTGCGGCTGCGGTCCCAGATGGAGTCGATCCTGGCTCGGCACACGGGTCGGGACCCCGAGACGATCCGGGACGACACCGAGCGCGATCTCGTGCTGTCGGCGCAGGATGCGGTCGCCTACGGGCTGGCCGACGCCGTACTCGAGAGCCGGAAGCCGAGCCCGACCTGAGGTAGGTCCGGAACGTCAGCCGGCCGACTCGATCGCGGCCGGTCCAGCGGAAGACCCGGCGTGGCCAGCCCAGGGGGCGAACTGGTCGGCGGGCATCGGCCGAGCCACGTGGTAGCCCTGGATCACGTCGCAACCGAGCTCGGCCAGCTGCTCGAGCGTCTCGGCGTCCTCGACGCCTTCCGCCACCAC
>DOWL01000182.1:32468-32597 GCA_003519585.1 Nocardioides sp. | reverse complement strand
GTCCTCGACGCCTTCCGCCACCACTGATAGCCCTAGGTTGTGGGCGAGATCGACGGCCGCGCTGACCAGGATCGAGGCCCGCGAGCTCGCATCGGTGAGGTGCTGGACGAAGCTGCGGTCGATCTTCAG
>DOWL01000182.1:31686-32281 GCA_003519585.1 Nocardioides sp. | reverse complement strand
GAGTACCCGGTGCCGAAGTCGTCGAGCGAGACCGTGACGCCGAGCGCCCGGAGCTGGTGCAACAACTGCACGACGTTCTCGGGCTCGCTCACCATGGTCGTCTCGGTGATCTCGAGGCACAGGAGGCGGGGCGGTACGCCGTGCTTGACCAGCGCCCGCGCCACCGACGCCGGCAACGAGGGATCGAACAGCGAGCGCCGCGAGAGGTTGACGGCCACCGGGATCTCGAGGCCGTCCGCCGCCCACCGGGAGACCTGGGCCAGGGCGAGGTCCAGCACCTCGTTCGTGAACTGCCGGCTCAAGTTGGTCCGGTCGACCATCTCGATGAAGGTGCCGGGCTGGAGCAGACCACGTTCGGGGTGCTGCCAGCGGGCCAGCGCCTCGGCGCCCACCACGTGACCGCTGACCGCGTCCACCTTGGGCTGGAAATAGAGCACGATCTCGTGGTCCTGGAGCGCCCGACGCAGGTCGCCCAGCAATGAGAGCCGGGTCCCCGCGAGCGACTCGACCGTGGCCATCGGCTGGGCCTCGTCATAGTGCGCGCGACCCAACCGCTGCTCCTTGGCGTGGTACATCGCGGTGTCGGCGTTGCGCA
>DOWL01000182.1:31291-31501 GCA_003519585.1 Nocardioides sp. | reverse complement strand
ACATCGCGGTGTCGGCGTTGCGCATCACGGTGGTTGCGTCGTCGCCGGGTCCGGCCGTCGCGAGCCCGATGCTGACCTCAAGGTCCACGCTCGCCCCGCCCAGGTCGTACGGCTCGGCCAGCTGCTCGGCCAGCAGGACAGCGGTGGCCTCGGCGTTGTCGGCGTCGGCCCCGGACAGCAGGACGGCGAACTGGTCGCCGCCGAGGCGCG
>DOWL01000182.1:21978-31038 GCA_003519585.1 Nocardioides sp. | reverse complement strand
CTTTGAAGCCGTCCAGGTCGAGCTCTAGCAGCGTGAGCGCACCCGTCCCGGTGGTCACCGTCCGTAGCTCTTGCTCGAGCCGTTCGGTGAACACGACTCGGCTGGGCAGCTCGGTGATCGGGTCGTGGCTCGCGCGGTGCACCAGCTCCGCTGTGAGGCCGGCCTCGGCATCGCGTAGCCGCTTCTGGGCCCGCCAGCTGACGAACGCGTAGAGGCAGGTCGCGGAGACCGCGAGGGCCGAGGTCACCATGGCCTCGACAGGGCCACTCGTGACGAGCACCAGCACGACGCATTGCAGCGCCAGGATGGGAAGCCAACGCAGCATGGGGGAGCGGCTCATCGATCGCACGTTGTCGTCTCTTGGTTCAGCGAGCTCTACGGGAGAGCGGTTCGGGGGAATGTAAACGATGACATTCGCCGCGTCCCGGCGTCGGGGTTTGTCGAAACCCGCCCGGAGAGCGCTGGGCCGTGGAAGACTTGACGCGCACCCTCTTGACTTCAACTTTACTTGAAGTTCGATGCTGAGGTCATGCCTACGCCAACATCACCGGTCGCCGTGGTCACCGGCGCCTCCCAGGGTCTCGGTCGCGCGCTCGCACACGAGCTCGCCAGCCGCGGCTGGTCGCTGGTCCTCGATGCCCGACACGAACGTGCCCTCCACGAGGCCGTCCGATCCCTCCCCGGCGGACCGCACCCCGGCATCGCCGGCGACGTGGCGGATCCCGCGCACCGTCGCGACCTCGTCGACGTGGCCGCCGAGCTCGGTGGTGTCACCGCCCTGGTCAACAACGCGAGCACGCTGGGCACCAGCCCGTTGCCGGCGCTCGCCGACCTCGACACCGCGACGTACCTGCGGATCCTCCAGGTCAATCTGATCGCTCCCGTGGCGCTCACCGCGGCTCTCCTGCCGCAGCTGCGGGTGCACGAAGGTGTCGTCCTCAACCTCAGCTCGGACGCGTCCGTCGAGGCGTACGAGACCTGGGGTGGGTACGGCTCGTCCAAGGCGGGTCTGGACCACGCGACCCGGGTGCTGGCCGCCGAGGAGCCGGCGCTGCGGGTGTACGCCGTGGACCCGGGCGACATGCGCACCCAGCTCCACCAGGACGCGTTCCCCGGTGAGGACATCTCGGACCGACCGGAGCCGGACGTCGCCGTACCGGCCCTGATCCAGCTGCTCGAGGGACGGCTGCCGAGCGGGCGCTACCGAGCCTCGGAGCTGCTGGCCGGGCTTCACGACCTTCGAGACGACGTCATGGAGGCGAGCGCATGAGCCTGGCGGCGACGGCGCCCCCGGAGGCGCGCGGGCTCGCCCGGGACGAGGTGCGGATGGCCGTCGTGACATCGGAGCGCACCCACCACCGGCAGGCCCGCGAGTTGCCCCTGTGGCTGGAGCCCGGCGACCTGCTCGTGGTCAACACCAGTGCGACGCTCCCGTCGGCGTTACCGGGTGGAGTCCACGTCTCGGCCGAGCTCGACGACGGCTCGTGGGTCGTGGAGCTGCGCCGGGCCGACGGCCGTGGTCCGCGGCTGCCGCAACCGGGTGAGGTCGTGCGGCTGCCCGGCGGCGTCCGGTTGCGGCTCCACCAGGCCCACCCCGCCGGCCAGACCCGGCTGTGGCGTGCGACGACCCTGCCCGTGGTCGACCGCGTCGCGTACCTGCGAAGGTACGGCGAGCCGATCCGCTACTCCTACCTGCACGGCTCGTGGCCGATCGAGGACCTGCAGAACGTCTATGCCGACGTACCGGGGAGCGCCGAGATGCCCAGCGCGGGCCGGCCGCTGTCGCGCGAGGTCCTGGTCGGATTGATGTCGGCCGGGGTGGTCGTCGCGCCGCTGGTGCTGCACACCGGGGTCTCGAGCCAGGAGGGCCATGAGCCGCCTCAGCCCGAGTGGTTTGCGGTGCCGTCGCCGACAGCGGACCTGGTGGAGTTGACCCGATCCCGGGGTGGACGCGTCGTGGCGGTCGGGACGACCGTGGCCCGTGCGCTCGAGACCTGGGCCGAGGGCCGCGCCACGGGCTGGACCTCCCTGGTCCTCGCCCCCGCACGCCCGGCGTACGTCGTCGACGGGCTCCTGACCGGGCTGCACGAGCCCGAGGCCAGCCACCTCGACCTGTTGCGTGCCGTGGCGGGCGAGGAGCTGGTGGCCAGGGCGTACGCCGACATCGCGACACCGGACGCTCCGGCGTACCTCTGGCACGAGTTCGGCGACTCGATGCTGCTGCTGCCCGGCTGATCTTTGGACCAGGACCTTTGAAAGAGGACTGCGGTCCGGTTGGATGGGACCGTGAGCGAACTCGTCGACCGGTCCATCGCGGAGCTCCGCGTCCAACACGACCAGCTCGCGGGGGTGGTGGCCGGGCTCACCGAGGCGCAGCTGAAGGCCCCGAGCGGGGCATCGGAGTGGACGGTCGCTGACGTCCTCTCCCACCTCGGTAGCGGGGCCGAGATCGGCTACTACCCGGTGCTGGCGGCGGCTACGGGCACCGACGCGGGCGCTCCCGAGAACCAGTCCGTCTGGGACCGCTGGAACGCGCTCTCGCCCTTGGACCAGGCAACCCAGTTCGTGCAGAGCGACGCGCGACTGGTCGAGCTCTACGAAGGTCTCTCGGCCGAGCAGCGCGAGTCTGTCCAGATCGACCTCGGCTTCCTACCTCAGCCGGTGCCGCTGGCCACCGCGCTGGGCATGCGGCTCAACGAGCAGACGCTGCACTCCTGGGACGCGCGGGTGGGGGTCGATCCCTCGGCCGCGGTGCCCGAGGTGGCCGCCGAGCTGGTGTTGCAGCACTACGCCGAGACGATGACCTTCCTGCTGGGCTTCGTCGGCAAGGCCGAGCAGGCCGGCCCGGCGCGGGTGGCGCTCGGCGACTTCACGATCGTCCTCGACGAGTCGGTCCGCCTCGAGCCAGGGACCGACGGTGCCACCGCGACGTTCGAGGGGCCGATCGAAGCGGGGCTGCGGCTGATCGCCGGGCGGCTCGGCCCGCAGCACACGCCCGCAGCCGTGAGTGTCAGCGGGAATGTCACCCTGGACCAGCTGCGGAAGGCCTTCCCGGGCTACTGAGCCGGGTTGCTAGGCCGCTAGACAGACCGGCCCGTCCACCTCGGTGAGCCGCCGGGCGACCCGCGTCGTGAGATCGACCAGCCGCAGGCCGAGCGCGCCCGACACGGCGTGCAACACCTCGGAGCTGGGCTCCTTGCGACCGCGCTCGATCTCGGAGAGGTACTGCGTAGACACCCCGGCCTGCTCGGCCACGTCGGCCAGCGTGCGTCCGGCGTCCTGGCGCTCCTCGCGGAGTTCGCGGCCCACCGCCTCGCGCCAGAGCGGCTCGCGCCGGGACTGACGCTCGGGGTCCGGCACCGGGAACGGGATCAGCTCGCCCATGTCAGGAGGCTACAGGCCGATCTAGGCTGCCGTGCATGCGAGGACGCCGTCGCGGCACGCCGGGTCAGGACCGCTGGGAGCGTGCGGACTGGTGGGGTGTGGTGGTCGACAGCTCGGACCCGAAGGCGTTGGCGACGTTCTACTCCGAGCTGCTCGGCTGGCCGTTGTGGAAGCCCGAGGAGATGGATGCCGGAGAGGCGGCGATCGACTCGGGCGAGGGCGTGGTCGGCATCACCTTCCATCTCAAGGAGGACTACGTGCGCCCGACCTGGCCGAACACGCCGGGGGAGCAGCAGATGATGATGCACCTCGACTTCGAGGTCTCGGACCTGGCCGAGGCGACGGCGTACGCGCTCGAGCATGGCGCAGTCCTGGCGGAGTTCCAGCCGCAGGCGGACGTGCGGGTGTTCTACGACCCCGACGGACATCCGTTCTGCCTGTATGCAGGCTGAGCCAGGAAGGCACGCCAGCCGCCCCACGTGCTGATGTCGAGTGCACCCTCGATGCCCATCGGCTCGCAGACGAAGCCGTGGACCAACTCCCCATGGATGAGAGATACGCGCCCGATCGCGAGCGGGGGAGGGACAGCCGCGAGCAGCTCGCCCACCTCGGAGCGAGGCACCCGATAGACCTCCACCTCGATCGCGTGCCCCTCGCCGGAGACCCGCACCAGCCCGGCTCGGGCGGGCGGGCCTCCGGCGAGAGCAAAGAGGCGGTACTCGGGCGCGGTCGTCGTCCGCTCCCGCAGTCGGGCACCGCGCGCGACGAGCTCCTCGTGGAGCGGCTGACCCTCGAGATGGGCACCGGCCACCGCGAGGTCGATGGCGTTCAGTGCGCCGCCACCACATCCGACTCATCGACCACGACGGGCTCGTCGGCGCCGGGCAGGAACGACCAGGCCACGCAGACGACGGCGAAGAAGAGATAGCCCAGGGCCACCTCCGGGTTGGCCGCCCACTCCACCTTCGGGGCGTGGATCAGACCGATGAAGGACAGTCCGGCACCCACCGCTGCGGCGATCGCTGCGATCCGGAACCGCTTCTCGAGGATGAAGGTCACCATCGTGCCGAGGACCAGCCCGACGAGGACCGCGCCCTCGCCGAGGGTCTGCAATCCCTCGTAGACCACGCCCGCGCCGTTGAGTGCGTCCATCCCGACCTCGTCGGCACTGGTGCCGGCCGCGGCCAGCGCGTTGTCGATGAGCCCGCTGGCCCACTGCGCGAGGTTGGGCAGCAGCGCGGCGACCACAGCGACGGCGTGCAATCGGGGGACCGCCTGGAAGGCCTGCGCGCCGATGAGCAGGCCGATGAAGAGCAGGATCGGCACGATGGCCGGCACGGGTAGGAGCGCATCGAGGACCCCGAAGAGGCCGAGGAAACAGAGCAACCCGATCACGACGCCACTGGCCAGCGAGTAGTTCGTCCGACCCCCGGCGTCCTTCCAGCCCGGGTGCCCGATGTAGACCGCCGGCGGGAACGGCGAGCCGAAGCCGGCCCCGATGACCGCGCCTGCGCCGTCGGCCAGCAGCACGCTGCGCAGGTTGTAGTTGTCCCCGGCGGCCGCGGCACTCTCGACGTTGCTCATCGCCTCGGTGAAGTTGTAGACGCCGAGCGGGATGGCGGTTCCCAAGAGTGGGGCCAGGTCCGAGAGGCCGTTCCAGAGCAGGTCGAGCCGTTGGTCCGGAATGCCGATCGCGATGTTGGTGACGGCGTCGCTGACGGCTGGAGCCGACATGTACCCGCCGATCCAGCCGATCGCCGTACCCACGAGCAGGGCGGCGAGGCCGATGGGGAAGTTGAAAGGGAGGCGGACGTCGGTGAAGAAGCCGATGAGGATGATGGCGAGGACGGGGAGCCCGATCCAGGCGACCTCCCACATCTGAGCCGCGGGCCGCATCGAGATGAAGGTGATCGAGATGCCGGCGAGCGTGCCGAGCATCGCCGCGCGAGGCGTGATCCGCCGCACGTAAGGGCCGACGAACGCGCCGATCATCACGATCACACCGATCAGGAAGGCCCACGCCAGACCGGCCTCCCATGCCTGCACGGCGTCGTTCGTGCCGAGGTACACCGGCAGCATCACCACGAAGACGACGATGAACATGTGCGGGACGCTCGGGCCGTACGGCAACGCCGTGACGTCCGTGCGGTGCTCACGCGCGGCGAGTCGTCGGGCCAGGAGCGTGTAATAGAGGTTGCCGAGGATGAGCGCGACGCCGAGGGCGGGCAGCACGGTGCCGAGCACGTCGTCGGCAGGCACGCCGACGACGCCGATCATCAGCCCGGTCAGGGTCAGGACGTTGACCAGGATGTTGAACCCGAGACCGAAGAAGGCGTTCGTGTCGCCCGGAGTCCACCACGGCAGTGTGGTGCTGGCGCCCTGCTCGGGCGGCTTGGTGGCGGTGGTGGTCATGGTTCCTCCTGGACCGGCTGAGTGGTGCTGGGCGGGGCTGGGTGGTGAGAGGCGGTCGCTGCTACGCGGGTGAGGTGACGGGAGTGAACGCGGCCAGGGCCTCGATGACCTGCGCGCTGTCGGCGACCCAGCCGAAGATCCCGCCCTGGGCCTTGACCATCTCGAGCGCCACCCGCTGGAACTCGGGGAAGTAGGACCCGACGCAGTCGGCGACGACCAGGCACTCGTAGCCACGGTCGTTGGCCTCGCGGGTCGTGGTGTGCACGCAGACCTCCGTGGTCACGCCGGTCATCAGGAGCTGGGTGATGCCGGCGTCGGTGAGGAGCTGCTGCAGCTCGGTCGCGTAGAAGGCGCCCTTGCCCGGCTTGTCGATCACGACCTCGCCCGGCAGCGGCGCGAGCTCGTCGACGATGTCGTGGCCGTACTCGCCGCGGACCAGGATCCGGCCGAACCGACCCGGATCGCCGATCCGCATCGACGGCGCGCCGCGGTTGAGCTTGGCCGGCGGACAGTCCGACAGATCGGGCACGTGGCCCTCTCGGGTATGGATCACGAGCATTCCGGCGGCCCGGGCAGCGGCCAGCAGGTCGACGAGCGGTGGGACGACCTTGAGCAGTTGGCTGACGTCGTTGCCCAGCGACTCGCCGAAGCCGCCGGGCAGCAGGAAGTCGCGTTGCATGTCGATGATGAGCAGAGCCGTCCGCCCCTCGACAAGGGGGTACGGCGTGGGCTCAGCGGGGACGTTGATCGTCGTGGTCACAGGCGCTCCTCAACGGGGTCGGTGGCGGTGGTGCCGGTCGTGGCTGTCATCCGACGGCGGTCTCGCGGCTCGTCGAGCAGTCGGGCGCCGAGCTCCAGGACCCGGTCGTCGGTCTGCGCCGCCCCGAGCAGCAGCGCCCCCGAGGGCCGGCCATCGGCGGTGGTGCCCGCCGGCACGGCCAGGCCGACGAGGTCGAGCAGGTTCCCGAAGTGGGTGTAGTGACCCAGCCGGGTATTGGTCTCGACCGGGTCGGCGAGCACCTCCGCGACCGTGAACGTCGTACCGACGGTCGGAACCACGAGCACGTCCGCGTCGAGCCAGATACGGGCGACCTCGGCTCGCAGCGCCTGGAGCTGCTGAAGGGCCGCGAAGGCGTCCACGGCGGTGTAGTGACGCCCGCCCTCGAAGATGGCGCGCACCACGGGGTGGATCTCCTCGGCGTGTCGATCGAGGAAGTCGCCGAACTCGACGAGCCGCTCGGCCACCCATGGTCCCTGGTAGAGCAGCTCGCCCGCGGCCAGGAACGGCGCGAGCGAGATCTCGTGAACGGAGCCGTGCCGCCCGAGCCGGTCACGGAGTGCCAGGTGAGCGCTGCGCATGGCGCCGTCGCCGAAGAACTCCAGCTCGGCCACCGGCGGCAATCCGATCCGGAGTGGCTCGGAGTCGTCGTACGCCGGACCGCGGTCCCGGGACCACGGGTCGCCGTCATCGCGGCCGGCCACCACGTCGAGGACCCGGTCGGCGTCGTCCACGGAGCCGGCCATCACGCTGATGCAGTCGAGCGAGCGACAGGCCGGCACCAGGCCGACCGTGCTGATCAGTCCGCGAGACGGCTTGAACCCCACCACGCCGTTGAGCGCCGCGGGGACTCGCCCCGACCCGGCCGTGTCGGTCGCGACCGCGAAGGGCACCTGGCCGAGCGCGACCGCGAGGGCGGACCCGGAGCTGGAGCCGCCGGAGATCAGGTCCTCTCCGTAGATGCTGCGGGGGATGGTGTGCGGGGTGCGGGTGCCGTTCAGTCCGGTGGCGAACTGGTCGAGGCTGGTCTTGCCGACGAACAGTGCTCCCGCTTCGAGCAGCCGCTGCACGACCGGTGCGGTCTCGGTCGGGGTG
Source organism: Nocardioides sp. (assembly GCA_003519585.1). Taxonomy (GTDB): domain Bacteria; phylum Actinomycetota; class Actinomycetes; order Propionibacteriales; family Nocardioidaceae; genus Nocardioides. The sequence continues at coordinate 23,369 of DOWL01000182.1, read as the reverse complement.
TAGGCGTAGCCCGGGCAGGCCAGCGTCGTCGGCACGCCCGCAACGTCGATGCTGTCCTTGACCCCGAACGGGACGCCGTAGAGCGGCAGGGTGCGTGCGCCCGGGCGCCGCTCGATCTCCGCAGCGGCGGCGAGCAGCTCGTCCCGCGGCACGGTGTACAGCCAGACGCCGTCGTCACCGCGCGCTGCGATCGCGTCGGCGACGCGGGCCGCGGTCTTGGTCGGCGAGCCGGTGCCGCCCGCGTGGGACGTGAGGACCTCGGCGATGGTCGGGCCGAGCGGCGGTTCCACGGTGCTCACACTGTTGATTGCTGACAGTTTGCGTGCCGCCCGGGCGACCGTGGCGTTGCGTTCGTGTTACCTCGGGCCGCGGTACACCACTAGTCAGCTGGTAGATCGAGGTACGACAGGTGGCCGTGCTCGTGCAGGGCCTTGACGATCAGCTCGGGCTCGTTGGTCTCCAGGGCGTCCACCAGCTCTTCGTGGCGGCGGATCCCCTCCTGCACGGTGTGCTGGCGCCGGGCCTCCTCGCGCAGGTTGCGCGCCATCGGCAACTGCAGCTTGAGCAGGACCGGCGCGAGAGTGATGTCGAGCTGCCGGTTGACGGCCAGGCCGACCACCGACGCGTGGAAGGCGCGGTGCGCGTCGTCGCGCTGCAGCCCACCGCGGGCTGCCTGCATCGCCACCAGTGCGCGGCGTACGGGCTCCAGCTCTGTCTCCGGGTCGCCGAGGGGAAAGGTCGACTCGATGGCGTGCCGCTCGAGCACGCCCCGCAGCTCGAAGAGCTGCAGGACGTCGGCCGGCGACCACTCGACGACCCGCGAGCCACGACGGGGGAGGTGCTCGACCAGCCCCTGTTGGGTCAGCAGCCGCAGCGCCTCCCGCAGCGGCCCGCGGCTGATGCCGAGGTCGGCGCAGAGCGTCTCCTCGACGATCTTGGCACCCGGCTCGAGCCGACCGCTGAGGATGTCGTCGCGGACGCGGTCGGCGGCCAGCTCCACCAGGGAGGCTGGCAGTGCGTCCGACATCGCTCCACCCTTCTACCGTCGTCGATTGTTGACGATCGTAGTGGGCCGACCCTCAGTTCGTCGGTTTCTCCGACCCGACCACCCACATCGCGAAGAACTGCGAGCCGCCCCCATAGGCGTGTCCGAGCGCACGCCGGGCTCCGTCGACCTGGTGTTCGCCGGCGGCCCCGCGCACCTGCAGGGCCGCCTCGCCGAAGCGGAGCATCCCGGAGGCGCCGATGGGGTTGGAGGAGAGCACGCCGCCCGAGCAGTTGACCGGGAGCTTGCCGTCCATGGCGGTGGCTCCGGACTCGGTGAGCTTCCACCCGTCGCCCTCGGCCGCGAAGCCCAGCGACTCCAGCCACATCGGCTCGAACCACGAGAA
>DOWL01000182.1:2424-21873 GCA_003519585.1 Nocardioides sp. | reverse complement strand
CCACATCGGCTCGAACCACGAGAAGGGCACGTAGATCTCGGCGGCGTCGATCTCGTCGACCGGGCTGGTGATGCCCGCCTGCTTCCAGAGTGCGGCGGCGGCGTCGCGGGACGCCTGCGGGTTGACCTGGTCGCGCTCGGCGGCGGACGTTGCCTCCGAGCGCATGACGGTGCCATGGATCCACGCCGGGTTGGGAGACGCAGCGGCGACGTCCTCCGAGGCGAGCACGAGGGCGCAGGCGCCGTCGGAGGAGGGGCAGGTCTCGTCGTACCTGATGGGGTCCCAAAGCATCTGCGAGGCGAGCACCGACTCCACGGTGGTGTCGGGGTTCTTGAGGTGGGCGTAGGGATTCTTGAGGGCGTTCTGGCGGTCCTTGGCGGCCACGATCGCGCCGACGTGGTTGGGTGCCCCGGAACGGCGGATGTAGGAGCGCACGTGGGGCGCGAAGTACCCGCCCGCGCCGGCGTGCACCGGCATGTTGAACGGGATCGGCACCGACAGCGCCCACATCGCGTTGGACTCGGACTGCTTCTCGTAGGCGACGGTGAGCACCTTGCGGTGCACGCCCGCCTGCACCAGCGACGACGCGACGATCGCCGTCGACCCGCCCACCGAGCCGGCGGTGTGCACCCGCAGCAGCGGCTTGCCGGCCGCGCCCAGTGCCTCGGCCAGGAACAGCTCTGGCATCATCACGCCCTCGAACAGGTCCGGTGCCTTGCCCACGACGATCGCGTCGATCTCGTCGAGGGTCATCCCGGCGTCCTCGAGTGCCCGGTCCATCGCCTCGCGGCACAGCCCCGCCATCGAGACGTCCTCGCGCTTGGCGCGGTGATGGGTCTGGCCCACGCCGATCACCGCGGCCGGCTGCTTGCCCATCACGCGTCCTGCCCTTCGCTCGCCATCACGCACACGAGGTTCTGTTGGAGCGCCGGTCCCGAGGTGGCGTGCCCGAGCGCCGTCGACGCCTCGCCCGACCAGATCCGTCGCGCGGCCTCGCCGATCCGGATCCCGCCGGCCGAGAACATCGGGTTGCTGGTCAGTGCGCCACCCGAGGGGTTGATGCGTACGTCGTCGCCCAGCCCCAGCTCGGAGCGGAGGATCAGCTCCTGGTGGCTGAACGGCGCGTGCAGTTCGGCCACCTCGACCCCGCCCAGATCCGACGCCTCGCCGGCGCGTCGAGCCGAGGGCGAGCGGGTCAGGTCACGGGTGCCCATGCTCATGGGGTCGACGTAGTGTGCCAGCGACCGAATCCAGGCCGGCCGCTCGGTGACCTCGCGGGCCCGATCGCCGGCGGCCAGCACCAGCGCGGCCGCGCCGTCGGTGACCGGCGCGCAGTCGTGCTTGCGCAACGGGTCGGCGTACATCGGCCGGGCCAGCAACTCCGCCACCGAGGAACCGCCCTTGCGGACGGCGTAGTCGTTCCTCTCCGCGTCGGTGAGCGAGCGGTTCGCGACCTCGGCCATCGCCTGCTCGTCCCACAGTCCGGCGTCGATGCCCGCACGCGCCTGGAGCCCGGCCAGCGACACGGTGTCCGGCCAGATCGGCGTCATCGTGTAGGGCTCGAGCTGGAGTGCCAGCGTCCGGCGCAGCACGCCCGCCGAGCTCTTGCCGAACGCATAGACCAACGCGGTGTCGACCTCGCCGGTCTGGATCTTGATCCACGCCTCGTACATCGCCCAGGCCAGATCCATCTCGACGTGTGACTCGTTGACCGGCGGGATCACCCCGATCGCGTCGACCGCCTGGACGAACGAGAACGACCGTCCGGCCAGATAGTCCGAGGACCCCGAGCACCAGAACCCCACGTCTCGACGGGTCCAGCCGGTCTGCTCGTAACACTCCGCGAACAGCGGCACCAGCAGTTCGACACAGGTCGGGGATCCGTCGAACTCGGCCATCTGTCGCTGGGCGAAGCCCACGACCGCAATGTCTCTCATCCCAAGCCCCCGTTGGTCAGCCTCACAGGTGCACCTTGTAGGTCTCGTAGTCGGCGTCCGGCTCGCCGGTCGGCGCGAAGTGGCTGATGTTCTCGATCGTGGTGCCCCACTCGTCCCTCGGCTTCCACACCGCCTTGACCCGCATCCCCATCCGGACCTCGTCGGCAGGGATGTCGAGGATCAGGTGGAGGAAGGCGATGTCGGCGCCGTCGAGCAGGATGTACGCCGATACGTAGGGCGGCGTGATCCGCTGCCCGAGGAACGGCACGTTGACGATGCAGAAGGTCGTGACCGTCCCGGTGTCGGGGAGCGGCACCTCCTCCGCGGTGGGCGTCCCGTCGGCCGGGCACGCGCTGCGGGGTGGGACGTAGACCTTGCCGCACGACGGGCACCGCTGCCCGACCAGCCGCCCCTCGCTGAGCGCGGTATAGAACAGCGACTCCTCGGGCGAGGCGGCGTAGATGTAGTCCAATTCGACCGGGACCACGGTGCCCGTGACCTCCGCACCGGAGGCTTCGAGGCTCGTCGCTGGCGCTCCTCGCACCTCAGCCACCGTGCGGTCTGGTTCAAAACATTCGATGTCGGTGATGTCGCCCTTCCGCTCGGCCCGCCACCGGATCCGGACCCGCATCCCGGTCTGCACGTCCTGGGGCGAGGCGACGTCCAGCGCATGCAGCAGGGGAGCGTCGGCACCGTCGAGGGTGACCAGCGCGAACGCGAACGGCCGGTCCAGGGGCTGACCCTTGACCGGCTCGGGGACCCAGGTCCACGAGGTCACGGTCCCGGTGTCGGCCACTTGCACGAACTCCTCGGTGGCGGCGTGGGTCACCGGGTCGAACTCCAGCGGCGGGACGACCCCCCGGCCCTCCGACGTACGGCCGCCGATCACCACCCCGTCCCGAAGTCCGGCCAGGAACCGGCCGAGCACCGGGCCGGTAGAGCGGGTGTAGTCGAACGCTACGGTGACCGGCGCCGAGAGAGTTCTGGGCATGCAGTGCAAACTAGAACACGTTCTAATCTGAATCAAGGTCTTCAGAGAGGTGTGGGCGATGAAGCTGGGACTGCAGCTGGGCTACTGGGGAGCGGCGCCGCCGCCCGGAGTGGGCGAGCTGGTGGCGGCCGCGGAGGAGGCCGGCTTCGACGCGATCTTCACCGCGGAGGCCTGGGGCTCCGACGCGTTCACGCCGCTGGCCTGGTGGGGCCGGGAGACTTCCCGGGTTCGACTGGGCACCTCGATCGTGCAGATGTCGGGGCGGACCCCGACCTCGATCGCGATGCACGCGCTCACCCTCGACCACCTGAGCGGCGGACGGGTCGTCCTCGGCATGGGCGTGAGTGGGCCACAGGTGGTGGAGGGATGGTACGGCGCGCCGTTCGCCAAGCCGCTGGCCCGCACCCGCGAGGTCGTCGACATCATCCGCCAGGTGCTGGCCCGTGAGGCGCCCGTCACCAACTCCGGCCCGCACCACCCGCTGCCGTACGTCGGCGAGGGCGCGGTGGGTCTCGGCAAGCCGCTGAAGTCGATCGTGCACCCGCTGCGCTCGGACATCCCGATCTGGCTCGGCGCGGAAGGGCCCAAGAACGTCGCCCAGACCGCCGAGATCGCCGACGGCTGGATCCCGATCTTCTATACCCCCAAGTCGGCGGCGATGTACCAACCGTGGCTGGACGAGGGGTTCGCGCGCCCGGGCGCGCGGCGTACCCGCGCCGACTTCGAGATCGCCGCCACCTGTCATCTCCAGGTGGTCTCATCGGCCGAGGAGAAGGCCGCCGTCCTCGACGCGATGCGGCCGTTCGTCTCGCTGTACATGGGCGGCATGGGTGCGCAGGAGGCGAACTTCCACAACCAGGTCTTCGTGCGGATGGGCTATGAGGAGCTGGCCGGCGAGGTGCAGAAGCTCTACCTGGCCGGCGAGAAGGGCCGAGCCACCGCGCTGATCCCTGACGAGCTGGTCGACGACATGCACATCATCGGCAGCCCCGGTGAGGTCAAGGAGCGGGTCGCACAGTGGGAGGAGACCGGCGTGAGCACGCTTCTGCTCAGCTGCCGCACGGCCGACGAGGTACGCCGGATCGCGGAGCTGTTGGCCTGACGCAGAGGGTGGGGGCCGCGAGCGCATCGCGGCCCCCACCTTCTATAGTGGATCTAGACAATGTCTATCGAATTTAGTGCCAATGGCGCAAGTGGGATCAATGCCAAAGACGAACTCGCTTGCGCACCGTGACGACCAACTCGCCGACCCGGACCTGCTCGGTCAGCCACACGCGACGGAGTCCGTGCTGGTATGCCGCGACGTACTTCGGCCGGACTCGCAGCTTCACGACGCGGTGACCGCCCGCCCGCACCTGCACGTGCTTGCGGTTGGTGGCCGGGCGTGAGTGCTTGCCGGCCGAGAGGCCCTGGAGCCGCAGTCCGCATGCCTGCGGCGCGACCACCTGCGGGCAGCGCACCCTGACCTTGACCTGGCGCCCGTTCCCGATCACCCGAACGGAGCCGGGAAGCATCGTGGTGGCCAGCTCGCGCAACTGCTCGCGGGTCGTGATGGTCGTGACGGTGTGCTCGCCACCGCCACCACCCGTGCCGCCGGTCCCGACGTCGGCCGCGGTGCCCGCGGTCGTGAGCCGGACGTTGTCGTAGCCGACCTCGACGGCGGTGCCCAGTGCGGCGACCGAGTGGTCGGTCGTGGTGATCCGGATCGTGTAGGAGTTGCCGATCGTCAGCAGTGTGGGATCGATCGACGCGGTCGGCACGGCTGTCCACTCGGTCGAGGCGGTGAGCTTGGTGGAGGGGATGGCACTCACCACCCGGCCGGTGCCCTGTTCGACCAGGTCCACACGGAAGCTGGCGTCAGGAAGCACTGAGACGCCGATAAGGGCACCGAGTGCGGGACGGATGTTGAGGTTGAGCTTGGCGGTCGCGGGGACCTTGCCCGCGTTGCCCTGGTAAGCGAATGCCGGGCTCTCCCAGGTGCCGACGACCGTGGCCGCGACAGTGGTGAGCAGGGCGTCGAAGTGCGTGGCGAGGTAGCCGTTGCCGTCGGCGCCGCCGCTGGGTGTGTAGCCGTTGGTGACGGTCGGGCAGAGCACGCCGGGCACGCACAGCCCGTCGTAGCTGGCCGCGGAGGTCCAGCCGCCGGCATCGGTGGTGAAGTCCTGGCTCGATGACCCAGGTGTGTAGGTGTCCGCGTGGGCCGGCGTACCGACCGACAACGCGGAGCCGAGGACGCTGATGGTGACGACGGCGATCCGTGCCGCCCAGAGATGCGACATTGAGTTCCCTCCTCGCCGGGCCTCTTGGCGGCCCGGCACGACGATTGGCGAGAACTGTTGGTCAGGGATGACCGCGCTCGAAACCGATCGCGTCGGGTTCACCCGGTCGGGTGGGCCAGGACTTCACCCGACGGTGTGAATTGTCTGGCCTGTCTTGTCAACGATCCGGACGTCGGGTGAAGGTGCGCAGTGCGAGCGCGGTCGCGGTCCCACGAGGCCGGTTCGCAGTCTCCTTCTGCGCCTCTGCGACGGAGACCGGACGGCCCCTTCGACTCCCCCCAGCGGAGGGGTCGTCCATCCGTCAGACCACGGTTGTCGAGGGGTCAGTCCTCGTCGGGCCGGATCCGGGCGGCCCGCGGGGCGAACCCGTGGCGGACGCCCCAGACGACCGCCTGGGCGCGGTTGGTGACACCGATCGCCCGGTACAGCGTGCGCGCGTACGTCTTGATGGTGTTGATGCCGAGATAGAGCGCCTCTGCGATCTGTGGGTTGCTCATGCCCCGACAGATCATGCTCAGCACCTCCGCCTCACGGTTGCTCAGGCCGACGACGTGACCGGGCCAGTCCTGCTCGGGATTCGGAAGGCGGTCGCCCGGGTTCAGCTCGAGGACCCGCTCGCCGGCGTGCACGCGTTCGAGCGCGGTGACGAGCGTCGGGCTGGAGACGCCCTTGGAGACGTAGCCCGCCGCGCCCGCCTCCAACGCCGCATCGACGGCTCGGCGGTCGGTGGTGAGCGCGAAGACCACGACCGGTGAGGTCGCGGCGGCGACGAATTCGCGCAGGTCGTCGACCATGCCGAAGGCGTCCTTGAGGACGACGTCCACGTCCTTCGGCGGGGCACGGCGGCTGTCGAGCTCGACGAGCCTGACGCGTTCGTGGAAAGGCGCCAGCATGGCGGCAAGCCCTTTGACCACGAGCATGTGGTCGTTGACCAGAGCGACTCGAACAGGTCCTGCGGGATCGGTCATGTTCGCCTCCAGAGGTTGGCGACGTCGCCAACCAGCCGTGGTACCCACGCAGTGAGGCGGCGAAGCAGCTTGAACTGGCGCGTCCGCTCAGCGTCCACAGAATGCGTAGCAGACGCCGTCATCCACAGGTATCACGCGCTTCTCGGTGGAATGTCCGCGCCCGTCTCGAAGGTGGTCGTCGAACCCGACGACAGGAGGAACGATGACGAGCAGGACCGCGCAGAAGCGACGGAGGACGACACCCAGGGAAGCGACACAGAGCCGTGCCGGTGACATGCGCGACGACCCGGTGGCGAGGGCGCTGCGCAGCAAGGGACCGAGGTGCCAGTGCCGTCACGGCGACCAGCGCTGCGGCCGGCAGGCTACCTTCCGCTACACCGTCATCTGCACCATCGAGGGCTGCGACTGCGCGGCAGCCGTCTACCTCGCGTGCACTCCATGCAAGCGGAACTGGGTGGCACACAGCAGCGAGTGTGACCGCTGCCCCGACGGGCGGGTGACGCCTCTGTGAGTGCTCAATGCCCGACTCCCGAGCCGCCGCACCTCCAGCACTTCGAGGGCGGGGAGCTGCCACCGCCGAACGTCGCGCCGCGACGGGGTCAACCGGTAGGCGCGCTGGAGATGTAGGTGACTCTTCGCGCGGGGGTGTCGGTCGGTCCCGACCGGGGGGAGCGGGTGCCGACGCTGCGGGGGACGGTCGACTCCGTCGGCGCTGGGGCGCCTCCGGGCTCTCAACCACCGGACGCGCGGGCTTGACCTTGACGCAGCGTCAACCCCCCACGCTGCTCGCATGACCCAGCACACCGCTCCTGCGATCGAGGTCGCGGGGATCACCAAGTCCTACGACGAGCACCAGGTCCTGCGCGGCATCGATCTCGCCGTGCCGACGGGCACCGTCTATGCGTTGCTCGGTCCCAACGGTGCGGGCAAGACCACGATGATCCGGATCCTGGCCACGCTCCTGACCGCCGATGGGGGCGAGGCTCGCGTCTGCGGGTACGACGTCCGCGCGCGGGCGAACGAGGTCCGCCGTTCGATCGGCATGACCGGGCAGTTCTCGGCCGTCGACGAGCTGCTGACCGGGCGCGAGAACCTCCGGCTGATGGCGGACCTCGCGCACCTGCGCAAGCCCGATGCCCGAGCGCGGGTCGACGAGTTGCTGGTGCGGTTCGGGCTCACGGACGCCGCGGACCGGCGCGCGGCGACGTACTCCGGCGGCATGAAGCGGCGGTTGGACCTGGCCATGACCCTGGTCAGCAGGCCGGCGGTGATCTTCCTCGACGAGCCGACCACCGGACTCGACCCGCGCAGCCGCCGCGACCTATGGCAGATCGTGCGAGAGCTGCTCACCGAGGGCGTGACGATCCTGCTCACCACCCAGTACCTCGACGAGGTCGACCAGCTCGCCGAGACCGTGGGGCTGCTGGACAACGGCCGGCTGGTCGCCGAGGGCAGTCCAGCCGAGCTCAAGGAACGCGCCGGCGGAGAGACGTTGGACGACGTCTTCCTCGCGCTCACAGGCCACCCGGCCACCGACGACCACGACGACCACCACCACGACGACCACCACGACCAGGAGGCGCCCCGATGAGCACCCTGACCTACACCGCCCGCGACTCGGCCACGCTGCTGCGCCGCAACCTCAGGCACCTGGTCCGCTACCCGTCGCTCACGCTGATGATCATCGGGATGCCGGTGGTGTTCCTGCTGCTGTTCGTCTATGTCTTCGGCGGCACGCTCGGCGCGGGCCTGCCGGGCGGCGCCACCAGCACCGACCCGCGCGCGGACTACCTCCTCTACCTCACCCCGGCGATCCTGGTGCTGACCGTGGTCTCCGTCGCGAACAGCACCGCGATCCTGGTCGCGAAGGACTCCACCGAGGGGATCATCGACCGGTTCCGCACCCTTCTGATCGCGCGATCGGCACCGCTGACCGGCCACGTGCTGGCCGCGATGGCCCAGACCGTCTTCGGGCTGGTGGTCGTCCTCGCCATCGCGCTCGGGCTCGGCTACCGCAGCGACGCCTCGCTCGCGGGGTGGGCCGGCGCCGCGGCGATCCTGCTGCTGATGGGGTGGGCGGTGACCTGGCTGTGCGTCGCGCTCGGACTGGCGAGCGGCAGCGTCGAGGCGGCCAGCAACGCGCCGATGCCGCTGATCCTGCTGCCGTTCCTCTCCAGTGCATTCGTCCCCACCGACTCGATGCCGAGCGGGCTGGCCTGGGTCGCGGAGCACCAGCCGTTCACCCCGATCATCGAGACCCTCCGCGCCTTCCTGGACGGCCGCGCTCCGGGCTCGGACCTGTGGTGGGCGATCGGGTGGTGCGTGCTGATCACCGTCTTTTGCTTCTGGTGGGCGACCCGGCTCTTCGGGCGGGTCCGGGCCAGCTGATGGGCCAGCTGATGGGCCAGCCGATGGCGCCGGGTCGACACACCCGCCACCATGGAGCGTGCCCTCGACCGCTGACCCGCCTGATCGCCCCGTCCTCTCCACAGCGGCGGTGCTGGAGATCCTGACCTACCTCGTCACCGCGGCCCGGACGCAGGTCGACGAGGCCCGCGAGTATGGCCCGATGCGGCTGCTGACCGGTGCTCGGCGACTCACCGAGCAACTGCCACCCGAGGTCTTGGACGCGTCGGGTCCCGCGCTGTCCCGCCTCCTGCGCGAGCTCGGGGCTATCGAGCCGACGGCCACGCCGACCAGGGACCGCACGGAGTACGTCGAGCGGCTCGATGCGCTCTGCGCGCTTGCGGCCGATGCGCTGCTCGAGACGCACGGCCGCAGCCCGCACCCGGATCCGTCGTGACCGAACGATCCGGGACCGCCCAGCCGGTCTACGACGCGATCCGCACCCGGCGGGTCACGCGCAGCATGAGCGACGAGCCGGTCGCGTCCGACGATCTCGACCAGGTCCTGGCCGCCGCACGGTGGGCACCGAGCGCGGGCAACCGACGTCTCCAGCCGGTGGTCCCGGTGACCGACCCGCTGCTGCTGCGGCTGCTGCGGCTCGTCTCACCCGGCATGGTCCCGCGGCCGCAGGCCGCGCTGGTGGTCTGTGTCGACACCGCCCGGGCCGCCGACTTCGGATTCGACCCCGACTGGCGCGGTCTCTACGTCGACGTCGGCACCACCGCCGCGACCCTGCTGCTGGCCGCCCATGCCGTCGGGCTCGGCGCCTGCCCGGTGACGTCGTTCAGCCGTGCCGCCGTCGGCCGGCTGCTCGGCCTCGCACCCGGCGTACGCCCCGAGTTGGTCGTCTGCCTCGGCCACCCGGCAGCCGACCAACCGGCGACGATGTCCGCGCTCCAGCAGGCCGCTCAGCTCAGTAGTTGAGCGTCCAGGTCGTGTAGCCCTCGTCGGAGTCGGTGCTGAGCACGACGTCCTGGCCGAAGTAGAACGAGTCGTAGTCCTCGATCCACTTCATGCTGTCGATGGTCCCGGGGACGTGCTTGAGCTGCCCGGTCGTCACCGTGCTGTCGATCGCGATCTTCTCCCAGGCGTCGTCGCCCTTGGCGACCAGCTTGACCTTGAGATGACCGTTCACGCCGTTCGGGAACGAGACGCTGTAGGGCACGACGGTGCCGGACACCGACACCCCGAGGCCGTCGGGGTCCTGGAAGACCCAGTAGTAGTTGGTGTTCTCGCTGCGGTCGAGCCGTGAGGTGTCGCCGGGCTCGAGGTTGAGTCGCTTGATGAGCGTGGAGTCGCGCCAGATCTCGATCTTCACGGTGTCGTCGGTGCCGCTCCACCACTGGTGTCCGGTCTCGACCCTCCAGTCGATGCGGGTCACGTTCGCCATGGTCTCCTCCAGGTTGGTGTCGGGATTGATGCCCCGGAGGAGCGCGCACACGCGCGACTGATACCACTGGGGGCATGTCAACCAGCTACGGCCTCCTCGGTATCGGCTCGATCGCCCGCGCCATCGTCACCGGCCTGTGCGAGGGAGTCGCGGCGCCGCCGCGCGCGATCCTCTCGCCGCGTGGCGCCGCGACCTCCGCCGAGCTCGCCGAGCGGTACGACGCAGTCTCGGTGGCGCCGGACAACCAGGCCGTCCTCGACGCGAGCCAGGTGGTGGTGGTCTGCCTGCCCGTCGCGGCGGCCGATCAGCTGGGCGCGCTCAGCTGGCGGCCCGACCATGTGGTCGTCAGCGCCACGGCCGCACTGGGCATGCCGCGGCTCCTGGAGCTGGTCGCGCCGGCCACCCGCGCGTGCCGCTCGGTGCCGATGCCGCCCGTAGCCGACCGGGCCGGACTGACCGCCGTACATCCGCCGCTCGCCGAGGCCCGCGCCCTGTTCGACCGCCTCGGCGGGACGCTCGAGGTCGAGGATGTGACCGCCTACGAGGCGCTCTCGGCGACGTCGGCGACGCTGGCCGGGTTCTTCGCCTACCTCGACACCCAGGCCGCGTGGCTCCGCACGCAGGGGATCTCCGCGGCCGACGGCAGCCGCTACGTCGCGGCGACGTACGCCGGCGCGCTCGGCTCGCTCCGGTCGGCGGACCCGCCGGACTTCGCCGAGCTGGCAGGGGAGTACGCCACCCCTGGCGGCGTCAACGAGCAGGTCGCCCGCGAGCTGCGCGAGGCGGGTGCCTTCGACGCGCTCACCACCGCACTGGACGGAGCGCTGCTCCGGCTGGCGACCTGAGCCCAGCTGAGTGAGCGCCACGACGATTGCCCGGAACTGGAACACGTTCTAGTCTCGGGCGCATGACCGCCACGACCGCGCCGACCGGCCCCGCGGACCTCGACGACCCGATGCGGGTCGGCACCCACAACGGACACCTGTTTGTCGCCGCGCTCAAGCGGCACCGCGCCAAGCCGGTGATCCACCTGGGGGACATCTCGCTCACCGGCAGCGAAGTGGCGGAGCGGATCAGCCAGTACGTCCAGGCGTTCGAGGCGCTCGGCGCCGGCACCGGTACGGCGGGCGCGCTACTCGCCCTCAACCGTCCCGAGGTGCTGTTCATCCTCGGCGCCGGCCAGACTCAGGGCTATCGACGTACCTCCCTGCACCCGCTGGGCTCGGTCGACGACCACGCCTACGTGATCAACGACGCCGAGATCACCACGCTGATCGTCGACCCGGTCTTCACCGAGCGGGCCGTCGGGCTGCTCGAGAGGTGTCCGGGGCTCACGCAGGTGCTGACCATCGGGCCGGTGCCCGAGGCGCTGGCGGAGGTCGGCACGGACCTGGTCGCCGAGGCGGCCACCCACGATCCCCAGCCACTGGCAGCCGTCGTCCTGCCGCCCGATCACATGACCTCGATCACCTACACCGGGGGGACGACCGGCAACCCCAAGGGCGTCATCGGGCTCACCCAGTCCTTCAGCACGATGACCCAGATCCAGTTGGCCGAGTGGGAGTGGCCGGAGAGCCCGCGGTTCCTCATGTGTACGCCGCTCTCGCATGCGGGCGCGGCCTTCTTCGCGCCGACGGTGATCAAGGGCGGCTCGCTCTACGTGCTGTCGTCGTTCAATCCGGCGGAGGTGCTGGAGTTCATCGAACGGGAGCGGATCACCGCCACCATGCTGGTTCCGTCGATGCTCTACGCGCTGATGGATCACCCCGACTCGCGGACCCGGGACCTGTCCTCGCTCGAGACCGTCTACTACGGCGCAAGCGCCATCAACCCGGTGCGGCTCAAGGAGGCCATCGACCGGTTCGGCCCGATCTTCGCGCAGTACTACGGCCAGTCCGAGGCGCCCATGGTGATCACCTACTTCGCCAAGGACGACCACGTCACCGGTGGCGACGCCCGGCTGAGCAGCTGTGGCAAGCCCTCGGCGTTCCTGCGTACGGCGCTGCTCGGCGAGGACGGCAACCCGGTGCCGCAGGGCGAGCCGGGGGAGATCTGCGTCGCCGGCCCGCTGCTGTGCGGTGGCTATTGGAAGTTGCCCGAGGTCACCGCCGAGACGTTCCGGGACGGCTGGATGCACACCGGTGACGTGGCCCGCGAGGACGAGGACGGCTTCTGGTACATCGTCGACCGCACCAAGGACATGATCGTGACCGGCGGCTTCAACGTCTTCCCGCGTGAGGTCGAGGACGTCGTGGCTCAACATCCCGCGATCGCGCAGGTCGGCGTGATCGGGACGCCGGACGACAGGTGGGGCGAGGCGGTCACCGCGATCGTCGTCCTCCGGGAGGGCCACGAGCTCACCGACGACGTGGTTCACGAGATCCAGGAGATGGTCAAGGAGCGCAAGGGCTCGGTGCAGTCGCCCAAGCAGGTGATCGCCACCGAGGCGCTGCCGTTGACCGGGCTAGGCAAGCCCGACAAGAAGGCGCTGCGCGCGCAGTACTGGACCGGCGAGCGCAGTGTCGGATAGCACCAGCATTGGCTAGCAGATACGCCGTCCTCACCCGGGAACAGCTCGCGACGCTGGTCCCGGAGCTGCTGCTGATCGGTCAGCTCATCGACCGCTCGGGGATGGCGTGGTGCATCGCGGCGCCGCCGCAGTTCATGGCCTTCCGCTAGGGGCGGGTGCAGTGGCGGGTACCTTGCGCGCATGCCGGCGCGGAACGGGGACCACGGATACGGCTGGGTCAGCAAACTCCTGCACTGGCTGACCTTCGGGCTGATCGTCGGGCAATTCGTCGTCGGCTACACGATGACGACCGAGAACGCCGCCGCCGACGCGGCTGCCGACCGGGTGCACGACGCGAAGAAGCTGTGCGACGACCGACCCGACGAGGAGCGCTGCGAGGACGAACTCGACCGGCGCGAGGACGCCCTGGACGACGCGGCTGACGACTCACCCTCCGGGCTGCACGTCGTCCTCGGGCTCGCGATCCTGGCGATGGCCGTGCTCCGGGTGAGCTGGCGACGGGTCGGCGGACTGCCGCCCTGGGCCGATGCGTTGAGCGCGTCGGAGCGCTTCTTGGAGGCGTGGCTGGAAAAGGCACTGCTGCTCCTGCTCTTCGTCATCCCGATCACGGGGCTGCTGCTCGTGGTCGAGAGCGACGACTGGGTCGGCCTGCATGTGGCCGCGCACCTCGCGTTCTTCGTGATGCTCGCGCTGCACATCGGGCTGGTGCTCAAGCACACCGTCATCCAGCGGGATCGACACCTGGCACGGATGCTGTAGCCGGGTCCGTCAGCTCGAAGAAGTCGCGCGGCGCGAAGCCGAACGCCGATGCGATCAGGTTGGACGGGAAGGTCCGGACCCGGGTGTTGTACGCGCGGACGTTGCCGTTGTAGAACCGCCGCGCCGCCGCGATCCGATCCTCCGTGAGCGTGAGCTCGCGTTGGAGGGACAGGAAGTTCGAGCTGGCCTTGAGATCGGGGTAGGCCTCGACGCGGGCCAGTACCGACTGCAGCGCGCGGCCGACGGAGTCCTCGAACCCCTCCCGAGCGTGCGGGCGGTCGTCGCGGTGCGCGGTCGCGTCCTCGCGAGCCCGGACCAGTAGTTCGAGGACTTCACGCTCGTGGGCGGCGTACCCACGCACTGTCTCGACCAGGTTGGGGATCAGATCGTGACGCCGAGACAGCTCGACGTCGATGCCGCCCCAGGACTCCTCGACCAAGGTCCGCTGCCGGACGAAGCGGTTGTAGCTGACGATCAGGCCGACGATCAGCAGGACGACGACGGCGAGGATCGCCAGCACCATGATGTCCATCGCGCCTAGCCCAATCCCTTGAGTCGCAGCCAGACGAACTCCGGCACCCGGTCGGAGATCCCGTCCATGACCGCCAGAGTGGCGTCGATCTGCGCCGGTGTCCGGCCGCCTGTGGAGATCATCAGCATCGAGTCGCGCTCGAACCGCCAGCCCAGCTGCCGGTGCTGGAGGAGGTACTCCATCATCTGCGGGTGCAGCACGTCGGAGGCGAACTTCCGGTCGGGGCAACTCACCGTGAACGCCCGGTTGAACTCTTCTGACTCCAGGTCGATGTCGGTGCCTGAGATCCGGCCCACGAACCGGTCCAGGAAGTTCTCGGGATCCACCCTCAGCGTCGGCATCGGCACGCCCATCGACAACCCGAGCACAGAGAGCCGGTGCACCTGGGTCGTGGTCTGCTTCCCGTTGCTGGTCTGGGTCTTGTACTCGTAGTCGAACGCGACCAGGTCGCGCCCGTCGTGGCTGCCGTAGAGCACGTTGTACGCGCGGCGCCCAAACCCGATCCCGAACGGCGCACCGGTGAACCGGTCCACCAGCCGCGGCTGCTCCAGCTCGTAGCGCCAGCCGCGGGAGAGCGCGAAGACCTGGAGCTCTTCTCGCCGCTGCTTGGCCGAGAGGTAGCTGAAGACGAGGGCCACGACGGCGAACACGAGGAACGCGGCGAAGAACAGCGCTCCCGGACCATCACGGGCGACAGCGTATGTGGCGGTATGTGGAGGTATGTGGCGCGACCCCTACTTCCCTCGGAACTCCGCGGGTCGCTTCTCGGCGAAGGCGCGCGGACCCTCCCTGGCGTCCTCGGACGAGAACACCGCGGCGCCCACCCGGGCGTCGTCGGCCCAGCACTCCTCCTCGTGCCTGCCCTCGGAGTCGCGCATCGTCTTGAGGATCGCCTGGACGGCGAGCGGGCCGTTGGCAGCGACCAGGTCGGCGAGCTCGTGCGCCTTGGCCAGGGCCTGACCGTCGGGGACCACGTGGCCGATCAGCCCGAGTTCCTTGGCCTCGGGCGCCAGGATGTGCCTTCCGGTGAGCAGCAGCTCGGCGGCGACCGTGTAGGGGATCTGGCGGGGGAGCCGGACCGCCGAGCCACCCATCGGGTAGAGCGACCAGCGGGCCTCGGAGACGCCGAACTTGGCCGATTCGCCGGCCACCCGGATGTCGGTGCCCTGCAGGATCTCGGTGCCGCCGGCGATCGCTGGCCCCTCGACCGCGGCGACGAGCGGCTTGGTGAGCCGGAACCCCTTGAGCAGCGGCTTGATGACGGTCGGGTCGTACGCCCCGGACTCGAAGCTCTCGCTCGGCGGTTTCTGGTTCGCCGCCTTGAGGTCCATCCCCGCGCAGAAGTAGCCGCCGGCGCCGGTGAGGATGCAGACCCGGATCTCTGGGTCCTCGTTCACCCGGTCCCAGGCATCCGACATGATCGCGAGCATCTCCCCGGACAGGGCGTTGCGGGCCTCGGGCCGGTTCATCGTGACGACGAGCTTGTGGCCGTCCTGTTCGACGAGCGCATGCGGCTGGGTTGCGGGCTGGGTTGCAGGCTGGGTCACAGGCTGGGTCACATCAGGGGAGGACACACGGCGAGCGTAGTCAAGAACGAGAACGTGTTCTAGTCTTGCCGCCGTGGCGCTGAACATCGCAGACCTCTTCGAGCACGCTGTCGACGCCGTACCGGACAACCCCGCCCTCAAGGTGGGAGACCGGGTGGCGACGTACGCCGAGCTGGAGCGCGACAGCAACCGGCTTGCCCACTTCCTGGCCTCGCGCGGGGTCGCCGCGGGTGATCACGTCGCGATCTACTCCAAGAACTCCATCGAGCACGTCGTCGCGGTCCTGGCCACCGTCAAGCTGCGCGCCACCACGATCAACGTCAACTACCGCTACGTCGAGGGCGAGCTCGACTACCTCTTCGACAACGCCGATGTGGTGGCCCTGCTCTTCGAGCGCACCTACGCCGATCTGGTGGCCAGGTGCGCACCCAAGCACGCCAAGCTGCACACGTTCGTCGCACTGCCCGACGCGACCGACCCGGACGACGGACGGGACATCGCGTCGTTCGGCGGCGTGACGCTGGCCGAGGCGTACGCCGACCAGAGCGCCGAGCGCGACTTCGAGGAGCGCAGCGGCGACGACATCCACATCATCTACACCGGCGGCACCACCGGCTTCCCCAAGGGGGTGATGTGGCGGCACGAGGACTTCTGGCGGGTCCTCGGCGGCGGCATCGACTTCTACACCGGCGAGCCGCTGGAGGAGTACGCCCAGTCGCAGCAGGCCACCGACCCGCGGATGGTCACCTTCCCCCTCAGCCCGCTCATGCACGGGGGCGCCCAGGCCGGCCTGCTGATGCACCTGTTCGCAGGCCACCTGACGGTGCTGGAGCCCAAGTTCGACGCGGCCCGGACGTGGGAGGTCATCGAGCGCGACAAGGTCCAGCTCATCTTCATGACCGGCGACGCGATGGCCCGCCCGCTGATCGAGGAGTACGAGCGCCGCGCCGCCTCCGGCACGCCGTACGACGCGTCCAGCCTGTTCGTCATCTCCAGCAGCGCCGCGATCTTCAGCCCGGACGTGAAGAGGCGCTGGATCGCGGCGTTCCCGGAGGGGATATTCACCGACTCGGTCGGCGCCACCGAGACCGGCTTCCACGGGATGGGCATGCAGGACAAGGAGCAGATCTCCACCGACGGCCCGGTCGTGGGGATCGGCCCCGGCACGGTGGTGCTCGACGACGACGGCCGGGTGCTCGACCCGGCGACCGACATCGGCCGGACCGGCCGGCTCGCCCGCGGCGGCAATGTCCCCGTCGGCTACTACAAGGACCCCGAGAAGTCCGCCCGGACGTTTCTGGAGATCGACGGTCAGCGCTACTCGGTGCCCGGCGATATGGCCCGGATCGAGGAGGGCAACCGGATCACGCTGCTCGGCCGAGGCTCCAACTGCGTCAACACCGGAGGGGAGAAGGTCTACCCCGAGGAGGTCGAGATGGCGGTCAAGGCGCATCCGGCCGTCTACGACTGTCTCGTGGTCGGCATCCCCGACGAGAAGTTCGGCCAATCCGTAGCCGCCGTCGTCGAGCTGCGCGAGGATGCCTCGCTCGATCTCGACGAGCTGCGCGACTTCCTGCGCACGCACCTGTCGGGCTACAAGCTGCCGCGCTCGCTGACGATCGTGCCGCAAGTGCCGCGCAACGCGACGGGCAAGGCGCAATACCCCAAGGCCAAGGAGTTGGCACTCGGTGCGCACACCGCTGTGTGACGAGTTCGGGATCGACTACCCGATCTTCGCCTTCACCCCGTCGGAGCACGTCGCCGCAGCGGTCTCGCGGGCCGGCGGTCTGGGCGTGCTCGGCTGCGTGCGGTTCAACGACGCGGACGAGCTCGACGCGACGCTGAACTGGCTCGACGACCACACCGACGGCAAGCCGTACGGCGTCGACATCGTGATGCCGATGAAGGTCCCGACCGAGGGCACCTCGGTCGACCTCGCGGCGCTGATCCCGCAGGCGCACCGGGAGTTCGTGGACCAGACGCTGCTCAAGCTGGGCGTTCCACCGTTGCCGGAGGGCGAGGGGCGGGAAGGGGTCCTCGGCTGGTTGCACTCGGTGGCGCGCTCGCACCTCGACGCCGCGCTCCAGCACCGGCCGGTGCTGATCGCCAACGCGCTCGGGTCGCCCCCGGTCGACGTGATCGAGAAGGCGCACGAGCACGGCATCAAGGTGGCCGCGCTGGCCGGTGCCGCCAAGCACGCGCTCTCCCACGTCGCCAACGGCGTCGACATCATCGTGGCCCAGGGCTACGAGGCCGGTGGCCACACCGGTGAGGTCGCCTCGATGGTGCTCACCCCCGACATCGTCGACGCGGTCGGCCCCGACGTACCGGTCCTCGGCGCCGGCGGCATCGGCTCGGGCCGCCAGGTGGCCGCGTCGCTGGCCCTCGGCGCCCAGGGTGTGTGGACCGGCTCGATCTGGCTCGGCACCGAGGAGTACCGCAACCTGACCTCCAACCAGGGCTGGGAGACCGCCTTCACCCGCGCCACCTCCTCCGACACCGTCCGCACCCGGATCTACACCGGCAAGCCGGCCCGGCTGCTCAAGACCAAGTGGACCGAGGCCTGGGCCGAGGCCGACGCTCCCGAACCGCTGCCGATGCCGCTCCAGAACCTGCTCGTGGCGCAGGCCCACAACCGGATCAACGCCTCCAACGACCCCGACGTCATCTCGATGCCGATCGGCCAGATCGTCGGCCGGATGAACGCCGTGCGACCGGTGGCCGAGGTGATGGCTGCCCTGGTCGAGGAGTACGACGAGGCCGTGGATCGGCTGGCGACGTACCGCAGCTAGCGCGTGCGATACGGCGTGATGCGCGGCCACCAGCCGGGAACGGCGGCCCGGTAACGGTCGTACGACGCGCCGAACTGCTCGGCCAGTCGCGGCTCCTCGTAGCCCTTGACGAAGCCGATCACCGCGACCAGGAAGACGATCAGCCAGACCGTGACGCCGACGCTGCGAAACAGCAGCGCCTGTCCGGCGATTGCGCTGGCGACGCCGACGTACATCGGGTTGCGGACGTAGCGGTAGAGACCGCCGACGACCAGCTCTTCCGTCGGAGCGACCGGCGCAGGCGTGCCGCGGCCCTCGACGACGAACTGCACGAACGAGGCGACCACCACGGCCGTGCCAGCCACGATCAGCGCGATGCCGAGCACGCCTAGCAGACCGCTGTATGGGTCGTCCCATCCCGTGATGAGCCAGGGCACCAGGACTGCGTTGCCGCCGGGCGCGAGCACGAAGAACACCAGGGTGCCCAGCGCCGCTCGCATGGGGCTCAGTCTGCCCGCGACCAGCCGAGTGCGGGGCCGAGCCGCTCGGCCAGATCGGTGAGCAGCTGCAGGTAGTCGTCGGGCTCGAAGCTGAACGGGAGCGCGAACGCCACTTCGTCGACCAGTTGGTAGCCGGCGTGGGCGTGCAGCTGCTCGGCGAGCTGGTCGGAGGTACCGATGAGGTCGGGCGAGAACAACAGCTGTGCCGAGCCCTGCGGCTCGCGAGTGCGGGGGAGTCTGGCCTCGACATATTCCTGGTAGCGCCGCCGCTGGTCCGGGCTCGCCGAGTCGGTGGGGATGACCACGAGTCCCTGGGAGACCCGCCCGTGTGGGTGGCGTTCGCGGTACGCCGTGATCTGCTCAGCCTGGATCCGCGCGAAGTCGGGTCGCTGGAAGCCGCCCGCGTCGATCTTGACGACGCTGCTGGTCAAGAAGTTCATGCCGTGGTCGCCCGCCCACTCCGCCGACCGCCTGGACGCGCCGCCGTACCAGAGCCGATCCGCGAGCCCCGGGGAGTGCGGCTCGACGCGGTCCGACCACTCCTCGATCCCCTCCCTGCCCCGAAACAGGGTGGCGTGCTGACCACGGACGAAGCGGAGCAGCCGCTCGACCCGCGCGTAGGAGAAGTCCTCGGCGTCGGCGGTATCGGGGTAGAGCGCACCGCGGACGTCGTCCCAGTGCAACGGCGGGCCGACGCTGATGCCCGGGTTGAGCCGTCCGCCGCTGAGCACGTCGACGGTGGCGAGGTCCTCCGCGAGCCGCAACGGGTTCTCCCAGCCGAGCGGGATCACCGCGGTCCCCAGCTCGATCCGGGAGGTGCGCTGCGACGCCGCGGCCAG
>DOWL01000182.1:0-2281 GCA_003519585.1 Nocardioides sp. | reverse complement strand
GGCGGCCAGTACGGCGACCGGGCTCGAGATCCCGAACTGCAGGTGCCGGTGCCGCACCCACGCGCTGTCGAAGCCGAGCCGCTCGCCCAACTCGATGATCTGCAGCGTGGTCTCGTGGCCGGGACCGGGGTCAGCCGGGTCGAACAGGCCGATGGTCAGGAAGCCAAGCTTGCGGAGGGGCACCGGGCCATTGTCTGCGGTTCGGGCGGGGTCAGTGCAACCGGTCCCAGGGCCCTTCGATCACGCAGGTGACACCCGGGTATTGCACGTTGACGAACAGCTTCGAGCCGTCCGGCGACCACCGCGGCCCGGCCATCTCGCTGGCGCCGTACTTGCCCGGCTTGGGGTAGTCCTCCGGCGCCCAGTAGTGCAGGTCGAGCGGCTCGATGACCTGGGCGAGGTCGACGATCTTGCCGCCTGGGGTGAGCACCCGCAGGTAGTTGGTCCCGCCCGGGTCCTCGCCGTCGCCGTCCTCGGCCATCACGACGAGATCGCGTTTCCCGCTGGCCTCGATCGCGTCGGGCTGGTTGAGGACCTTCGCGCTGCGCGATTCGTAGAGCAGCTTCAGCCGACCGCGGTGGTCACCGCGTGGTTCGTAGCGCCACACCTGGCCCTGCTCGTGGTCGCCGGCCTCGCTTGCCACGAAGACGACGCCGCCGTCCTGCCAAGCCGCGCCCTCGAGGCCGTAGAACCGTGCACCGCCGCGCCGCCGGCCCTGCAGGTAGACCGCGCCGGGGTTGTCCTCGGCGTCGGACGGGTCCGGGTGGGCGATGTCGACCCAGTGACAGGGCAGCGACTCGCCGACCCGCTGACCCGAGGCCGTGTCGTAGCGCGGCTCCCCGGTGATCGCGAGCATCTGGAGCCGACCGCCGCGGTGCAGCTTGCCGGGCCGGTCGGGCAGGAAGCGATAGAACCCGTCACCGGGGTCGCCGTTGTCCTCGGTCATGTAGACGATGCCGGTCCGCGGGTCGACGGGCGCGCACTCGTGCTCGAACCGCCCCATCTCCTTGATCGGGTGCGGCTGGATCGGTCCGCTCGCGTCGGCCGGCACCTCGAAGACGTAACCGTGGGGCTTCTCGAAGCCGGCCTTCGTGCCGTCCGTGGTTTCCTCGCACGAGAGCCAGGAGCCCCACGGGGTGGGCGAGCCGCTGCAGTTGCTCAGCGTGCCGTTGAGCACCAGCGCGCTCTCCACCAGCCCGGACCGGGAGCTCCACAGGCTCGACGTGACGCCGCCCGGCGCTGCTCGGTCGTACGCGCGGGTGCGCCCGATGGCCTGCTTCGTCGTCCCCGGGATGTCGAGGTCGATCTCGTGGTTGCGGAGCAGCCGCAGCTCGCTGCGCTTGCCGGTGCGGAACAAGGCTTGCCCGTCGTGGCAGCCCGGCGTCGGGAGACCGTCGCTCATCGGCGTCCCGGCGCGGCCGAAGGTGGTGTAGGAGAAGCCCCTGGGCAGGGACAGCTCGGGGCCGGCCGGGCGCAGCCGGGGCTGGGGTACGGCGGCCTCGGCGGCGCCGTCGAGAGCGGCCGCGAGGCCGGGGCCGACCAGACCGAGACCGGCGAGGGTGAGCAGTTGGCGGCGGCTGGCCGTGGGCGTGAGATGCGGATGAGGATCGGTCACGGGCGGACGCTAGGGATGGTCGGCGTCCCGGACCTGAACGCAGGATGACGCGGAGGCGTCTAGGCGAGCAGTCCTTCGAGCCGCACGACGTCGTCGCGGTGCAGCCACGCCTCGTCCAGTGGCGTACCTCCGGAGCGGGTGATCGCCTCGCGCAGCGGCTCGGCCCAGAGGTGCTCGATCAGCGCGACCGCGGCGGTGGTGCCGACCGGGATCGCATCGGCGAGAGACCAGCTGGCGCCCTCGACCTGCACGTCATCGTCCGCCGACGCACCGAGCAGGCTTGCGGTCATGACGCCGAGGTCGGACGGTGAACCTTCCGGGAACGGCAGGGTCACCAGCGCACCGTCCTCCGTGCGCTCGACCAGCAGCAGATCGAGGAGGCGCACGGTCCCGGCGTCCCGCAACCGGGCGAGCTCGGCCAGCACCTCGCCGTTCCACTCCGGCCGGTCGAAGCCGACCACCACGACCTGGACCGGGCCGGTCACGGGCGGATCCGTTCGTACAGCTCGGCGTACTCCTCGTCGGTGAGCACCCCCGCCGCATGCAGCTGCCAGAGCGCCTGAGCGGGGTCGAACGGCGGTGGCGGCGGGGGTGGCAGGCGGTCCGGGCGGCGCGCGGCATGCGACTGAGGCGGGGATGGCCGGCCTCACTACGAGGGCCTGATCC
>DOWL01000238.1:29672-31130 GCA_003519585.1 Nocardioides sp. | reverse complement strand
GGTCGCGCTCGCCTTCGCGGTGGCGGCCTCGGCGAACCTGCCGGCCATCGTCTACAACATGTTCTGGAGGCGGTTCAACACCCGCGGGGCGCTGTGGTCGATCTACGGCGGGCTCATCTCGTCGGTCGGCCTGGTGATCTTCAGCCCGGTCGTCTCGGGCAAGGGCGTCGACCCGACCGGCAAGAACCTGTCGCTGCTGCCGACCAGCATCGACATCTCGTGGTTCCCGCTGGAGAACCCGGGCATCGTCTCCATCCCGCTCGCCTTCCTGCTCGGCTACATCGGCACGATCACCGCCCGCGAGCCGGACGCCGAAGAGCGCTACACCGAGCTCGAGGTCCGCGCCCTCACCGGCGCCGGCGCCGAGCAGGCGGTGGTGCACTGACTCGGGAATGACTCGGGCCGATTCGTCTGCGACCTGACAGGGTGCTGCCCGCGTCGGGTCGCAGACGAACCGGGCGCTAGCGTGATTGGAGACACCTTGCGACGAGGAGAACACCCGTGACCAGCACCGAGGAGACCCTGTCCAACCTGCTCAAGGAGGACCGGCGGTTCGAACCCCCCGCGGAGCTCGCGGCCCATGCCAACCTCCAGGAGGAGGCGTACGCGCGGGCCGAGGCCGATCCGGACGCGTTCTGGGCCGAGCAGGCCGAGCGGCTGCACTGGGCGACGACGTGGGACCAGGTGCTGGATTGGTCCAACCCGCCGTTCGCCAAGTGGTTCGTCGGCGGCACCATCAACGCGTCGTACAACTGCCTCGACCGGCACGTCGACAACGGCCTGGGCGACCGGGTCGCGATCCACTGGGTCGGTGAGCCGGAGGACGATGCGCGCGACCTGACGTACGCCGAACTCAAGGACGAGGTCTGCCGGGCTGCCAACGCGCTGACCGAGCTGGGTGTCGCGAAGGGCGACCGGGTCGCGATCTACATGCCGATGATCCCCGAGGTCGTCGTGGCGATGCTTGCCTGCGCTCGCATCGGCGCCCCGCACACCGTCGTCTTCGGTGGGTTCTCCTCCGACGCGCTGGCCGACCGGATCGTCGACTGCGGGGCCAAGGTGGTCATCACCGCCGACGGCGGCTATCGGCGCGGCGCACCGTCGGCGCTCAAGCCGGCCGTCGACGAGGCGCGCGGCAAGGCGGCCGAGGCCGGCTTCACCGTGGAGAAGGTCGTGGTGGTCAAGCGCACCGGCCAGGACGTCGACTGGGACGAGAGCGTCGACGTGTGGTGGGACGACACCGTCGGGAAGGCTTCGGCCGAGCACACGGCCGAGGCGTTCGACTCCGAGCACCCGCTCTACGTCATGTACACCTCCGGCTCGACCGGCAAGCCCAAGGGGATCCTGCACACGACCGGCGGCTACCTCACCGGTGCGTCGTACACCCACTGGGCAGTCTTCGACCTCAAGGCCGACACCGACGTCTACTGGTGCACCGCCGACGTCGGCTGGGTCACC
>DOWL01000238.1:21278-29530 GCA_003519585.1 Nocardioides sp. | reverse complement strand
GGCTGGGTGACCGGCCACAGCTACATGGTCTACGGCCCCCTCTCGAACGGCGTCACGCAGGTGGTCTACGAAGGCACGCCCGACTACCCCGAGCGCGGCCGCTGGTGGAAGATCATCGAGGAGAAGAAGGTCTCGATCTTCTACACCGCTCCGACGGCGATCCGGTCGTTCATGAAGCAGGGCACCGACGTGCCTGCACAGCACGACCTGTCGACGCTGCGGATCCTCGGCTCGGTCGGTGAGCCGATCAACCCCGAGGCCTACGTCTGGTACCGCCATGTCATCGGCGGCGACCGCACCCCGGTGGTGGACACGTGGTGGCAGACCGAGACCGGCGCGATCATGATCAGCCCGCTGCCGGGCGTCACCGACGGCAAGCCCGGCTCGGCGATGATCCCCATCCCCGGCGTCTCCGCCGACGTCGTGACCGAGGAGGGCGAGTCGGTGCCCAACGGCTCGGGCGGCTACCTGGTGCTCACCCGGCCCTGGCCCTCGATGCTGCGCACCATCTGGGGCGACGACGAGCGGTTCAAGGACACCTACTGGTCGAAGTACGCCGAGCAGGGATGGTACTTCGCCGGCGACGGCGCCAAGAAGGACGAGGACGGCGACCTGTGGGTCCTCGGCCGGGTGGACGACGTCATGAACGTCTCGGGCCACCGGCTCTCCACCACCGAGATCGAGTCGGCCCTGGTCTCCCACCCCAAGGTCGCCGAGGCGGCGGTCGTGGGCGCCAAGGATGCCGACACCGGCCAGGCGGTCTGCGCGTTCGTCATCCTCAAGGAAGAAGCCGGTGATGGCGGCGCGGACATTGTGGACGAACTGCGCAAGCACGTCCGCAAGGTGATCGGCCCGATCGCCACGCCTCGGCAGATCATGATCGTCCCCGAACTCCCCAAGACCCGCTCGGGCAAGATCATGCGCCGCCTGCTCCGCGACGTCGCCGAGAACCGCGAGGTCGGCGACGTCACCACCCTGGCCGACAGCTCGGTCATGGACCTGATCTCCGACGGCCTCAGCTCCGGCTCCTCAGAAGACTGACCGACGCTGACCCGTCGTTACTCGTCACGAGTAACGACGGGTCACCGCAAATTTCGTGCCGACCCGTCGTTACGCATCACGAGTAACGACGGGTCACCGAGGCGGAGACTTGATCACTCCACCGTCGACCAGCTTCTGGCGGGCCTTGACGAGCTTGTAGATCCAGAGGCCGACGACCGCGAGGAGGCCGGTGTCGTCGACCAGGCCGATGGGGCCCAGAAACGCCTCGGGTAGGACGTCGACGGGCAGCGCGAGGTAGAACAGCGCGCCCAACATCGCCACCAGCCCGCGGGGCGGGATCTTGAACCGCCACATCAGGAACCCAACCACCAGCAGACCGACCAGGACGAGCGCGCCCAGCACGACCAGGATCGCTTTCAGGACATCGTCCACGCGCCCAGTGTGCCCGTGAGCCGGTAGCCTCGGCCGTGGTGCGCCGGGAAGTCTGGTCGGCATGATGTCGCCGACCCCCGGAGCCGCCCATGAGCCAGCCGCAGTCCCGCCGTAGCCGCCTCTTCGACCGCGGCACCCTCCCGGAGGCATCCCGCGTCGCCGAGGTGCTGCGCGCCGAGACGGTCGGTGGGCTGTTGCTCATCGCGGGGGCCGCGATCGCGCTGGTGTGGGCCAACTCGCCCTGGTCGTCGGCGTACGACGCGCTCCGCGACTGGGAGATCGGCCCCGCCGACCTGCACCTCCACCTCAGCCTCGGCGAATGGGCGGCGGACGGGCTGCTCGCGATCTTCTTCTTCGTCGCCGGGCTCGAGCTCAAGCGCGAGTTCGTCGCGGGCGACCTCCGCGATCCACGCCGCGCTGCGCTCCCCGTCGCTGCCGCGGTGGGCGGGATGCTGGTCCCCGCGGCGCTGTTCGTGGCCTGGAACGCCGGCAGCGCCGCCCGACTGCAGGGTTGGGCGATCCCCACCGCCACCGACATCGCCTTCGCCGTGGCCGTCCTCGCGGTGATCAGCACCCACCTGCCGACCGGGCTGCGCACCTTCCTGCTGACCCTGGCGGTGGTGGACGACCTGCTGGCGATCACGGTGATCGCGCTGTTCTACACCGAGGAGCTGCACCTGTCCTACCTGCTCCTGGCGCTGGTGCCGCTGGTCGCCTTCGCCGTTCTCGTCCAGCGCCGGATCCACACCGTCTGGCTCCTGCTGCCGCTGGCCGCGCTGACCTGGGGCCTGGTGCATGCCTCGGGCGTGCACGCGACGGTGGCCGGCGTGCTGCTCGGCTTCACCGTGCCCGTCGTACGCCGCGCGCCCGGTCCAGGCCCCGGGCTGGCCGAGCAGCTCGAGCACTCCGTCCGGCCGATCTCGGCCGGGATCGCGGTGCCGGTCTTCGCGTTCTTCGCGGCCGGGGTGACCGTGGGCGGCTGGAGCGGACTCGAGTCGGCGCTGACCGACCCCGTCGCGCTCGGCATCATCACCGGCCTGGTGGTCGGCAAGGTCGTCGGGATCGGCGGTTCGACCTGGCTGCTCGCTCGGTTCACCCGTGCCGACCTGGACGACGAGTTGGCCTGGGTCGACGTGATCGGCATGGCGCTGCTCGGCGGGATCGGGTTCACGGTGTCGCTGCTGATCGCCGAGCTCGCGTACGGCGAGGGGACCACGTCGTACGAGCATGCCCAGGTCGCGGTGCTGTGCGGCTCGTTGGTCGCGGCCCTGCTCGCGACCGTCGTGCTCCGGATCCGCAACCGCGCGTATCGCCGCATCCACGAGCTCGAGACCGCTGACATCGACCACGACGGGATCCCCGACGTGTACCAGCGCGACGATGGGTAGTGTCAGATCATGGCCAACGACGCCGCGGGGACCAGCCGGACGCCGGGAAGCGGGAGTTCCCCCGACGACCCGACCATCGGTCGGCTGGTCGCGGACGCCAGTCGGGACATCTCCTCACTGGTCTCCAAGGAGATCGCGCTCGCGAAGTCCGAGCTCAGGGTCAGCGTCAAGGCCGGTGGCGTCGGCATCGGACTGCTGGCGGGCGCGGCGTTCGTCGCCGTCCTCGGCATCATCATGCTGTCGTTCACGATGGTCTACTTCATCAACTGGAACGGCAGCGGACTCTCGCTGCACTGGGCGTTCCTGATCGTGACCCTGTTCTGGTTCGCGGTCGCCGCGCTGGCCGGGTGGATCGGCGTGAAGAAGGTCCAGCAGGTCGGGCCGCCGGAGAAGGCGATCGAGCAGGGCCGCGAGATCCCGAAGGCCCTCAAGGGTCAGGGCTCGTAACGGACTATCCGGCGCACCCCTGGGTCGAGACCTCCTCGGTCGCGACCTGGCCGCGCGC
Organism: Nocardioides sp.; assembly: GCA_003519585.1. Classification (GTDB taxonomy): domain Bacteria; phylum Actinomycetota; class Actinomycetes; order Propionibacteriales; family Nocardioidaceae; genus Nocardioides. Next base: position 26,203 of record DOWL01000238.1, on the reverse strand, counting down.
GGCGGCGTTGCGGACGGAGTTGGCGGTGAGGGCGTAGCCGGTCTCGTCGTCGGTCACCGACGCCGCGAACACGACGCCGACCACCCGCCCCTGGGAGTCGACGATCGGTCCGCCGGAGTTGCCCGGCCGGACCAGCCCGCGCAGCGAGTAGACGGCGCGGATGACCGCGCCGTCGCCGTAGATGTCGGGCGAGCGCAACGTCTGCGTCGACCGGATCCGGCCCGACTCGATGTCGAAGGGCCCGTCCTGCGGGTAGCCGAGGATCGCGACGGGGTCCTTCGCGACGGCCGGATCGTCCTGGGGGGTGAACGGAAGCGCGGGCACCTCCTCGCTGTCGAACTCGAGGACGGCGATGTCGAGATCGGGGTCGTAGAAGACGACCTGCGCATCGACGGCCTCGTCGTCGCTCACGTAGACCTGCGGGTCATCGACGCCCGCCACGACATGCGCGTTGGTCATCAGCCGGTCGGGGGCGAAGACGAAGCCCGACCCCTCGATACCTCGCCCGCACGCGTTGGTGCCCCGGACCTTGAGCACGCTGCTGCCGGCGCGGGTGACGTCCGGGTCGCGCTTCATCCGGGCATCGCCGGGGCGCACCTCGACGATCCGCTCCGGGGAGAACGGCTCGAGGTAGCCGGGGAAGAAACTGGTGCCGACGACCTGGTTGAACGCGTCCAGCGCGCCGCCGGCGCGCTGCGGGAGCACCTCGTTGACCTTGGACAGCACCAGCGAGCTGCGGACCAGCGGCGTCACTCCGTCGATCCGCGATCCGGAGACGGCCACGCCCAGGGCCCAGGCCACCACCAGCACCGCACAGGCGCTGAGCGCCGCCCCGCCGACGGCGTCCACGGCGCGGGCCGGCTGCCAAGTGATCCGATCTCGGAGCTTCGCGCCGGCGAACTGGAAGGCCCCTTGGCCCAGCGAGGCCGCGAGGATGACGATGAAGAGAGCACCGAGGGAGACCAGCAGCGAGGGCTCGGCATCGCCGAGCGCGATCGGGGCCAGCCAGACGCCGAACAGTCCCCCGAGCAGCAGGCCGGCGGTCGCGAACGCCCCGGTGACGAACCCCTGCCAGTAGCCGGACAGTGCGTAGGCGACGACCAGGACGATCAGCAGCCAGTCGAGCAGGTTCATCCGCGGCGCCGCTGCTCGAAGTCGGTGTTGGGCTGGGCGCCTGGGTTGAGCCGTCGCCCGACGAGCATGTACGGCGGCAGCTCCTGCTCGGGCGCGTCCGGGAGGTCCTCGATCCAGCCGAGGTATTCGAAGAGCCGCGCGATGATGCCGGCGGTGAACCCCCAGCAGATGACGTCGTGGCGGTCGCCGATGAGGAACCCCGGACTGCGCCAGCCGCCGGGGCCGGTGACCGTGATCCGGTGTGCCGGGTCGCGCAGCTCGCTGATCGGGACCCGGTAGACCGCGTGCACCTCATCGAGCGACACCACACTCACAGGCGACGGCTCGCGCCACCACGCCAGCACCGGGGTGACCGAGAAGTTGCTCGGTGGCAGCCACAGCGGCGGTAGCTCGGCGAAGACGTCGACACCGGCGCGGTCGAGGCCCGTCTCCTCCCAGGCCTCGCGCAGCGCCGCATCGTGGGCGGTCTCTCCGGGATCGACCGAGCCGCCGGGGAAGGACACCTGACCGGGGTGGGAGCGCATCGTGTGGCTCCGCTCGGTGAGCAGCAGGTCGGGCCCCTGCGGACCCTCGCCGAACAGCATCAACACCGCTCCGACCCGGGTCTCCTCGTCCTCGGGCGGCATGAACCGAGTCAGGTCGTGGACGCTCACCGACCTGGCCGCCTCCTCGACCGGTCCGAGCCAGTCGGGAAGGCTGCTCGTCACAGGGCTACCTCGATCACAGTGCTACCCCGAGGTGCTCGCGGACCAGGTCGGCCACCTCGTCGGCGGAGTCGACGCCACCCGAGCGCTGGAATGCGATCGTGCCGGCCTCGTCGACGAAGAACATCGTCGGCATGCCGGGGATCTTGGCGAACTCCTCGAACTGCTGCAGTTCACCCCCCGGGTCGGCCAGCGACGGGTAGGTGACGCCCCGCTCCTTGAGCTCCTCGAGCGCGCTGCCGGGGTAGGTGTCGATGAAGTCGACGCCGATGACCGGCACTTGCGCGCCGTACGTCGTGTGGAACTCCTCAAGCGCCGGCATCTCCTTCTTGCACGGCTCGCAGCCGGCGTACCAGAAGCTCAGCACCAGCGGCCCACGCAGCGAGGCGAGGTCCACGCTGGTCCCGCCACCCAGACAGGGCAAGGTGATGTCGGGAAGCGCGCCACCCCCGGGGCCGGGCGCGCAGTCGGCCAGCGCGGTGGTGGCCTTGAGTTCACGCAGCTCCGGGGTGTCGACCACGACCTTCGACGGCCCTGGGCCGGGCACGATCGGCGTCTCGTCGTCGCATCCGGCGAGAGCCCCGGTGAGCACCAGGGCGGCCACGATGATCGCGCAGCGCGGCACCCGGCGAGACCTCACGCGCGGCCCTCCGTGCGGAGCAGCTTGGCGGCCGTCTCGGGGTCGGTGGGGCCGGCGCCGTACGACGGGCACCAGCGCGCCACCGGACAGGCACCGCATGCCGGCTTCTGGGCGTGGCAGCAGCGACGTCCGTGCCAGATCAGGTGATGGCTCAGCATCACCCAATCCTTCTTGGGGAACAGCGCCCCCACGGCGTGCTCGGCCTTGACCGGGTCGGTCTCCTCGGTCCAGCCGAACCGGCGGGAGAGCCGGCCGAAGTGCGTGTCCACCGTGATGCCGGGGATGCCGAAGGCGTTGCCGAGCACGACGTTGGCGGTCTTGCGTCCGACGCCGGGCAGCTTCACCAGTTCGTCGAGCTTGGCCGGCACCTCGCCGCCGTGGTGCTCGACGAGGTAGGCGCTCAACTTGAGCAGCGACTCGGTCTTGGCCCGGAAGAAGCCGAGCGGCCCGATGATCGCCTCGAGCTTCTCGCGATCGGCCGCGGCCATCGCCGGTGCGTCGGGATAGGCCGCGAACAAGGTGGGGCGGACGGCGTTGACCCGCTTGTCGGTCGTCTGCGCGCTCAGCACCGTGACGACCAGGAGCTCGAAGGGGTTGTCGAAGTCGAGCTCGCACCGGGCGTCGGGGTAGGTCAGCCCGAGGACGCGGTCGATCTTGCGTGCGCGCCGGACCAGGCTGGTGTGGCTCTCCTCATGGGCGAGAGCCGGGCGGGGGTCGGGCACCGCTCAAGGATAGGAGTGAGCGCCCACAGCAGCGCACTCGGCGAGCGGTGTCGGCCGACCTCGCACGGGGTGGTGGTTCCTGTGATCCTTCCCACTGGATAGGATTCCGGAGGCTCCGGGTCGTCTGGCCCGCCGAGTCCCGCCTCGACCAGCGGAGGAATCTGTGGACAACGACGTGCTTCGCCAGGCGCCGCTCTTCAGTGCGCTCGACGACGAGGCGGCGACCGCCCTGCGCTCCTCCATGGCAGAGGCCCGGCTGCGCCGGGGTGACGTCCTCTTCCACGAGGGCGACTCGGGCGACAAGCTCTACATCGTCCTCGACGGCAAGGTGAAGCTCGGCCGCACCTCTTCCGACGGCCGCGAGAACCTCTTGGCGATCCTCGGCCCCGGCCAGATGTTCGGCGAGCTCTCGCTCTTCGACCCCGGTCCGCGCTCGGCGACGGTCACCGCCGTCACCGACACCACCTTCGCCTCCCTCTCCCACGAGGATCTGCTCCGCTGGCTGGAGGGCCGGCCGGTGGTGGCTCGCGGTCTGCTCGCCCAGCTCGCCGGCCGGCTGCGCAAGGCCAACGACGTCGTCGCCGACCTGGTCTTCTCCGACGTGCCCGGCCGCGTGGCCAAGGCCCTGCTCGACCTGGCCGACCGGTTCGGCCGCACCGCCGACGACGGCGTACACGTCCACCACGACCTCACCCAGGAGGAGTTGGCCCAACTGGTCGGCGCCTCCCGCGAGACCGTCAACAAGGCGTTGGCCGACTTCGCCTCCCGCGGCTGGTTGCGGCTCGAGCCCCGCTCGGTCGTGATCATGGACGTCGAGCGACTGGCCCGACGCGCGCGCTGACCTCGTCCGCGGCCTGCTCCCCAGCGCTACTAGCGCGAGCCCAGGTAGGCCAACTGGGCCCGGACCGACCATTCGGCCGCGCCCCACAGCGACTCGTCGACGTCCTGGTAGACGATCTCGACCACCTTCCGGGGCAGCTCCTCGTCGTCGGGGTCGGGCCGGGCGACGCCCAGAGCTGTGAGTGCGTGCTCCACCTGGCCCAACCGCTGGCGGCGATGCACGAGGTAGTAGTCGAGCGTGCCCAGCGCGTCGTCCAGCACCGGACCATGGGCCGGCCACAGGACCTCGACCGCACCGGATGCCGCGAGCTCGCGCATCCGCTCGATGGACTCGAAGTAGGCGCCCAGATCACCGTCCGGCCAGGCGATCACGGTTGTCCCGCGGCCGAGCACCATGTCGCCCGTCAGCAGCACCTTCTCGTCGGGTAGCAGCAGCGAGATCGAGTCGTCGGTGTGACCGGGGGTGAAGACCACCTCGAGCCGCAGCCCGTCGACGTCGATCGCCTCGCCGTTGGTCAGCGGGTCGGCGTCGAAGGCGTACGCCGGGCGCCAGGCGCGTACGGGGCAGCCCTTGCGACGGCCGAGCTCCTCGGCGGTCTCGGAGTGGTCGAAGTGGTGGTGGGTGACCAGGACCAGGCCGACGTCCTCCAGTTGCTCGTCGAGCAGGTCGAGGTGTCCCTCCTCGACCGGACCGGGGTCGACCACGACGGACTTGCGAGCACCCGGCTCGCGGAGCACCCAGGTGTTGGTGCCGTCGAGGGTCATCAGCCCGGGGTTGGGCGCGAGCAGGCAGCGGCCCCGCTCGCCGAACGTGCCGCCGTGCCACTCGCTCACTTGCTCCCCCGACCTCGGAGGAGCGGCTGGAGGTGCGGCGGGACCGAGAGC
>DOWL01000238.1:20214-21171 GCA_003519585.1 Nocardioides sp. | reverse complement strand
CGACCGAGAGCGTCCAGCCGCCCCCGGGGAGCGGTTCGGCCGTCGGGGTGTGCATCTCGACCCTCCGCTCGCCCGCCGCCGCGAGGACCGCCGCCGGGTCGGCGTACTGGGCCACCTCGAGCGAGGTGAGGTACGTCGGCGGCATCAACAGCATCTCGCCGCGATCGGCCGTGGCGACCGCGTCCGCAGCCGGCAGCCAAGTCACCTCGGAGGATTCGCTGGACACGTCGCGGGTGCGCTGACCCTCGGGCAGCGCGGCAACGAAGAACCAGGTGCGGAACCGCCTGGGCTCGAAGACGGGTGTGAGCCACGCGGCCCACACCCCGAGAAGGTCGGTGCGGAGCACCAGTCCGCGACGGGTCAAGAAGTCGGTCATCGACAGCTCGCGCGACTCCAGGGCGACCCGATCGGCCTCCCAGTCGTCGCCCGTGGTGTCGGCCACGACACCCCCACCGGAGTCGGCGTGCGGGCCGGCCAGGAGCACCCCGGACTCCTCGAACGTCTCGCGCACCGCGGCGCACACCAACGCTCTGGCCATCTCGTCGTCACAGCCGAGCCGGGAGGCCCACTCGGCCGGCGAGGGCCCGGCCCACGCGACGTCCTGGTCGAAGTCCCGTGGGTCTACGCCACCGCCCGGGTAGACGCACATGCCGCCCGCGAACTCCATCGAGCGTTGCCGGCGCAAGTAGTAGACGGCCGGCCCCTCCGGGCTGGGCCGGAGCAGGATCACCGTGGCGGCGTTCCTCGGCTCGACCGGCTCGCGCCGGCCGTCGGCGTACTCGCGGGCGAGCTCGACCAGCTGGTCGGGCAGGGCGACCGGCGGGACGGGGACCCTCATGCGTGGGCGGTCACAGCTCGGCGATGACCTCCACCTCGACCGGTGCGTCGAGGGGGAGTACGGCGACGCCGACGGCCGAACGAGCGTGCACACCGGCCTCGGCGAAGACCTTGCCGAAC
>DOWL01000238.1:19795-20144 GCA_003519585.1 Nocardioides sp. | reverse complement strand
GCCTCGGCGAAGACCTTGCCGAACAGCTCGGAGGCGCCGTTGGCGACCTGGGGCTGACCGGTGAAGTCGGGTGCCGAGGCGACGAAGACCACGACCTTGAGGATCCGCTTGACCGCAGACAGGTCGCCGGCTTCGGCGTTGATCGCCGCGATCGCGTTGAGGGCGCACTGCTGGGCGCAGGCGTAGGCCTCCTCGGGAGTGACCTCGGCCCCGACCTTGCCGGTGGCGATCAGCTCGCCCACACGCATCGGCAGCTGGCCCGAGGTGAAGATGTGGGAACCGCTGCGGAGCGCCGGGACGTACGCCGCGACCGGCTTGGCGACCTCGGGAACCGCCAGCCCCAGCTCGG
>DOWL01000238.1:18688-19679 GCA_003519585.1 Nocardioides sp. | reverse complement strand
TTGGCGACCTCGGGAACCGCGAGCCCCAGCTCGGCGAGCCGCTCCTCGGGCGTCGTCATGCGAGCGGCCGCTTGAAGTAGCCGACCAGGTTCTCCGGGTTCATACCCGGCGCGATCTGCACCAGCTCCCACCCGTCGGCCCCGAAGTTGTCGAGGATCTGCTTGGCCGCGTGCGTGAGGATCGGCGCGGTGAGGTATTCCCACTTCGTCATGCTCGGCACCCTACTCGCGGGGGTAGGGCGTCAAGCGCGGGGAGTGAACGCACAGAACTCATTGCCCTCGGGGTCGGCGAGGATCGTCCAGCTGATCACCTCGTCGGGCGCCCGCAGCACCGTCGCACCCGCCTCGACCAGGGCCTGCACGTCGTCGGTGTCGACGTCCCAGTGGATGCGGTTCTTGACCGTCTTGGGCTCCGGCACAGTGCCGAAGACCATGAGGAACGGCATCCCGGGCGCGTCTCCGAACGACGAGTCATCGGCGCCGTGCTCGACCGTGGCGCCCAGCACGCCGGCCCACCACGCTGCGATCGTGGGTGCGTCCACAGCGTCGACGACCAGCTCGTAGAGCTTGTAGGCAGGCACGGACTCGCGGGTGAACACACACAGCTCGCCGCCCTCGGGATCCTGCATCACCGCCCACGGCAGCGGCCCCCAGTCGAGCGGGTGGGCTCCACGGGCCAGCACCTCGTCGGGGCCGGCAGCATGGACGTCGATGTGCACCCGCTGTTTGACCGTGACCGGCTCGGGCACCCGGTTGACCCATACCGCGTGCTGCGGCGTCGGACCGTCGAGCCGTACGTCGCCGTCACCCAGCGGCGTCGCGGTCAGCCCGAGCGTGGGCGCCCAGAACTCCCCCATCGCCGCAGGGTCGTTGGCGTCGAGACACAGGTCCTTGTACGTCGCGATGGCCATGCCGCCAACCTAGAGCGCCGTACCGACAGCGTGGAGTCGCGCGAGTTACGTCGTCCAGGCGCGAGTTTCGTCGGTCAGCCG
>DOWL01000238.1:18158-18501 GCA_003519585.1 Nocardioides sp. | reverse complement strand
GTCGGCCAGCCGACGAAACTCGACCCTGGACGATGAAGTTTCGTCGTCCCAGCGGGAGCCACACGGCAAGCCGTCACACCAACGCAGGCTCGGTCTTCTCGCGGACCTCGTCCTCGGTGATGCCGGGCGCCAGCTCGACCAGCTTCAACCCTTCGGGGGTCACGTCGAGGACGCACAGGTCGGTGATGATCCGCTGGACCACGCCGCGACCGGTGTAGGGCAGCGAGCACTCCTCGACGATCTTGTAGGAGCCGTCCTTGGCGGTGTGCTCCATCAGCACGATCACCCGCTTGGCGCCGTGGACCAGGTCCATCGCACCACCCATGCCCTTGACCATCTTGCC
>DOWL01000238.1:15628-17991 GCA_003519585.1 Nocardioides sp. | reverse complement strand
TGCCGGGGATCATCCAGTTGGCGATGTCGCCGGTCTTGGAGACCTGCATGGCGCCGAGGATGGCGGCGTCGATCTTGCCGCCGCGGATCATCCCGAACGAGGTGGCGGAGTCGAAGAACGACGCACCGCGCCGCAGCGTGACCGTCTCCTTGCCGGCGTTGATCAGGTCAGGGTCCTCCTCGCCGTCGTAGGGGTAGGCGCCGACGCCGAGGATGCCGTTCTCCGACTGCAGGACCAGCTCGACGTCGTCATCGACGTAGTTGGGCACCAGGGTCGGCAGCCCGATGCCCAGGTTGACGTAGGAGCCGTCGCTCAGCTCCTTGGCCGCCCGCGCGGCCATCTCCTCACGTGTCCACCCATGTGACTCGACCATGCTCAGGCCTCCCCTTGCTCGTCGGACCGAGTACGCACGGTCAACTTCTCGATCCGCTTGTCCGCGGCCTGCTCCGGACTCAGCGCCACCACCCGCTGCACGAACGCGCCCGGGGTGTGGATGTCATTGGGGTCCAGGTCGCCGGGCTCGACCAGCTCCTCGACCTCGGCGATCGTCACCCGCCCGCACATCGCGGCCAGCGGGTTGAAGTTGCGCGCCGATTGACGGAAGACCAGGTTGCCGTGCCGGTCGCCCTTCCACGCCCGCACCAACCCGAAGTCGGCCACGATCGCCCGCTCGAGCACGAACTCCTGCTCGACCACACCATCAGGGCCAGCCGTCTCGAAGGTCTGGGTCTGCTTCGGCGGCGAGGAGACGACCACGTTGCCCTCGCTGTCGTACTTCCACGGCAGCCCACCCTCGGCCACCTGGGTGCCGACCCCGGTCGCAGTGAAGAACGCCGGGATCCCCGAGCCACCGGCCCGCATCCGCTCGGCCAGCGTGCCCTGCGGGGTCAGCTCCACTTCCAGCTCCCCGGAGAGGTACTGCCGTGCGAACTCCTTGTTCTCACCCACATAGGAGGCCACCATCCGGCGCAGCCGGCCCTGCTCCAGCAGCAGCCCGAGCCCCCAGCCGTCCACGCCGGCGTTGTTCGACACCGCCTCCAGATCGCGAGTGCCCGCCTCCAGCAGAGCCCCGATCAGCACCGAGGGAATGCCACACAACCCGAAGCCACCGACCGCGATCGTCGCACCGTTCGGTACGTCGGCCACCGCCTCGGCGGCCGATCCCACCACTTTGTCCATGCCCCGATTCAATGCGCCGCTCAGGAGCGCGGTCAACGCCTGACCACTGACCAGACGCGGATCAGTCACCCAGCGGAACCCCGACTCCGATAGCGTCCATTGAGTGAACGCCCCCGCCACCGTCGTCGGACGCACCGGAGCCGTGCTCCGCGGGGTCGCCGCCGCCGAGCCTGGCGGCGCCACGACCTCCGAGGTGGCCCGGACGGCGGGGCTGGCTCGGCCGACCACCCATCGGCTGCTCGGCGCTCTCCTGCTCGAAGGGCTCGTCGACCGGGCACCGGACGGGCGCTGGCTGCTCGGCCCGGAGCTCTACCTGCTCGGCACGGCAGCCTCGGGCCGGTACGACGTCACCGCGCTCGCGCAGCCGTTCGTGCGCCGGCTCGCGGAGCTCACCTCGGAGAGCGCGTTCTTCTCCGCGCGTCGCGGCGAGGAGACGGTGTGCCTGCTCCGCGAGGACGGCAGCTTCCCCATCCGCTCGCACGTCCTGCACGAGGGGATCCGGTTCCCGTTGGGCGTGGCCTCGGCGGGGATGGCGATCCTGGCGTACCTGCCCGACGAGGAGCTCGAGGCCTACCTGGACCGGACCGACCTCACCGCGCGGTACGGCGAGCGGCACGCGACGCCGCAGGTCCGGCGCCGGGTCGAGGAGACCCGGGTCGCCGGCTGGGCACTCAACCCCGGCCTGCTCGTCGAGGGCAGCTGGGGGATGGGCGCGGCGGTCTTCGACGCCGCGGAACGACCACAGTGGGCGCTGAGCCTGACCGGGATCGAGCAGCGGTTCGGCCCCGATCGACGATCCGAGCTCGGGGCGCTGCTGCTACGGGAGGCGCACGGGCTGACCATCGCCCTACGGCGCCGTTGAGCCAACACGACGACGCGCCGACCCGACCGCCGGAGCGGAAGGATCGGCGCGTCGCCTTCGGGACCACGAACCACCGACGCGTGCGGCCTGGTCCCGACCCCCCGGAGGGAACTCAGCGCGCTCGATGCAGCGATCGTGGGTGGACAGTCAGGCTCAGCTTCGGATCGGCTAGGACTCTTCTCGGCCGTGGTTGGCGCCACCGACATCTACGACGATGTCTCACGTGACACGTCGTCCGGGAGTGGTTCGCGAGCGGAGCGAGCGCGCCTCGTGATCGACCCCATGGCCATGGCGACTGCGAAGCCCGCGAAGCGGAGCGAGC
>DOWL01000238.1:0-15505 GCA_003519585.1 Nocardioides sp. | reverse complement strand
CCCATGGCCATGGCGACTGCGAAGCCCGCGAAGCGGAGCGAGCGTCGCCATGGGCTCGGGGTCGAGACTCACGAGGGTTAACGATTGCTGTCGAGGCAGAGGATCACCACGGTCCAGTTGTCGCCCACGCCGTTCTTGTCGACCCGCGCGGACCAGCTGTTGGTGGAGCCGGGGGTCGGGAAGCTCTCGATCAGGTCGGTCGTGGCGTTGAGGCTGGCCGGGCCGCCCGAGAGCAGGATGTCGCCTGCGTCGCAGGCCTGGGCCTTCACCGAGGTCCCGTCGCCGAGGGTGGTGCCGGCGTCGGTCGCGGCCTCCGTCTTGTAGACGGCTCCGCGCAGGTAGTCCGCGGCGGGCACCCCGCCGAGCTGCTGCGCGTTGGGCACCGCGCCGAGGGTCGACTCGTTGATGTCCGCGCCGGTGAGCGAGTTGGCCTTGACCTGGTCGGAGGTGACCGAGTCGAGCGCCAGCTTCTCCGTGGTGACCGCGCCGTTCTTGAGGTCGACGGTCTGCACCGTGCCGTTCTTGATGGACTTGCTGTTCACGCTGTTCTTGGCCGCGGTGGCGGCGTACGCCGCGCCTCCGGTGAGCACGATGACCAGGGCCAGAAGGCCCAGGAACTGGGTGCGGACGAGGCGGGCAGCGGGGCTGAAAACGGTGCTGAACATGGGACTTTCTCCTTCGCGTCGTGGCCGGAACCTGGTGGTTTCGACTTGCTGAGAACGCTAGGAATCAGGCCCCTACCCCCTCAATTGCGGAAAACCCCCATGGTTATCCGCCGGGCTCGTCGGCACCGTCGTCGGGCACCGGCCCGAGGGCCCCGGCGAGCTGGCTGCGCGAGCGGACGCCGAGCTTGAGGTAGGACCGGCTGAGGTGCGCCTCGACGGTCCCGATCGCGACGCCGGTACGCCGCGCGATCTCCTTGTTGGACAGGCCGTGGGCGGCGAGCTCCGCCGTACTCCGCTCGGCCGGCGTGAGCCACCCCGAGGCGCTGGGCGTGCGCCCGCCGACCTTGGCCAGCTCCTGCTCCGCCAGCGCTGCCCAGCCGTCGGATCCGCTGACCTCGAACGCCGCTCGGGCGCGCTCCAGGAACTCCCGGGCCAGGCCCCACTGGCGACGCCGGCGGAGCTGCCCACCGATCGTCAGGCACCCGCGGGCCTCGTCGGGCCGCAGACCGAGCTCGGCGTAGCGGTCTGCTGCCCGGCGGGCCAGGTCGGCACTCTCGTTCGGCGTCAGCTCGTCGGAGGCCAGCCCGACCAGTGCCCGGCACCGGTCGACCCCGGCCAGCGCCCACGGGTGGTCCTGCGCGACAGCCCGCTCCTCGAGCCAGCGCACCGCGTCGCGCGCATCGTCGTACCGCGCGAGCAGCACCATCGCCTCGACCAGGTCGGGGACGACGGGGAAGATGCCGGGGTTCTCGACGCCGGCGCTCACCACGCGGTCGAAGACGCGCTGCAGGTGTCCGGCGGCTGCGTCGGGATCCCCGGCGAGCAGCGCGGCCACGCCGCGCGCCGAGATCGCGTCGAGCTCGATCCAGCCGTGGCCGAAGCCGACCGCCCACTCCTCGCTGATCCGGGCCCAGTGCTCGCCGGTCACCGCGTCGCCTGCGAGCACAGCGACCCGGGCGCGCAGCAGATCCTCGTCCCGCGACTCCTTGTCCGGCATCGATGCGTCGTCGAGGGCGACGACGAGCTCTCGCGCCTCGGCGAGGCGGCCGGATCGGAGCAGCAGGTCGGCGAGGTCGAGCTGGCTCTGGACGAGCGACCGGATCCGGCCCTGCGCCTCCGCCGAGGCGATCTCGTCCCGCAGGACCGGCTCGGCGAGTGCCGGCTCACCGCGCCACACCCGCCCCTTCGCCCGTGGGTGCGGGTCGTCCGTCTCCGGCTGTCCACCCGTGTGGATCAGGAACCAATCGCGCCCGATCCCCTGTACGTGGCCGAGCCTGCCGGCCTCCTCGGCGAGCGCCTGTGCAGCGGGGACGCCGGAGACCCGGATGCCGAGGGCGGTCATCGCCTTGATCTGCAGCCCGGCCGACCGGATCGCCGGGTCGCCGTCACACTCGGCCAGCGCCCGCTCGATCCAGTGCTCGAGGTTGTCCATGCTCCCGACGATCCCGTCGAGCAGGCTGAGGCAGGCTGCCCCGCGCTCGGGCCCGGGTGGCATCGAGGCGAGCTCCGGTTCGATCCGCGCGGAGAGTCGGCTCCCCTCACCGGCCGCCGCCAGCCGTTCGGCGAGCGCCACCACGCGTCCCGGTCGCGCCGGCGCCGTGGCGGGAGTGCGCTCCAGCGCCAGCTCGGCCAGCTCGGCGGCCTCGAGCGCCGCACCCCGCTCGCCGGCCCGCACAGCAGCCGCGGCCAGCGTCGCAGCCAACGCCTCGTCCGGCTCGGGATGGGCGAGCGCGAGATGCCGCGCCCGAGCCTCGTCACTGGTGGCCAGCTCGGCCAGCCGGACGTGCAGCTCTCGTTGCCGGCCGCCCGACGACCCGGCCCGCGCCGCGGCCGCCAGCAGCGGATGCCACGGTCGCACCCGCCCGCCAGCGCCCACCGAGACGAGCCGCGCACGGATGGCCTCGTCGAGGGCCGTCACTCCGACCAGCTCGGCGAGCACGGCCTCGGGCGCCTGCGGCTCCAGTGCCAGCGCGAGGAGGAGCGACTGCTGCTCCTCGGCAAGGTGTTGCACGCGGACGCCCAGGACGGTGGCCAGCTCTTCAGGCACACCCAGCGGCTCACCGAGACCCGGCGTACCCCGCTCCAGCAGGACCCGGCCGATCTCCAAGGCGTGCAGCGGGTTGCCGCGGGACTCCTCGTGCACCAGCCGTACGACGCGCGGCGGGACGACCAGGCCGAGCCGCTCGGCGAGCAGGTGTGCGGTGTCCGGCGCGGGCAGGTGTCGCGGTTCGACGTACCTCAGCCGCCGCCGGACCAGCAGCGCCTCCAACGGAGACCGGTCGAACCCGACCCGGCGGGTGAGCAGGAACCCGACCCCCTGCCCCGAGAGCCGGCGCGCGGCGAAGGTGAGCGCCTCCAGCGACGCGGCGTCGGCCCACTGCACGTCGTCGATGCAGACCAGCACCCGCCTCCCCCCCGCCAGCTGGGCGAGGGTGTCGTGCACCGCGGCGGCTACGAGCTGGGCGTCGACCCCACCGGCGGCCGGCACCCGCAGCAGCGCCGCGTCGAGGGGACCGCGCAACGACGCCGGCAGCTCCAGCGCGTCCAGCTCCACCTCGCGGAGCAGGTCGACCAGCACTCCGAAGGAGTAGCGCTCCTCACCCTCACCGGGCGTGGCGACGAGCAACCGGATCCCGAGCTCGGTCGCGAGGTCCAGCGCCGCCTCCCACAGGGCGGTCTTCCCGAGGCCGGACTCGCCGGTGAGGACCAGCCCGTCGTCCTCCCCGGTCTCGAGGAAGTCGATCAGCACGCCCAGCTCCTCGGCCCGCCCGACCAGGGAATCCCGAGCGCCCATGCAGGCAAGGTAGTGCGGACCCGCACGGGTGGTCACCTTCTGCGACGCAGCGCCTACAGTGCGAGCCGTGAGCAGCGACTGGCCAGGCGTGCGGCTGCACGTGGTGACCGGCAAGGGCGGGACGGGCAAGTCGACGGTCGCCGCGTCGCTCGCCCTGGCCCTGGCCTCACACGGCCAGGACGTGCTGCTGTGCGAGGTCGAGGGCCGCCAGGGCATCGCCCGGATGTTCGACGTCGACCCGCTCCCCTACGCCGAGCGCCGGATCGCGACGGGCCTCCGTGACCCGGACCGCGGCGAGGCGGGCTCCGGCGTCGTACACGCCTTGCACATCGATGCCGAGGCTGCGCTCATGGAGTACCTCGCGATGTACTACCGCCTCGGCCGCGCCGGCCGCGCGCTCGACCGCTTCGGCGTCATCGAGTTCGCGACCACCATCGCCCCCGGGGTGCGCGACGTCCTGCTCACCGGCAAGGTCTACGAGGCGGTCAAGCGCAACAGTCGCAACCGCGGCGCGACGGAGTACGACGCCGTGGTGCTGGACGCGCCGCCCACGGGCCGGATCACCCAGTTCCTCAACGTCAGCGACGAGCTCGCCGGCTTGGCCAAGGTCGGACCCATCAAGAACCAGGCCGACACGATGATGGGGCTCTTCCGCTCGCCACGCACCGCGGTCCATTTCGTGACCGTGCTCGAGGAGATGCCCGTCCAGGAGACTGCCGACGGCATCGCCCACCTGCGCGAGGCGGGCCTTCCCGTGGGCGGGGTGGTGGTCAACCAGGTCCGCCCGCGCGATCTGCGGGTCAAGGACCTCGCCGCGGCTCGGGGCTTCTCGCTCGACCGAGCCGGCATCGCCGCGGACCTGACCACCGCGGGGATCGGCGTCGACGATTCGCCCGACAATTCCGCCGACGACCTCCTCGACGCCCTGCTCTCCGAGGCGCAGGACCACGCCGTACGCCGCGCGCTGGAGGACGCGCAGCGCAAGCTGGTCAAGGAGCTGGACGTCCCCTCCTACGAACTGCCACGGCTGGCGCAGGGCGTCGACCTCGGCGCGCTCTACGAGCTGGCCGCACAGCTACGGGACCAGGGGCTCGCATGACCGGCCCTCACCCCCGGGTCGGGCCGCTGGCCTCCCATTCGACGTCAGCGCCGGTGCTCGATGTCGACGCGCTGCTCGACGACCCGCAGACCGGCATCATCGTGTGCTGCGGCTCCGGCGGCGTCGGCAAGACCACCACCTCCGCCGCGCTCGCCCTGCGGGCCGCCGAGCGCGGTCGCGAGGTCGTGGTGCTGACCATCGACCCGGCCCGCCGGCTGGCGCAGTCGATGGGGATCGAACTGCTCGACAACACCCCCCGACCGGTGCCCGGGCTGCCCACCGAATCGGGCGGCTCGCTCGACGCCATGATGCTCGACATGAAGCGGACCTTCGACGAGGTCGTCGAGTCCCAGGCCAGCCCCGACAAGGCCAAGCAGATCCTCGAGAACCCCTTCTACATCGCCCTGTCGTCGTCGTTCGCAGGAACGCAGGAGTACATGGCCATGGAGAAGCTGGGCCAGCTCCAGCGCGACGCGCGGATGGCCGGCACCTATGACCTCATCGTCGTCGACACCCCGCCGTCCCGTTCGGCGCTGGACTTCCTCGATGCCCCCGAGCGGCTCTCGTCCTTCCTCGACGGACGGTTCGTCCGGATGTTGCTCGCGCCGGCCCGCGGTCCGGCGCGGCTGATGTCCGCGGGGTTCGGCATGGTCACCGGTGCGCTCTCGAAGATCCTCGGCGGCCAGTTCATCTCGGACCTGCAGACCTTCGTCGCCGCGCTCGACACGGTGTTCGGTGGCTTCCGGGCGCGCGCGCAGCAGACCTACGCGCTGCTCCAGGCTCCGGGTACGGCGTTCCTGGTGGTGGCCGCTCCCGAGCCCGATGCGCTCCGCGAGGCGGCGTACTTCGTCGAGCGGCTCAGCGAGGACCGGATGCCGCTCGCCGGCCTGGTGGTCAACCGCGCCAGCCCCGTCGGCCACGGCGACCTCTCGGCCGACGAGGCGATGGCCGCGGCGGCCAGGCTCCGACGTACCAAGCCCGCCTCCCCGACCGCCCCCCTGACCGCCGGGCTGCTCCGCCTGCACGCGGATCGGGTCCGGATGGTCGAACGAGAGACGGTCCTGCGCCAACGGTTCGCCGCGGCGCACCCCGCGGTCGCGACCGCCGTGGTCCCCGCGCTGGCCGCCGACGTCCACGATCTCTCCGGGCTGCGGGTGATCGGCGGCCTCCTGGCCGACCAGTCCTGACGCTCCCCAGTCAGGACTCCCTGGGCGTTCCTGGGGTCCTGGATTCGGCGATCCACCCCCGCGGACCGACCGGGTGTGCCCGCCGCTCCCAGTCGCCTCAGACGCGCTGATTTCACAGTTGCGGCGCGCTGAGCGGCCGCCTTTTCGGCGGTCGCCCGAGTAGCCCATAGCCCGGAATGACTAGTCACTTTGGGCTATGGGGGTCGAAACGTTCACCTGTACTGGCGGGGGCCCTTGGATTCGTAACTTTCTCAGCACGGGGAAACATCGCTCGGATCCCCGAGACAGGCCCCAGAACCAGCAGGGCAACACACGAATTCTTATCTCGGAGATGGCAGGGCAGAGGAATGTGGATCGAGGACTGGACCCCCAGCGCGGCGTGCCGGCAGGCGCAGCCCGACGAGCTCTTCGTCCGTGGTGCCGAGCAGAACAAGGCCAAGCAGCTGTGCACCGGTTGCCCGGTGCGCACCGAATGCCTCGCCGAGGCGCTCGACAACCAGATCGAGTGGGGCGTGTGGGGCGGCATGACCGAGCGTGAGCGCCGTGCGCTGCTCCGCCGCCGGCCGACCGCCTCTTGGCGCTCCGTGCTCGAGGCCGCCCGCGTCAAGGCGGAGCACGACCACCAGGTCTCTGCCTGACCTCCCAGCTTCCAGACCCCCCGCAACACCCCCCGCGACACCCTGCAACACGCCCCCCGCAACACCCGGCACCACCCGGCACCACCTGATTCATCCCCACGTGAATCCCCCACTCCCCCACACTCCTGACTCGCGTCAGGACCGCTCGCGGCCGGTTGACGTCTTCCCTGAAGGCCTTCGACCGGCCGCCAGCCATTTCGGGGGCGTCGGTCGCGCGCGAACTGGGTGCCTTGGGGTCGCGTCCGTATCCTGTGGTGGTGCCGATGCCCCGCCACGAGCGGCTGCCCGCCTACCGCGTGCTCTCCCACCTGCTGGTGATGGTCGCGGTGGCCGTCGTCCTCGGCATCGTGGTGGCCGGGCTGGCCATCCCGTTCGCCGGCATGGCCGGGATCGGCGCCCGCAACGTCGCGCGCACGATGGACAACCTGCCCGAGGAGCTCAAGACCGAGGACCTCTCCCAGCGGAGCACGATCCTCGACGCCAACGGCAACCTGCTCGCCTCGGTCTACGACGAGAACCGCATCACGGTCCCGCTCAAGGACATCTCGCGGACGATGGTCAGCGCCCTGGTCGCCATCGAGGACTACCGCTTCTACCAGCACGGCGCCCTCGACCTGAAGGGCACCCTGCGCGCACTGATCACGAACCAGGCCAACGACGGCGTGGTGCAGGGTGGCTCGTCGATCACCCAGCAACTGGTCAAGCTGACCCTGCAGAGCCAGGCCAAGACCAAGACCGAACGGGCCGCCGCGACGGCCGACACCTACGCCCGCAAGCTCAAGGAGCTGCGCTACGCGATCGCGCTCGAGCAGACCCACTCCAAGGACTGGATCCTGGAGCGCTACCTCAACACCGCCTACTTCGGCGACGGCGCGTACGGCGTCCAGGCCGCAGCCAAGCACTACTTCGACGTCAACGCCCGCCAGCTCAACCTCCGCCAGTCCGCACTGCTCGCCGGCCTGGTGAAGAACCCCTACGGCTACGACCCGACGAAGTTCCCCGACAAGGCACTCGAACGCCGCGACGTCGTGATCGACCGGATGGCGGCGCTCAACGTCATCCCCACCGAGAAGGCGGAGAAGACCAAGGAGAAGGACCTCAGCCTGAAGGTCCAGGACGTCGACAACGGGTGCGTCAACTCCGCTGCGCCATTCTTCTGCGACTACGTCATGGCCTACCTCCTCCAGGACCCGCAGCTCGGCCGGACCGTCCAGCAGCGCCGCAACCTGCTGAAGAACGGCGGGCTGACGATCAAGACCACGCTCGACATGACCGCGCAGACCGATGCCGACAAGGCGGTGTCCGACCATGTCGGCCAGACCGACCAGGCCATCGGTGCGCTGGCGATCGTCGAGCCCGGCACCGGCGCGGTCAAGGCACTCGCGCAGTCGCGCCCGATGGGCAACAAGAAGAAGCTCGGCGAGACCTACGTCAACTTCACCATCCCCAAGGAGTACGGCGGCGCCAACGGGTTCCAGCCCGGGTCGACGTTCAAGGCGTTCACGCTGGCCTCGGCCATCGAGCAGGGCTACCCGATGACCACCCAGTTCGACTCGCCCTCGCCGATGACCTTCGACCAGGCCGACTTCACCAACTGCCCGGGTGAGGGCTTCTTCGGCGGTGACTACACCGCCAACAACTCCACCGGCACCGGCTGGTACAACATGTACTCCGGCACCCGGAACTCCATCAACACCTACTTCCTCCAGCTCGAGCAGCTCACCGGCGTCTGCAAGCCCTACGAGCTGGCCAAGCAGATGGGCGTGCGCCTCACCGCGCCGCAGGCCGAGCGCTACCCGAGCTTCACCCTCGGGATCGCGGACGCCTCACCCCTGGAGATGGCCGAGGCCTACGCCACCTTCGCCGCCCGCGGGCTGCACTGCGACTCGCGTCCGGTGAGCCAGGTGCTCGACGCGGGCGGCAACGTGCTTCTCGACTACGAGCCCACCTGCACCCAGGTGATGAAGCAGGAGACCGCCGACGCCGTCAGCGACGTCCTGCGCGGCGTGATCGAGGGCGGCTTCGCCTCGGCGCAGCGGCTCACGGTGGCCGCCGCCGGCAAGACCGGTACCACCCAGGAGCAGAAGGCGGTGTGGTTCTGCGGCTACACCGCCCACTACGCCGCCGCGGCCACGATCGCCGGGATCGACTCCCAGGGCCGGCCCGATTCCCTGATCGGCAAGGTGATCGACGGCAATCCGATCTACGAGGCGTCCGGCTCGGGCTTCGCCGCACCCATCTGGGGCGACGCACTCAAGCCGCTCACCGCCGGGCAGCCCTACGACGACTTCACCTACCCCGTGGGCATCGAGGGTGTCGGCGTCACCTCCGCCTCCCCGCCCAAGCCACCGAAGGGGCCCAGGGGCAACCACGGCGGCGGCCACGGCAACGGCGGCCGCCCGGGTCGCTGACGGCGTACGGCCCGACCCTCAGCCCAGCTGGCGGCGTACCTCCGCGGCGACCACGCCACCGTCGGCGCGGCCCTTGACCTGGGGCTGGACGACCCCCATCACCTTGCCCATCGCCTTCATGCCCTCCCCTGCCGCGCCGGTCTGCTCGATCGCGGCGGTGACCAGGGCGACGATCTCCTCCTCGGAGAGCTGCTCGGGGAGGTAGTCGGCCAACACGGCGGCCTCGGCGCGCTCCTTGTCGGCCATCTCGGCCCGGCCGCCCTCGTCGAAGGCGGTGGCGGCCTCGCGCCGCTTCTTGGCCTCGCTGGACAGGACGCCGATCACCTCGTCGTCGCTGAGCTCGCGGGCCTCCTTGCCCGCCACCTCGGCGTTGGTGATGGCCGTGAGCACCATCCGCAGCGTGGAGGAGCGGAGCTCGTCACGCCCCTTGATGGCGGCCGTGAGGTCTGTGCGGAGCCGGTCCTTGAGCTGGGGCATTGGGTGATTGTGGCAGCCTGGAGCAATGCGTCTCTTACGAGCCCTCGGGGGCCTGGTCGGTGCGGGAGCCGCCGCCGGCGCCGGGCTGACGGCATACGCCGCCTGGGAGGCGCGCCAGTACACCCTGCGTCGCGTCGAGGTGCCGCTCCTGCCGCCCGGAGCCGCACCGCTACGGGTGCTGCACCTGAGCGACATCCACATGACCCCGCGACAGCGGCGCAAGCAGGAGTGGCTCGCCGGTCTGGCGACGCTGCGCCCCGACCTGGTCGTCAACACCGGCGACAACCTCGCGCACGCAGCGGCGGTCCCGGTGGTGCGCGACGCCCTGGGCGCGTTGCTGGATCTGCCCGGGGTCTACGTCTTCGGGTCCAACGACTACTTCAGCCCGACGCTGCGCAACCCGCTGCGCTACCTGTTGCCCGACGACGGGCGCCGCAACACCGGCTCGGCCCGGTTGCCGTGGCCCGACCTGCGCGACGCCTTCGCCGCGGCCGGGTGGGTCGACCTGACCAACCGGCGCGAGCTGCTCAAGGTCGGTGAGCTCTCCTTCGCGTTCGCGGGGGTCGACGACCCGCACCTGGGATACGACCGGCTGCCCGCCGTCGCCGGCCCCGCCGATCGCCACGCCGACGTCCGGCTCGGGGTGGCGCACGCGCCGTACCTGCGGGTGCTCGACCAGTACGCCGCCGACGGCTACGACGCGATCCTCGCCGGCCACACGCACGGTGGCCAGGTCTGCGTGCCAGGAGTCGGCGCACTCACCACCAACTGCGACCTCGACGCGGGGCGCGCCAAGGGGTTGCACCGCCACCCGGCCGGCTCCCGCGACGGCGACCCGGGCTCGGCCTGGCTGCACGTCTCCGCCGGGATCGGCACCTCGCCGTACGCCCAGATCCGAGTGGCCTGCCGTCCCGAAGCGACCCTGCTGACCCTGGTGCCGCGCCCTCGCTGATCGGGTCCTCGTGCCGGTGCGGAACCGATTGGGGAACGCCGCCGCTGCTCCGGTATGCTCCCGACCTTGTGAGCCCTGCTCACGTTCGGGCTGTGGCGCAGCTTGGTAGCGCGCCTCGTTCGGGACGAGGAGGCCGCAGGTTCAAATCCTGTCAGCCCGACTCCTCACACGCTGGCTCCCGGTCGCTCTGCGACCGGGAGCCTCCGTCGTCCCCGACAGGGCGACGCATCACTCCTGCGGTGCAGCCGCCGCGTCGCCGTTGGTGGCCGCCGGCTCGGTGACCCTGCTGAACCGCTCCCACGCGGCCTGTCGGGAGACCCCGAGCGCCTTGCCGATCTCGGCGTAGGAGATGTGTCGCTCGCGGATCAGGCCGACCCAGACGCGGAGGTAGCGGTCGACCTGCGCGGCAGTGGCCGAGACCAGCGGGAGCCGGGCGAGCATCTCGACGTTCGCCTGGTCCTCGTCCGACCAGCCGATGACCTTCCGGCTCGCGTTCTCCGGCGACGCCAGTTGGGCGCTGTACATGGCAAGGCAGTCGGTGCACATGAGCGCACCCAACCCTCCGGCGTACCGCGTCTCGGCGGTGCCGTTCTTACCGCAGAATGAGCATGACCAGGCAGTCGGCTCAAAGTTCATCAAAGCCCCCCTTGGACGAACTCAGCGGGGATAACCCTAGCCCTGGCCGATGTCAATGCCCCATCAGGCATCGGTTGACGGGCACTGGTCCAGTCCGCAGTCATGCTGGTATTGGCAGCCGATCGAGGCGCTGCGGGTCTGTCAGACTCGGGTCCATGGCCTCGGACCGCGACAAGGAGCCACCCTCGCTGGAGCCGCCGTCGCTGTTCGGGAGGAAGAAGCGCAGAGCGGCGCCGCTCGAAGCCGAGCGGGTGGCGGAGACCGCGCCGACCGCCGTCGTCGACGACGTACGCGAACCGACCCCGACGCCGGAGCCGGTGTCCCCGCGCGAGCCGTGGCTGGAGGGCCGGCCGGCCGCGGCGCTGACCGGGCTGCTCGTGGGCGCCCTGGTGGTCGCCGCCACCGCGGGGTCGCTCCGCCTGTGCACCGCAGTGCAGGGAACGTCCTCGTGCGGCGGCGCCGGCCTGTTCCTGCTGGTGGCGATCATGGTGGTCGCCGTCCTGCTCGGCACCGCCCTGCTCGCCGCCGCGGCGGTACCGCAGCCCGGCAGCACCAGCTTCCTCGCCGTCGGCCTACTCAGCGTGGCGACCCTGCTCTTCCTCGTCGGCTCGATCTTCGAGTGGTGGATGGTCCTCGTCGTACCACTGGTCTCCGTGGCGACGTTCCTGCTGTCGCACTGGGTGACGACCAGGTATATCGAGCCGTCCTGATCGCCGCCCAGCCCCGCTTGTAACTGAGTGTTACGACCTCTACTTGGGTGCTCCAGCGCCCAAGTAGAGGGACGAACACTCAGTTACAAGAACGCGTGTGACTGGTGGGACGTCAGCCGGCGGCCGCCACCACCAGCTCGGCGATCTGGACGGTGTTGAGGGCCGCGCCCTTGCGGAGGTTGTCGCCGGAGACGAACAGCGCCAGCCCGCGGTTGTCGGGGACGCCGGGGTCCTGGCGGATCCGGCCGACGTACGACGGGTCGCGGCCGGCGGCCTGGAGCGGGGTCGGGATGTCGGAGAGCTCGACACCGGGAGCACCCGCCAGGACCTCGCGGGCGCGGGCCGGGGTGAGCGGCCGCTCGAACTCGGCGTTGATCGCCAGCGAGTGACCGGTGAAGACCGGCACCCGAACGCAGATGCCCGAGACGGGCAGGTCGGGGAGGCCGAGGATCTTGCGCGACTCGTGGCGGAGCTTCTGCTCCTCGTCGGTCTCCTCGAGGCCGTCGTCGACGATCGATCCGGCGAAGGGCAGCACGTTGTAGGCGATCGTGCGGGCGTACTTCACCGGGTCGGGGAAGGCCACTGCGGCACCGTCGTAGGCCAGCTCCGGAGCCTTGTCGCCGGCCGCCGCGACCTGGGCCGCGAGCTCCTCGACGCCGGCCACGCCCGAGCCCGAGACGGCTTGGTAGGTCGATGCGATCAGCCGGACCAGGCCGGCCTCGTCGTGGAGTGCCTTGAGCACCGGCATCGCCGCCATCGTGGTGCAGTTGGGGTTGGCGATGATGCCGCGGCCCGCCGCGATGATGCCCGCGGCGGCCTCGGGGTTGACCTCGGAGACCACCAGCGGGATGGAGGGCTCCTTGCGGAAGGCGCTGGAGTTGTCGACCACGATCACCCCGGCGTCGGCGAACTTCTGCGCCAGAGCGCGAGAGGTCGTCGCGCCCGCGGAGAACAGCGCGATGTCGAGCCCGCTCGGGTCAGCGGTTGCGGCGTCTTCCACCGTAATGCTCTGCTGACCCGCCGGGCCGGCGAAGGGCAGCACCGAGCCCGCCGACCTCGGCGAGGCGAAGAACCGGACCTCTCCCACGGGGAAGGCGCGCTCCTCGAGGATCTGACGCATCGCCACACCGACCTGGCCGGTGGCGCCTACCACGCCGACGTTGAAGCGGCGACCACTCTGGGAGCTCATCGACCGCTCCCTCCGTAGACGACCGCCTCGACCTCGTCGGAGTCCAGGTCGAACGCCGTGTGCGTCGCGGCGACCGCCGCGTCGACGTCCACCTCCTTGACGATTACCGAGATCCGGATCTCCGAGGTGGAGATCATCTCGATGTTGACCCCGGCTGCGGCCAGGGTGCTGAAGAACTTCGCGCTGACACCCGGGTGGCTGCGCATGCCGGCCCCGATGAGGGAGACCTTGCCGATCCGGTCGTCGTACAGCAGTCGCTCGTAGCCGACCTCGGCCCGCAGTTCGGCCAGGGCCGCCATCGCGGTCTGACCGTCGGTGCGCGGCAGCGTGAAGGAGATGTCGGTGAGGTTGGTCGCGGCGGCCGACACGTTCTGGACGATCATGTCGAGGTTGATCTGGGCGCTGGCGAGCGCCTCGAAGACGCGCGCGGCGACTCCCACCTTGTCAGGGACGCCGACCACGGTGATCTTGGCCTCGCTCCGGTCGTGGGCGACGCCGCTGATGATCGCTGCTTCCATGGAGCCCTCCTGGGGCGCGTCGTTGATGCTGCCGGTCACGACCGTGCCCTCGAGCTTGGAGAACGACGAGCGGACGTGGACGGGGATGTCGTAGCGGCGGGCGTACTCCACACATCGGAGGTGGAGGATCTTCGCGCCACAGGCCGCCATCTCGAGCATCTCCTCATAGGTGACGCGGTCGAGCTTGCGGGCGGTCGGGACGATCCGGGGGTCGGCGGTGAAGACCCCGTCGACGTCGGTGTAGATCTCGCAGACCTCGGCGTCGAGCGCCGCGGCCAGCGCGACCGCCGTCGTGTCGGTGCCGCCGCGACCCAGGGTGGTGATCTCCTTGGTGTCCTGGCTGACGCCCTGGAAGCCGGCGACGATCACGATGTGACCCTCGTCGAGCGCCGCCGAGATGCGCCCAGGGGTGACGTCGATGATCTTGGCCTTCCCGTGCACCGAGTCGGTGATCACGCCGGCCTGGGAGCCGGTGAACGAGCGAGCCGAGAGGCCGAGGTCGGCGATCGCCATCGCCACCAGGGCCATCGAGATCCGCTCGCCTGCAGTGAGCAGCATGTCGAGCTCACGGGCCGGAGGGAGCGGCGAGACCTGGGCGGCCAGGTCGAGCAGTTCGTCGGTGCTGTCGCCCATCGCCGAGACCGCGACGACAACGTCGTGTCCGGCGCGCTTGGTCTCAACGATCCGCGCGGCCACCCGCTTGATCGCGGAGGCGTCCGCAACCGACGAGCCGCCGTACTTCTGGACCACGATTCCCACGACCGAGAAGTCTAGGCGGGCACCCCACCGCCGCCCGACCCGATGAGCTCACGTGGACAGGGTTTCGCCCTCGTCCAGCATTTCGTTCGCAGCGGCGACCTCTTCGTCCTCGCCGCTGAACTCGGTGTCGAGTCGATCATGGGCGACCACGGAGAGCAGCGCGTTGAGGGTGACTCCGGCGAGGTTGCCCCAGGAGGAGACGTAGGAGAACTGCCACCACCACAGCGCCTCGGGCACGTCACCCTGGCGGTAGTGGCGCAGCCCGGTCTCGAGGTCGGAGGCGATGCTGGTCAGGTCGTCGGACAGCTGGCTCTCGACCATGTCGGGCACATAAGGGTCGAAGACGTAGCTGTAGGTGTCGAGGTTGTCGAGCATCGCGGCCAGCCGCATCCGCAGCTCGTCGAGGTCGGACTCGGGGCCGACGTCGGGTTGGTACTGCTCGCGCGGCTCGAAGTCTCGCTGGGCACCCAGCCGGGCGCCGGCCAGCGAGATCTGGCTGATCTCGAGGAGCAGCAGTGAAATGGCCGGCCCCACGTCACCCTCGCGGGCGATCTCCCGGAGCGCCAGCAGGAAGCTCGAGAACGAGTCCGCCACGCTCTGCGCGAAGTCCTCGGTCTCGCTGCTCATCGTCGTGTCGTTCACCGTGCGCTCCGTCTCCCTGCCAAGGCTCGTCCGAGGGTCACCTCGTCGGCGTATTCCAGATCTCCACCGACCGGGAGCCCGCTGGCGAGCCGGGTCACCGTGAGGTCGAGGTCCTTCAACATACGCGTGAGGTAGGTCGCGGTCGCCTCACCCTCGAGGTTGGGATCGGTGGCGAGGATCAACTCGGTCACCGTGCCGTCGGCCAGCCGCATCATCAGCTCCCGGATCCGCAGTTGCTCGGGGCCGATCCCGTCGATCGGCGAGATGGCACCACCGAGCACGTGGTAGCGGCCCTTGAACTCGCGGGTCCGCTCGATCGCGACGACGTCCTTGTATTCCTCGACCACGCAGAGCACCGCCTGATCACGCCGCGGGTCGCGGCAGATCCGGCACTGCTCCTCCTCGGAGACGTTGAAGCAGATCGAGCAGAACTTGACCCGGGCCTTGACCTGGACGAGCACGTCGGCGAGGCGGCGTACGTCGGGCTCCTCGGCCTGGAGCAGGTGGAAGGCGATCCGCTGGGCGCTCTTGGGCCCGACACCCGGCAACCGGCCGAGCTCATCGATGAGGTCTTGGACGACGCCCTCGTACATGGGTCGCCTAGAAACCGAGCTGGCCGGGCGGCTGCCCCGGCGCCCCCGGGAGCCCACCGGCGAGCGGCCCGAGCGCCTCGCTGGCCAGCGAGTCGGCCTTGGCCTTGGCGTCGCGGTAGGCGGCCACGATCATGTCGCCGAGGTCGGAGAGGCTCTCTTCGTCGGCAGCGTCGAAGGCACCCGGTGCCACGGAGACCCCGACCAGTTCGCCCACGCCGTTGACGCGCACCTTGAC
>DOWL01000160.1 GCA_003519585.1 Nocardioides sp. | reverse complement strand
CGAGTGGCGGGCCACCCTGATCGCCCGCGAAACCGGATGCCTCGCCCTCGAGGAGCGGCTCGAGGTCGACCGACAGCTCGCTGGCGACCCGGACCGGTTGGAGGAGATGGGTGAACGGGAGTTGGTCGCCGCTGCTCGGGATCTCGCCTCGAAGTTGGACCCGGCCGCGGTCGCCCGACGCCGCGCCCGGGCCGAGGCCGACCGGCACACCACGCTGAGGCCGGCGCCGGACGTGATGACCTGGTTCGGAGCGCTACTGCCGGTCAAGGACGGCGTCGCGGTTCATAAAGCCCTCCTCGATCCAGCCGACCGCGCCAGGAGCGCCGGCGACCAGCGTTCCCGTGGGGCGATCATGGCCGACACCCTGGTGCAGCGCGTCCTCGCACCCCACCTCGCTACGACGACAGGTCCCGCGGAGCTGCCGCTGGTCATTCACGTGGTGGTTCCCGACACCGTCCTCTTCGGGGATGGGCATGGCAGCGGCGAGGTCGAGGGGTACGGCCCCGTGCCCGGTGACCTGCTCCGCGAGTGGATCGCCAGCCACGCCGAACAAGGCGTAGCCGACTGGGTTACCCGCCTCTACCAGTCCAAGGCTGGTGAGTTGGTGGCCATGGAGAAGGGTGGCCGGTACTTCAACGGCAAACTCGCCGAGTTCCTCCGGCTCAGAGACCGAAGATGCCGCACCAAGTGGTGCGGCGCACCGATCCGCCACCTCGACCACGTCGAAGACCACGCAGACGGCGGACCGACAAGTGCAGCCAACGGCCAAGGGACCTGCGAGGAATGCAACTACGCCAAACAAGCACTCGGCTGGAAAGCAAGACCACGCCCCGGCCCCGTCCACACCGTCGAGACCACCACACCCACCGGACACACCTACGTCTCGCGGGCGCCTACCGTCTAGCCGTGGTCGCGGGCGCAGAACTGTGCCTGCCCGTCAGCGAACGATGGGGCGCTCCAGCGAGTGCGCCGCGTCCACTACGGACCGATGACCGAGGTGGAGTTCCTCGTAGTCGACGAATCGGGCTGGGCACCGGTCCCCGACGGGCACCCACAGGCAGTACACCGTCCAGTGCGGTCGCTGATAGGACCACCAGCGCACCCCCGCCCACCGGCCCTCGTGGTGGATCTGGAGTCCCCAACCCTGGGTGACGGAGTAGTTGCGAGCCACCACCTGGGTCGGTCGTAGGTGGCGATCGAGCAGCACCTTCGCGTCGTCCATGTCGAGCACCGGAATGGTGTCGTCGACCTCGTAGACGCCCAGCACCTTGCGGGAGCCCTTGAGGACCGGGAGTCGGAACATGCCGTCTCGCCACATGGCGAGGTCACCGAAGGACTCCCCGACAGCCGCCTCAGGAGTCAGCCCGAAGTACCACGCGTCGTACACGGATGGGTTGTCGAGGCGGCCGCCGCCTTGGGGGCGATGTACGTAGGTGGGGGAACCGGCCTCTCCGGGCTTCGCAGTCTCGAGGTAGGGGAAGACGCGGTACAAGATCACCCAGGCGCCTCAGCCGAAGGCGATTTGCTCGGCCGCATCGAGCGCGTCGAGGACCTCGGAGACGCCGCGCCTGCGCAGGACGTCGATCGGACGGGCTCCCTGGAGGTAGGAGTTCGGACCCGTCATCCAGTCCTTGATGACGTCCGGCTCGAAGATCAACGCCGCCCGCGAGAAAACGTGCTCCAGGTCATTGAGCGCCCGCGCCTTCTCTGGCGAGGGGGTCTCCTCGCCTGTGCGCCACCGCGATGGCTGCGATTTCGAGACCCCGAGCAACTCCGCCGCAGCCGTGACCGACCCGGCCCTCTCGATGAGAACCTCGGTGCGGAACCGGGTGATGTCGACGACCTTTCCCCCGACCGTCACCGTGGCGGCAGACTTGGGGGTGGTCGACTTCGCCGCCGTGGACCTGCGAGCCGGATTCGCGCTCATGTCCGCATCATACCTCGCCCAACAATCTTGTTGGGAGTCATCGGCGCCGGCCCGCCTGGAACAGCACGACAGCGACCGCGATCAGCCAGGCGCACCAGACGACGTACCCGGCGAAGTTGGTGAGGCTGGCCGGCTCGATGACCGGGATCACCACGCCGGTGGCGATCAGGCCGGCGGAGACGAAACCGCCGACGGCGAGCCAGGTCGGCAGCAGCCCAACGCGGCGCAGCGCGATCACGACCAGCACGGTGAACGCAGCGGTGAGGGCGTAGCCGAGGGTCTCGCCGATCGCCTTGCCGAGCACGAGGTGCAGCAGTTCGAAGCGGTCCTCCGCGTCGGCACGCAGGCTCGGGTCGAGTGCGTCGTGGCTGATGCCGGGGACCAGCGTCACCCAGCGCTGCAGACCGATGACCTGGACGGTCGCCGCGGCGATGCCGAGGCCGGCGATCCAGCGGCCGAGGGGGCGCCCGGCGAGCCGTCCCAGCCAGATGCCGGCTGGAGCCATCAGTGCGGAGCCGACGGCGAGCAGGGCGAACCAGGTCCGCACGGTGCTCTCGTGCTCGCGGAAGAGCGCGAGTACGTCAGCGGTCGGCTCGTCCAGGATCTGTGGGTATTCGAAGACGGAGCCGAGGACGGAGAACCCGGCGATCGCCAGCACGGAGGCCAGCGTCAGGGCGCCGGCGGCCCGGCGTGCGTCGCTGCGGGCTCGGGGCGAGGAGAGGGTGCGGTCGTCGGTGTGGATGGTGGTGCTCATGGTGTGGTTCCTTCCGGATCGGATGTGTGGGTTCAGCGCTGGGTGGTGACGGTCCAGCCGGGGGCCCAGGCGCCGGCCAGGTAGATCGGCCAGACCGCTGCGAGCCGGCCGAGCCGGTGGCGCAGGACGACGGCCTGGGCGAGGCCCACCACGGCGCCGGACAGCAAGCCACCAGCGGCGGCCGCGGGTGCGCTGTCCACGGGCCCGACGAGCAGCATCGCCGCGAGCCCGCCGAGCGGGAACCCGACGAACGAGGCGAGCCAGCGCAGCGCGGCGCGGGGACGGACGGCGGACGGGGAGACGGTGAGAGTGGACATCGAGGGCTCCTTCGATCGGTGGGTCAGTGGGCCTGGGTGGCGATCCACGCCGCCAGGAGGTGGTCGGGATAGCTGGCCAGGTGGTCGCGGACCAGCGCGTCGAACAGGTCGGCCGCACCGTCGAGGTGGGCCTGTGCGAGGGCCACCAGCTGGCGGTCCCGCGCGGTGGTGGCCAGCCCGGTGGCGCGGGTCAGCGGCGCCCGCTGTCCGGTGAGGACGGCGCCGGCGACCAGCACTCCGATCGACGTGCTGGTCGCCAGCGCATCGACGACCTCGGCCTCGGCGGTGGGATCGCCACCGACGAGCCGGAGGACCGGGGCGGATTCGGGGAGGTAGGTCATGGCAGGACGGTCGCGCTTCGCGCTGACGCGCCGCTGACGGCTGCCTGACGGGCCCGATTTGTCCCGCGGCGGCGCTTCAAGTTGAGCAAGGCCTTCTCAAGGGACCCGCGTGGCATGCGTGTCGGTTGGGAGCGCATGGGCGTCGTCCGACGGTGCATGAACCACACGTTGATCTCGCGGGGATCGATCCGCGGCCATACCGTTTGAGACCTCGTCGGCCAGCGGAGTCAGAGCCCGGGACGCAGAGTTTTCGCTCCGTCGAGTACACGCAGGTAGCTCGCCTCAACGATCGCGGTGCAGGCAGGTTTAACGGTGGACGGTCCGTACGACGTGATTGGCCGACTCTTGGACGAGGACCCTGCGGCGTACTGGTGCCTGGGCACGAGGGATGCCTGCGATGTGTTCCGAGAGGACGGAGCCCGTGTGCTGTCCTGGCGGCGGCAAGAGGAACTCCCCGAAGGCACGGGCGCGCTGCGGGTCATCCCCGGGCGAGTGTCGCAATTGACGACCATCCCTTCGGTCGTTGGTCGACTCCCTCGGCTGCGCTTCCTCGAGATGCCGGCTCCGATGCTGTCAGACCTCGCCCTGGAGCGCGTGCCACCGAGCATCGAGACTCTGCAGTTGGTCAACCCTCGGCACACCGTTGACTTCGCGCCGCGCTGGGATGGCCTGCGGGCCCTGCGCAGCCTGAGATACGTCACCTTTCATGACGAGTTCGGCGCAGATCCCATCCGCGAACAACTGTCCAACTTCCCACTCAACGATCTGCGACTCGACTACCTCAGCTTCAACCTGTCCAAGTGCGGCCCTCTCACCGAGGGCATCAACAGGCGGCACACCCTGAAGACCGTGATGGTCACCGACCTGGGGGGCTTCCCCCTCGCTGAGCATCTGCCGACCCGAATCCAGAAGGTGGGATTGATTGTTCCGGGCCGCGAGTTCTCGATGGCCGACCTGACGAAGTTCCGCAACCTCCGGTCAGTTTTCGTCAACTCTGCACTCGGTCAGATCGACTGTGCGGCGTTTCTAGCCATGCCGAGCCTGGTCGAACTCACGGTCTACAACTCCAAGAAGATCGTGAACGCTGGTGACCTTGCCGACCACCCTCGGCTGAAGCGGATCTGCTTTGTGAACTGCGGCAAACCATTCAAGGGCGTGCTTGACCGGTTCGAACCTGAGCGTTATGAGGAGCTGGACATTCGTTTCAGTTGATGGGGCCCGCCGCCAGCTGAGCTTCCCGACTGGCAGGGCGAATGCACGACCTTGATACGAACTCGCGCCACTAGAGTGCCCCGGTGCTCTCCATCGGCCTGCTGGGCCCGGTCGAGGCAGCTCGGGACGGCGCTCCGGTGCCGTTGCCGTCCGGGAAGACGACGGAGCTGTTGGCGCGCCTCGCGGTCGACGCTCGGGTCCCGGTGCGGGTGGACGTGCTCGTCGAGGACCTGTGGGCCGAGCCGACCGCCCGCAACACCCTGCAGTCCAAGGTGTCGCAGCTGCGAAGGGCGCTCGCTGACAAGGAGCTGGTGCGCGGGACGGGCGAGGCCTACGTCCTCGAGATCGACCCGATGGCGGTCGACGCGACGCGCGCGGTCGACTTGGCCGCGGCCGCGGAGGCGGCTCGAGAGGCCGGCGACCACGCGACGACGGTCGAGCAGGCGCGGGCCGGCCTGGCGCTCTATCGCGGGGAGGTGCTGGCGGACGCCGGGCCGTGGGCGGCGCCGTACCGGACCCGGTGGGAGGAGCTGCGCTGGAGCCTGGTCGAGAACCTGATGGCGGCCCGGGTCGACCTCGGGAGTGGCGGTGAGCTGGTCCCCGAACTGGAGCGGTTGGTCGCCGAGCAACCGCTGCGGGAACGGCTGTGGGTCGCCCTGGTCACGGCGCTCTATCGCGCCGGTCGCCAGGCGGACGCGCTCGCGGCGTACGCGCGGGTCCGGGGCCACCTCGTCGACGAGCTCGGTCTGGATCCCGGCCCCGAGCTGCAAGCCCTCGAGCGGAAGGTCCTCGAGCAGAGCACGGAGCTGGACGGCGGTCCACGCCCCGAGACCCTCGTTCGTCCGGGCAACGTCCCTCCGGCGACGACGCCGCTCGTGGGCCGGAGCACCGAGCTGGACACGCTCGCCGCGGCGGTCGGTGCGCACCGGTTGGTCACCGTGCTCGGCCCGGCCGGCGTGGGCAAGACCCGGCTCGCGATCGAGGTCGCCCGCGAGGCGACCGCTCCCGGCGGGGTCTGGCTGGTCCGGCTCGATGCGGTCGACGCCGGGGCCGATCTGGTGCAGGTGGTCTCGGAGACCCTGCACGTGAGCGGAGGGGTCACAGCACTGCGCGAACGGCTCTCGGGTGCCGGCACGCTGCTCGTCCTCGACAACTGCGAGCACGTCGTGGCCCAGACGGCCGACGTCGTCCGCGACCTCCTCGACACCGTCCCAGGCTTGCGGGTGCTGGCCACGAGTCAGGTCCCGCTCGGCCTCGAGGACGAGGAGCTGCACCCGTTGGCGCCGCTCTCGCAGTCGGACTCGGTGGAGCTGTTCACCCAGCGGGCGCAGCGGCTGCGCCGCGGGTTCGTCGTCGACGAGGACAACGAGGCCGTCGTCGAGGAGGTGTGCCTGACGCTCGACGGTCTCCCGCTGGCCATCGAGCTGGCCGCCGCCCGGGTCCGGTCGTTGTCGGTCCAGGAGATCGCGCGGCGGCTCGACGACCGCTTCGCGCTGTTACAGGACCCGACCAGCCGGGTGCCCGAACGCCGCCGCGCCCTGCAGGCCGCGTTGGCGTGGAGCTACGAGCTGCTCTTCCCCGACGACCAGCGTGGACTCTGGGCGCTGTCCTGCTTCGCCGGCGGGGCGACCCTCGAGGCCCTCGAAGCGGTGCTGGCCGCGCTGGAGGTGCCTACGGAGACCGTGCTCGACGTCGTGACCCGGCTCGTGGACCGATCACTGGTGACCCTCGACCTCGCGGGCGAGGCGGAGAGCCGGTACCGGCTGCTGGACAGCGTGAAGGCCTTCGCGGCGGCCCGGCTCGACGAGTCGGGACAGGCCGGAGCGGCCGCGAGAGCGCACGCCGGCTGGTACGCCGACCGGGCGACGTGGTGCGAGGCGCATGTCCGGAGTGCCGACCAGCCCGCCTGCCTCGCCTTCGCCCGGTCCGAGCGCGCCGATGTCGACGCCGCACTCGCCTGGAGCCGACGGGAAGCCCCCGAGTTCGGGGTGCGGATCGCCCTCGGGCTGGGATGGACCTGGGTGGTCCTCGGCGACGGAGTGGCCGGCGCCGCGCGGGTCCGTGACGCGGTCGGTGAGCGGGCCTCGGCTCCCGACCGGGCGCGGGCCGGACTCCTCGCAGCCTGGCTGGAGAGCTCGACCGGCGACCTGGTGCAGGCCCAGACCGATCTCGACGCGGCCACCGAACTGGCGATCGAGGTGGGTGACGTCGCCCTCCGCGCCGACGCCCACAACCATCGCGCCTTCCTGGCCATCCAGCAGGGCCGCCCGGACCAGGTGCTGGCGGAGTCCGCGGCGGCGCTGGAGCTGTTGCGAGCCGCGCCACCGCTGGGCTGGTCGGCGGCGACGGCGCTGCTGCTCTCGGCGTACGGCAGCCTGATGGTCGGCGACGCGCCCGCGGCCCGCTCGGCCGCGATGGAGGCAGTCGCGCTGCTCGAACCGATCGACGACGCGTGGGGCAAGGTGCACGCCCAGGGGATCCTCGGCGGACTCGCGCAGGCCGAGGAGCGGTACGCCGACGCAGCCGTCGGGTTCGAGGGCGCGGCCGAGGCAGCGGTTCGGCTCGGGTTCCTGGGTCAGGCGGCGCTCCATCGGGTCTCGCTGGCCCGGGTGCTGGCGCGCACCGGCGACAGCCGCGCCCGCGCGGCCTTCGAACAGGCCGCCGCGGAGGCGGCCGCCGTCGCGGACGGCCGGCTCGGGGCATCCGTGCGGTTCCACCGCGCTCAACTGCTCCGGCTCGAGGGGGCCGACGACCGGGCCCGGGCGTTGCTCGAGGAGAACCTCCGCTGGTACGCCGGCGCCGGAGGCGGCGATCACGAGCGAGCCAGCCGGATCGAGCTCGCCTCGGTGCTCGGCGACGGTGCGGCGCTCGCCACGGGGCTGGCCGAAGCGCGCGAGGTCGGTGACACCGAGTCGGTCGTCGCCGCCCTCGACGGTCTGGCCCGGTTCGCCGCGGCCGACGGCGATCGCGCGAGCGCGGAGGCGCGACTGAGCGAGGCCGACGACGAGGTCGCCCGCGCGACGTACCTCATCGACCACACCGAGCGGTACGACGCCGTGGCCGCACGCGCCCTCCTGCTCGGCTGACCCGCCGCCCGCCAGCCATCTCGTCAGCCGCCCGTCAGCGCGGCGTCAGCGGACCTCGCGAAGGTCTGGCCCATCGGGGAGCGAACCCGCCTCCCCACTCCGAAAGGGCACAGTCATGGCACGTTTCTCTCTGGCCCGCGTCACCGCGTGGTCCACCCGGCACCGCCGCACGGTGCTGCTCGCCTGGGTCATCGGGCTCGTCGCGATGACCGCCCTGGCGATGACCCGCGGCGGTGAGTACAAGCAGGAGTTCCTCTCGCCCGGGACCGACTCGAAGGCAGCGGTCGATCTGCTGCAGGAGCGGTTCCCCGACCAGGCCGGCGACACCATCACAGTGGTCGTCCAGGCCGACGAGGGCGCCACCTCGGACGAGGTGAGGACCGTCGTCGAGCCGCTGCTCGCGTCGTACGCCGAACTGCCGCACGTGGTCGCGGTGGCCTCGCCGTGGGACGGCACCGGCCCCGACCAGGTCTCCGCGGACGGGACGATCGGCTACGCGACGTTGCAACTCGACGTCACCGGCGCCCGGTTCCCCGGCGAGGAGGGCGTCCGGATGATCGAGCTCGCGCAGGACGCGCGTGACGCCGGAGTCACCGTGGAGCTCGCCGGCCGCGGCATCGAGAACGCCGAGTCGGCGA
Source organism: Nocardioides sp. (assembly GCA_003519585.1). Lineage (GTDB taxonomy): Bacteria > Actinomycetota > Actinomycetes > Propionibacteriales > Nocardioidaceae > Nocardioides. Next base: position 1,168 of record DOWL01000160.1, on the reverse strand, counting down.
GCTTCGGCGCCGAAGGCCCGGGCCTGCTGGTCGCCGCGATCATCCTGTTCATCGCCTTCGGCTCCCTGGTCGCCGCCGGGCTGCCGCTGGCCACCGCGATCTTCGGTGTGGGTGTTGGGCTGATGGCCAGCATGCTGCTGGCCAACCTCGTCGACGTCCCCGAGTGGGCCACCTCGGTCGCGGCGATGATCGGCCTCGGAGTCGGGATCGACTACGCGCTCCTCATCGTCACCCGCTACCGCAGCGAGCTCACCGAAGGCGCCGATGTCGCCACGGCGATCCGTACGGCGATGACCACGGCGGGCCGCTCGGTCGTCTTCGCGGGTATCACGGTCGTGGTCTCCCTGCTCGGCATGCTCACCATGAACCAGCCCTACATCCCGGGTGTCGCGTTCTCGGCGGTGCTGACGGTGCTGTTCGTGATGCTGGCCGCGTTGACCCTGTTGCCGGCGTTGCTGAGCTTCACCGGCACCCGGATCGACCGGCTCGGCTTCCGGCGCCGCCGCGCCACCGACGAGAGCGCGTCCACCGGCTTCTGGTACCGCTGGAGCCGCGGTGTGCAGCGACGCCCGATCGCGGCGGTGGTCGCCGGGCTCGCCATCCTCGGCGTCCTGATCGCCCCCATCGTCGACCTGCGGCTGGGCTACCCCGACTCGAGCAACGACCCGACCAGCCTCACCACGCGGCGTGCCTACGACCTGATGAGCGAGGGGTTCGGAGCGGGCTTCAACGGCACCTTCGTGCTGGTCGCCGACCGCGGCGACGACGGGGCACTCGCCGTCCTCACCGGGCTGCGGGATGCGCTCGTCGCGACGCCCGGGGTGGCTGCGGTCTCGGCGCCGGTGCCGAGCCCCGACGGCGATGCCGCGGTGCTCGCGCTCACCCCGACGAGCAGCCCGCAGGACGAGGCGACCGACGATCTCCTCACCCGGCTGCGCGACGACGTGATCCCCACGGCGCTCGACTCCGGCGACGTGCACGTGGTCGTCGGCGGGATCACCGCCGCGAACGCCGACCAGACCCGGAGCATCTCCGATCGACTGCCGTTCTTCCTGCTCGCGGTGATCGCCCTCGCGTTCGTGTTCCTGTTGGCCGTCTTCCGCTCCGTCCCGATCGCCGTCAAGGCCGCGGTGCTCAACCTGCTCTCGATCCTGGCGGCGCACGGCGT
>DOWL01000161.1:20541-28826 GCA_003519585.1 Nocardioides sp. | reverse complement strand
GGAATAGCGCTGCCGGTCAAACGCGTCGCGAAGCAACTCGCGACCATCCCATGGATCTGCCAGCAGCCGACGGTAGGTCAGGACGTCATACCGAGCCGGCCGCAGATCGGGATATGCGCGCCGCAGCTCTTCTCTCAGAACCGAGGTCCAGCCGTGGCCGAACCTGGACACGAGCACGGGCTCGAGGATCTCGCTGAACTCGCGGCCAACCATGACAAGCGCTTGGTCGACCAGCGACCGGAGCTCTGGAGGATCGAGGGAGTCGATTCGCTTCCACGCGGATGGTTCAACCAAGCTCTTGGCCTCCTTGCTCGAGTGCCTGCGCGCCCCAACCTCGCGCCCGACCACGCTAGCAATGCGGAACGGGCACTAAAGGCGAATGGCGACTGGGATCCTTAATCGGAGCCGCAATTGGTATCGCGGCGTAGGTTTCGTCATATGGCGAGTTGGGTCTGCGACAACTGCGGCGCGACCGGCCAGGTGCCCGCAGGGCAAATCTCCGATCATGTCTTGTGCACGGTGTGCGGAGAGCCTGTCCTGCCGGTGGAGCGACCTAGCTCCCATAGCGCCGAACGTACTCGGCGTCAGTGACTTCAGGATCCCAGAACACTGCGGGGTCCAGATGCAGAAACCGGTCGGTTCGCCGCAGGATGCGACGCCATACATCGTCGACGGATGCGCCCAGGGCTCTGTGCTCCGGCCGGACAAGGGACTCCTGGTAGGCCTGGTTGCGCGGGTCGAGCACGTGAACGACACGCACGACCTGGGCGGGCTCCGCCGGGTCCTGCTCGAGGCGGTGGGCGAGAAGCTGCTGCCGGATGAGCTGGTAGAAGGGCTCGTCCTGGGCGAACTCGAAGGCCAACAACGGCTCGACCGGGCCGTCCTCGGCCTCGTAATCCTCGAGGTAGCGGCCGCGGCGGGTGTTGAGCTTGGTCGAGTGGTCCCGTGCATCGGGGTAGGACTCGGTGTACTTCCACTCGACCAGCGCGAGCTCGACGGTTCCGCGACTGGTTCGGTACCGGAACGCGCCATCCACGCTGGTGCAGTGTGTGCCCCGCCGACGAGCAGAGCCGTCGCCTTCGTTGAAGTAGTCGCAGTCTCCGATGAACTCGAAGGTCAGCAGCCGGCCGGGCTCGATCTCCAGCACCTCGACGATGTCGAGCACAGGGCCGAAGGCGCGCTTGATCCGCTCCTCGTCCTCGACCATCCGTCCCAACGCGTTGACGCACTGGACCTGAGAGGAGAGGAGGTGTCCCGACGGGCCTCCTGCGACACCGTCGTGCCACGGGATTCCGAGCTCGGTGAAGAGCGCCAACATCGGTGCACGCACGGTCGGGAGCAGGTTGTGGGCGGCGAAGTCGGCCGGCAGGTAGAACGGCAGCATGACGTCGGCCGGTCCGCGGGTGTACGCAGCGGGAACCTTCGCGGCCGTGGGCAGCGTGTCGGTGGCCGCCTTCCAGGCGATCTGCCGGCGCCGCTGCTCGATCACGAAGGTGTTGGGCTTCGCCGCGGTTCGAGTGGTCATGCCGTACGCCGGTCCGGTCGGCCTGGGCGGCTGGTGAAAAACAGCCGGCCGCTCGTCCGGAGGACCAGGTCGTCCGCGACGTCGTTCAGCGCCGTGTCTGCGTAATCGAGCATGTCGCGCAGGTGCCGTGCCACGAAGGGCGCCATGGGCAGGTCGATCGCCGCGACGACCCGCCGGTCTTGGACCATGAACTTCAGCTGTCGGTGTCGTCGGTTGAGGATGTCCGCCTCGATCCTCGCCTGCCGGGTGCTCAACACGCTCACGACCACGTGGCTGAAGATGCGCACGGTCGCTCCGTCATCGAGCACCCTCACCCAGAGCGGGATCTTCCTCGCCCGGATCGGGATGTCGCCGTCAGCGTCGGTGGTGACCTCGCTGGTGCCGAGGTGGTCAGCGACGGTTGCCCTGACCATCGCCCGCAGCTCCTCACCGGTGGTCGGGAAGCCGACCTCGCACTTGGCCGCGGCTACGGTCTGTCTGGCGTCGCCGGGGTCATCCCAACCCAGGAACTTCGGGTGCATCACTCCGAGCACCTGTCGGAGCGCGCCAAGGACCATGGTCTGCAATACCTCGAGCCGGTCCCGCTCTAGCTCGACCCACCAGTTGGGGTGTTGGTCGTCGGGGCGTTTCCAGCCCAGTGCCACCAGTCCCCGTCGCTGCACCGCGTCGAGCCGGCAGGCCCGGTCGAGGAACCTGTTGCCAGACACCTCGCCCCTGACGAGGCAACCGTCGCCGGCGACCTGAATGTACGGCGCGGAGCCCTCCCCGGAGGTCTCCGCCTCGACGTCGATCACCATCGACCCGTCGCCCAGGGCCTCGAGCGAGACCGACAGTCGTGTCTCGAAGTTCCCCCAGGCGGCCTGTACCGCGTTGTCGAATCGACTCTCGCTCATCGCTCGACCCTTCTCTTGTCTCGATCATTGTCGCTGGGACCTCCGACAGAACCGTCTCGCTCGGCCAGCCGCTCGAGGGCCTCGCGCAGGAAGGATCGGGGCTGGGCCATCGGGAGCGCGCCGAGTACCGCCCGGGTCGCGTCGCCGAGCGAGGCGCCGGCAAGCATGGCCACCCGCACAGCGACGGTCGGGGTGCGGCTGTGGGCGGCCACGCAGTGCAAGAACACGCGTTTGCCCTCCTCGCGCAGCGACAGGACGGTCCGTGCGGCGTCGTCGATCACGAACTCGATGTTCGGGTTGTCGGCGGCGTCGGTGTCGAGGAGCCGTACGACGTGGTGGGTGAGGCCGGGTGGTACCTGAGTCACGCCGACCCGGCACAGGCTCACCACCGCGTCGATCTCGGCGGATAGGTCGTCCAGGGGCAGCGCGCCGCCGATCCAGACGCCCTCGACGAGGGGGTGTGCGACGTAGGTCGACTCGCCACCCCAGCCGCGATAGTCCATGTAGTCGCACGTGGGCCAGCCGCTGCGTCCCATCGATCGGCCTCCCTGCGCGGTCAACTGTGCCAGCCGCACCAGGTCTGGCCCGTGGGCGTCACCGTCCGGGCTCCACCCGTGGACGATGGCCGACCACTGTTGCGGGACCGCGCTGGAGCCCCACCTGGCGCCGAGCAGCGCGCCGGCGATCGCGGCCACGGTGTCGGTGTCTTCACCGATGCCGATCGCGGTGGCCAGGGCGGTCTGGAGGTGCCGGCACGGGAGGTCACCGGGTACGGGGGTCTGGACGATCGCCGACCAGGCCGCCTGCAGAGCGCCCACGGCCCAGCCGTTGACACGGAAGTGCGATGCTGGGCGTGCCTCGGCCTCGGCGAGCACGGCGCGCCAATCGGTGCCCGAGCTGGCTCGCGCGCCCAGCTCCGTGAAACCGTCCCAGGTGTCGAGGTCGGGGAGGTCCCCGGTGAGCACGGTGTGGCGGATCATCAGGCACCACAGCGCCGCGGCCTCGCAGGCGATGTCCTGGTGGTGGGTGAGGGCGCTCACGGCCATCGCGGCCTCGACCAACGCTGTGGGGTCGTCGAGGTGCGCCAGCGCGACTGGTGCGGTGCGCATCAGCGACCCGTTGCCGGCGCTGCGGCCGGTCCGGTCGTGGACGGCGCGCGCGGCGGCGGTCATGGCCGCGGCGGTGGCGTCGGGTCCTGCGATGCGCAGGACCCGCCCGGTCTGGATGCCGACGTCCGGGGGGTTGCCGGCGTACCAGGCCGCGAAGTTCGCGGCGATCGCGTCGAGGGCCTGCGAATCGCGCAGGTCTGCTCCGGTGGCGGCGACTGCGGCGATCGCGAGGGCCTGAGCCGTGTCGTCGGTCCACTCCCCCGGCGCGAAGCCGCCGAGTCCACCGCCGATCATCGCCGGCCAGCCGTGATAGGTCGCCGTCCCGAACTCATACCCGGCGCCGAGTGCATCGCCGACCGCGGATGCGAGGAGCACGCCACAGGCACGGTCGGTCTGGGCGGCGGTGAGCCGCTGCTGGTTCGTTTTCATCCTCAGGCCTCCCTGTGTTGCCGATCGATCGTCGGCGAGGACAACGATGCGCCAGAGGTCCGTCAGTGGCCGGTTACCCGGGTCACCCCTGCCGGCGCAGGTCCTCGGGCAGGTCGTCCCAGGTGACGTTGCGGGTGAGGTGGATGAGGTAGTGGCCGAGCTGCTCGTAGGACTCCAGGTCGGGACCCCAGCGTTCGGCGTTGACCTTGGCCCGGACCTTGCCCAGGGCGCTCTTGATGGCCTGCTCGTTCTGTCCCAGTGCTGCGGCGGCCGAGGCGGTAATGTTGACCGGCTTCTTGGTACCGAGCAGGAGGTACGCGAACGTAGTGGCCACCACCTGCCGTTGCTTGGGGGTCATCACGACCGCGCGCGCGGCGTATGCCGTCGGGCTGCGCGGGTGCTCGTCGATGAACGTGTCGTGCAGTTCCTCGAGGCCGGCTGCGGCGTCGGCTCCGATCACGACGCCCAGGGCGCAGTGATCGTCGAGCTCGGGAAAGGACAGCAACGCTCGTCCCTGCTGCAGCGCGACGACCGCGCCCCGGTCGAAGACGTGAGAGCCGACTTGACCGCCGTCGTCGACGCGCATTCGCGCTCGTGGGCCGACCTGGACGACCCAGCCCAGGTCGTAGGGCAGGAAGCGACAGAGCTTGTTCGGTACCCAGCGGTTCGGGATGTGTAGTGCGTATCCCTGGGTGCGACCGACTGACATCACGTCCCAGCGGGGCACGCCGAACGGCCCTCGCTTGCCGTCGGCCAGCTTCAGGGTCACTCGGGCTTGGAGCTCATCCTCCACGCCCCGACAGTAGTGGTCAGCCGGCGGCGGACAGATGCGAAACGGGCAGCGGTTACCCGGGTCACCGGCACAATGCGGCTGACCACGGCAGCATGGCTCCATCAACAACCGGAAGGAGCCCGAGGTGGAATACGCGGATGCTCTTGGCGATGACGACCTCGTCATGCTCGTCAAGGTCGGGAAGTCGGCCGCCCTCGCTGCCGGTGACGGCGAGCTGTACGAGCTGGCCCGGAAGTGGTGGAAGGCGAACCCGGTGCAAGCCCAGCGGGCCCAGCGGGTCCTGGCGGTCGCGGACTCCCAGATCATTGCGGCTTACGTGCCCACCCGGTGGGAGACCTCCACGTCACCAGACGCCATGGGCAGGGTCGCATTCCACGGGGAGACCGCTCCCGACCACACCACCTTCGTCGGGCGGAGCGTGAAACACCTCTACCCCCAGGGAGCCTCGAACCCCGTCCGCTACACCACCGTCGCCGCGACGCTGGGCGGTGCGTCGACGACTGCGCCGGCCCCGTCGCCCGCCGAGCCGAAGACCAGTGTCGACGCTGGCGACCTGTTCCTCCTGCTCAGGGTGAACCAGAGCTGGTCGGATGGCATCACCGCCGAGGAGCTCTACGAAGCCACCCGCGGGTTCTGGGTGATGTCACCAACCCGGGCCGAGCAGGTAACGAAAGTGTTCGCCGTCGCCCACGGGATCGTCCGCGAGGTCTACGAGCCACTGGGATGGGAGCCGTCGCCCCAGGCGGGAGAGGAGAACCGGATCGGGTTCGACGGCAGAGTCGCTCCCGATGCACAACAGTGGCGAGGGCTCGACGTCTCGGCCCTCTTCTCACAGGGTTCGCAGAACCCGGTCAAGTACGTCCCGTCCGGAGACTTGGACGGGATCACCGCCTTCCGCGCGACAACTGCCGTGAAGGCGCCGCCGGCGCTCTCCAAGGTCCGTGCCTTCGAGCCCGGTCTGGCCGAGCAGATCGAACCGCTGCTCAGTGCGATGGAAGGCGACCTCCTCTGGTCGATGTCTCGCGCTGCCCAGGAACTGTTCCACAGCAACACTCTCGGCTGGCTCATGTCGCAGCACCCCGTCCCGAGCGCCCCGCTGCGGGCCCTGTTCGAAGGGCCCGACCCGCTGCACCGGCTCCAGGTGTGGCGCGAGTGGCGCCACCTCGACCTGGTCGCCCAGCGCAGTGACGACAAGGCTCGCTTCGTGGTGGAGAACAAGCTGTACTCCATCCCCTACCGCGAGCAGCTCGAGAAGTACGCCGAAGTGACCCTCCCCTGGTCCCAGGGGCACGGACGCGGCGGCGCGCCCGACACCTCCTACTTCCTGCTCACCCTGATGGACCCCAACTTCGACCTCCCCGCGCCCTGGCGGAGGGTGAGCTACGAATCCCTGCTGCGGGCCCTGGAAATGGTCGACTGCGACCACCTAGGCTCCGATGCGGACCTGTTCGACCGCTACCGGACCCTCGTGCACCGCCTCGTGGAAGTCAAGGACGCTGTCGACCCGCGCCGCGATCTCGACGGACCGTTCTCCGTCGCCGAAGCCCTGGGCGGCGACCTCGGGTTCAAGTGGTTCACTGGACCGCTACAGCGGATGCGCTTCACCGGGCTCGCCCAGGCGATCTCGGACGAATACGGGCAGCAGCTTCCCCTCGACGTCGACATCAGCAGGTCCATGGGGCTGATCACCTACACCCGCCACCTCACCGAAAACCGCAGCATCGGCTGGCAGTTCCAAGAGAACCAGCTACGCCTGTTCGTCCTGGTCCGCGATCCCGGACTCGCGGGCAAGGGCAAGCGGCTCGCGGCGGCGCGCGCCGAGGTGGCCGAGGCCGAGTACGCCAGTTGGGTCGACTTCACCGCAGCCGAGTCCGTCCTCGGCGACCTCCTCGAGCCCAAGGCCTTCCAGCCCGGGGCCTGGCAGCGCTTCGCGCCGGACTTCGTCTACCGCTACCGCAAAGTCGACCAGACCGCGACGACCGGGCAGCTCGCCGAGGCGCTCGCGGAGCTCACCGCCTACACCCAGTCCTGGAGCATGGAGCGATGACATCCGTCGCAGAGCGTCGGGCGCGTTTCGCAGCCCAGACAAGCGAGACCATCGCAAGCCAACTCGGCGACGGCTTCAAGCGCGTCCCGCCACGACGCGGCTGGACAACGCGGGCGGTGTGGTTCGAGCGGAAAGACGAACTGCTTGCTGTCGTCGGTGAGCAAGAAGGCTCAGCCACCGACACCGTCCTGGCGCACGCGCTCTCGTTGGCCCAGGGCCGGCCACTGCGCCTGGTCCTCCCGCAGCAATGGGCCTACCCCACCCGCTTCCGGCAGCCCTGGCTCACCGCCGACATTGGGATCTGGGTGCATTCCCGCGGCAAGCTTCTGCAACAGCCGCCGAAGCTGACCAAGCAGGAGAGCCGCGACGCCGCCGGTGAGTGCGAGACCTCACGGCCCTACCGCCTCGGTCCCCACGCGACCCAATGGGTGCGTGAGCTCACCGAGTGGGCAACCGCGCATGAAGACCTGGTCGAAGCTCACCGGCGCAACCTTCGCGGCTGGTCTTGCAACGGGCAGCGGGTGCTGACGATCGAGGGCAAGCAGAAAGTGAAGATCCGAGCCGGCATCGACGCCAAGGATGCGCCGGCCACGCTCCACGAGATCGACGCTCCGCTGACCTCGACGACGTTCAAAGCGATCCAGAACGAAGTGGCCGTCGGTATCGGACAGGCGCACGGCAAGGAGTTCGGGAAGTTCGAAGAGCACCACATGCAGGGCCAGCTACGTCGCTACCCCAACGCGCTGCTGCTCGAGGAACCCCTGCTCCGCGAAGTGCCTGCATGGCGACCGGCCGGCGGTCAGACCGAACCTCGACGAGGACGCGGTTTCATCGACCTAGCCGGTATCGACGGCGCCGGCGACATCGTCGTCGTCGAGACCAAGCTCGACTCCGACGAGATGCTGATCCTCCAAGGCCTCGACTACTGGGTCTGGGCAACACGCGAAGACAACGCCACCTGGCTCCGTGACCGCCTCTACGCCAGCCCGACCGCCGCGACCAACCTGCTGTTCGCGATCGGCGGCAAGGACGGCAAAGCACCGAAGATCGGGAAGTACGAGCGGTCCCACCTCGAGGTCCTCGCCCCCGAGATCCCCTGGCGCATCGCGAAGATCAGCCAATGGAACGGCGCCAACGTTCCCCAGGTCCAGATGCTGCCGCCGTCCACCCCTCCTCAGCCCGACTGACCTGCTCCCCGGGTTAAGTTTCGCCGTCCTTCATCGGCCGGCTCCCAAAGACCGCAAGGACACGGAAGCGCGCGGGTGTCCAAGTGTCGGAGCAGCCTGCTATCAAGGGGCGCATGAGTGGCGTCCTCGCGTGGCACTCCCCGTGGCTGGCGAGCCTGGGCACGCCGCCGTCTCGCCCGTCGAGCCGTGAGGAGTCGATCCAGCAGGTCCTGGCCCGCCTGCTCGTGGGGCACTCCCCTTCTGACTTCCTGCCCTACTCCCCGACACCGGCAGGTGAACGCCTGGCCCGGGCGGTGTGGGAT
>DOWL01000161.1:19636-20454 GCA_003519585.1 Nocardioides sp. | reverse complement strand
GTGTGGGAGACGGCGTTCGGTGACCCACCCGAGCGGGTGGACTGGGTGACCAGCGAGTACTCGTTGCCGGTGCCTGATGAGTGGCGTGCCGAGATCAACCTGAGTTATCGGTGCCCGGACTTCGCATTCGGGGCTGCGAACCGGATCCTGCTGCTGGAACTGAAAACCGAATGGGGCAGCTACAAGCGGGCGCAAGTCTTCGACTTCCTGCGTCTGGCCCGACGACTGCACCCGGATGCGTCCATCGACTTGGTGCTGCTGGAGGAGCGATTGCGCGGTGCGGCGTTCGAGACCGATGCCCGGCAGCGATACACGGAGATGACTTGGGCCCAGATCGCGGACCTCATGCGACATGAGATGGGTGGGAACGAAACGGCGTCGCGCCTGTGCGCCTTCCTGGACGCGTCGCTGGCCAGCGCCGTCGCCCCAGCCTCTTTGCGCGCAACCGACGATGCGGCGGTGCCAGCGGCAGCGTCGTCCGCGAGTGTGCCGTCGGCGACGGCACGCGAGCGGGGAGAGCCATCGAGGCCAGGGGGCGGCTTACCGCCGTTGGTTGACCGGATCGCGACGGCGATCGACCAGGCCCTCCACATCGCGCCGGCGCTTGCCGTGGAGACGGTGACCGGGAAAGCGGAGCGCGGCGTAAACGTGCCGTTCGCGTCCCAAGAGGAGGCCAGAGAGGCGGAGGCTGCAATCCGTGCCGCGCTCACAACAGCCGGACATACAGGCGTCTCGACGTGGCTGTGGCGCACCGCTAGCAAGGGCGTTCCCGCCACACCCGCGGGCCGGGCGGCCGGCATCGAGCTGCGCCTCGCGCC
>DOWL01000161.1:4822-19497 GCA_003519585.1 Nocardioides sp. | reverse complement strand
GCCGACGCGGTAGCCCGCTGGCCTACGGGCCGATCAGCGGCCGACGCGGTAGCCCGCTGGCCTACGGGCCGATCAGCGGCCGAGCGGGGAACCTCGCCTCCGGCAGGTCGTCGGCGCCCCCACGGCAGTCGGTCCCAGCAGGGCGCCCAGGCCGGGCGCAACTGGCGAGGTCGGCGTCCGGATCACCGCCCCCGTGCCTGCGCGCGTCCGAGGATGGACTTAGGGAACCGACCCTTGTTGTCGTGATGCCGTTCCCGTCCTGGTGAGGCACGGCGCGTGCCACGATGCACCCGTGGGATTGTTCAAACGCAGCGACACCGTACGGGCCAAGAAGATCGGTGCTCACGCCCGGTACGTCGACGAAGACATCCAACGGGTCGACCTCAAGATCACCAGCACCGACGGCGAGACCGCCACCGTCGATCTCAGCCTCGACCAGACGCGGCAACTCGTCATCGACCTCACCAACGCCTACGGCGCATGCCGGCCATCGCTGCTCGACCAGAAGCAGATCGACCGAATCACCTCCTTCTTCGGGATGCGCTGATGACCCGCTACGAGTACGACGAGGAGGCCAGCGAGGCCTGGCACATGGACGTCGTGCACGAAGTGCCGGACGACGGTCCCGTGCCCGTGGCGAGGTGGGTCGATGCCACGCGGCGGCTCAACGCGAACAACGACCCTCTGGCCCGCAAACTCATCGCCCTCCACAGGGACTGCGGGACCGGCACCGGATTACGTGACGCCGGCGCCGACGACCACGACCCGGTCAGGCACCGTCGGAGGTGGGGTTGCCAGACGACCGCGATGATCGCGGAACACTTCGGGACCGACTACTCCCGAGATTCGTGACCGCAGCGATGGACGTCAGCACTGATCCGCGCACGCGGGAAGCCTGGGAAGCCTCCACGCGGGCTGCGTCTCTCGCGCTGCCGGACTCACGAGTGTGGCGCCGCCTGCTGGCGGAGCTCGACGCGAACGAACTCGTGCTGTACCTGGACGTCTTCACCGACGGATCTCGGGATGTGTTCGTCGCCGTCACCTCCGGGCGACTGCTGTCGTGGACCGTGGTGAGCGATCGGTTTCGCAGAATGGTGCGTCGCAGTGCCCAAGTCACCGAGCACACCCGCACGGTGAAAGGCGTGCTGCGCCTGTCCGACGGCAGCTCCTCGACGCCCCTGCGCCTGGTCGGCCGGCCCGAGCAACGCACGGCCCTGCTCAGAGCACTGCGGCTTCCTGCAGACGCCCGGCCGGTCCGTGCCGTCGTGCTCGACTTGAGCACTTCACCTAAGACCAAGGCCGCGTACGCAGCCAGTCCCCTGCCACCGCCGGCGACCGGACCAGTCGCCGACGCTGTGCTCGGCTCGCTCGGGTCCGCCAAGGCGCAGTGCCTGGTCCGAGCCACCCAGCTCAGCCTGCATCCCTCGCTACCCGGCGGCGAGGTCATCGTCGTCGGCACCGGAACGAAGATCACGTTCGTTGCTGTCGGCGCCGATGCGAAGTCCCGGCCGACCATGGGCGTTGGTCGGGGGTCGCTGGGCTGGGACCTGCGTGGCACCGAGCTCACCTTGTTCCACAACCAGCCGGTCCGCTCGACCGTCGCTCGGCTCCGCGGGGAGCCTCGCGCGCTCGAGGCAGTCGTCGACCTGGCGCGCCGGTGGGCAGAGCTCGATGCTGTCGTTGAAGGCCAACGAGCCGCCCAACAGCAGGTGCGCCGCGTCACCGCCGCCGACGGGGTACCCGCCGTCCCGGTGGTTCGGAGGACGGGCTTTCTGGGGCGCAAACGGGCCGCACCGATCGGCAGTTGGCAACAGGCCGAGGCCGCAGCCTGCGCGTGGCTGCGGCACATGGGATTCAACGACGCCAAGGTGACTCCAACCGGCAAGGACGCCGGCGTCGACGTCATCGCCCGCAAGGTCCTCGCCCAGGTCAAGTGGGAGGCCACCCCGGTCGGGCGGCCCAAACTGCAGCAGCTCCACGGCGCGGCTGCCCACGCACGCAAGAAGGGAGCGTTCTTCTCCCGGTCCGGCTACACCGCCGACGCCCGGGCCTGGGCCGAAACGGCCGGCATTGCCGCGTTCGTCCTGCTCGACGACGGCTCGCTCGCGCTCAGCACCTCGGCCGCGAAGAAGATGATGCGCTGATGGCACCACGAGTCGTCGCCGTCGACGTCGGGTCGGTACGGACCAACTTCGCCTGGGCAGGCCTCGATCTACCAGGGCGACGCCCGGTTGGCGAGGGCGGCACGCACCCCGAGGGCGCCGCCCTCGCCGTGCTCGAGGCCATCGACTCAGGCGTGCCGGTCGCGCTTGGCTTCGAGGCTCCGCTGATGGTTCCGGTCAGTCCCGTTGGACCCGTCGACGGCTGGAAGACACTGGGACAGGCCCGCCAGGGCGAGACCGCTGACGGTCGCTCGCGGCCGTGGTCTGCCGGCGCCGGCAGCGGCGCCCTGGCAACCGGGCTGGTGCAGATGGCGTGGGTGCTCGAGCGCGTCGGATCCGGGCGGCCCGCGTTGCGGTGCACCACCCGGCCGGAGCCGTGGCTGGCCGGGGACGCCGAGTTGTTCGTGTGGGAGGCGTTCGTTTCCGGGACCGGCAAGCCCGTCCCCGCGGGGATCACCCAGCACGCAGCGGACGCGGCCGCAGCTGCCGATACCTTCGCCGACCGCCTGGAGGAGGGCACCTTGAGCGCGTCCGACGTCGTGTGCGCACCATCGTCGTCGTTCAACCTCGCGGCCGCGGCCGCGGCGTACGCCGGTCTGACGATTGCCGGTAGCGAACTGCGTGACCAGGTTCAGGTCTACCGCACCCGCCCCGCCCTCCTGTAGCTCACCGCCGGCGGTCGAGGCCGCGCGCGGGGCCGCGCACGCTGGATCGCCGCCCATGGCACACCCTCGCCAAGGTCGCGTCGAGCACGCCGGCGCGAGCGTGCTGCGCCGTCAGTGGCACGAGGACGCCGCGGCCGCGGCGATGCCGACCACGATGTCGTGACCCAGCGATGGGTCGACGGCGACGTGGAGACCGAGGTCAGTGATCCTGCCGTCCTGCGGGTGCCAGTCGCGGTCCTCGCGAGTGCGACCCAGGAGTGGGTCAAGTGCGTCGATCGTGGGCTTCCACAGGTTCAGCCAGTTGCGCCGCGGGCCGACGACGAACGCCAGCTGCAGCCGGACGGCCCCGGTGGGAATCGCGGCGGCGTCGACGACCGCCGACCGGACCTGCTCCTTGTAAGCAGTTGTCGTCGCCGAGGCGGTGGTGCGGACCGTGTAGGTCGTGGTGCCGGGTCCCGCACTCTCGGCTGCGGGGGCGATGACGACACGTGAAGTGTCGGCGTGCCTCTTGGTGCACCACACCGACACCAGGTCCTCGTCGCGGAGCCGGGTGGCCAGCGGGAAGGCGTAGTTGTCCAGGTCAGCCATGTCGACCAGGTCGCGCCCGGCCGGCAGACCGACCTCGAGCAACAGCGACCAGGGGCCGCCGGGTGCCGGGCGGTGCTTCACCAGCTGTGCGGTGTCGTCGAGGTACTCGCGCAGCCTGACCTGGTCAGGGTCAGTCGACTTGTTCCAGCTGGCCAGCCGCGGCGCCTTCCGGAGCACCACACCCTCTTCGCCAGGCCGGCGGTACCACCGCGGGATCATCACCCGCGGTGCACCGCGCCGGTCTGGTCCACCCACCAGACCTCGATCTGCGCCGCGGCCAGCGAGCCGGCCGTCTCGGCGTGCAGGTCGCGGTAGCGGGGGAAGTCCGGCAGGGCGATGACGCTGCCCCAGTCCGGCTCCTTCCCGCGCAGCCGCATCGCGGCCAGCACAGCTTGGGAGTACCAATGGCCGGCCTGGGTGCTCGGGCTGGTGCGCTTGGCCTCGCCGGCGCGCGCCGGGTCTGCGTAGTTGCGGCTGGGGAACCCCTTGACCTCCACACCGACGGTCCGGCCGTCGTGGGAGGCGATCACGTCGATGCCGTGCTCCTTGGTCGCGGTGTTGGCCACCGAGCGGATGCGCCATCCCTCGGCCGCCAGCGCCGTGACCAGGGCGGCCTGGACGTTGGCTTCGGTGTGCCACTCCCCTCCGAGCTCAAGCCCGGTGGGAGCAGGCCCGGCGGCGGCCGCGGCCGGCGCTGCGGGGGCGGTCGGTGACGTCGTCCGCGGCTCGACGTTGCCGGCGACCTCGAACCCCAATGCCGCCAGGTGCCGGCGAGCGGTATGGGAGATGAACTCAGACCGCGGGATCCCCGTGGCCACCTCGAAGGCCTGGATCGCGGGATACCAGGTGTCGTTGATCCTCACCGCGTGCTTGCGGATCGCGTCGGGAGCCACGTCGGTCAGACGGATCTCTACGTCCTCACGCGCAAGCTCGTAGCGCTGGCCGTTCAGCGTGAACTGAATCGTCCCACGGCCCTGACTGGTCATGGCCAGAAACTACGGCACTCGGCCGACACAAGGAGGCGAATGAGGCGGCCTGCTGGCGGTGGTCGTCGGTGGTTCAGCGGCGGCCTTACCGGGCGATACTCTTCACAGTATGTCGAACATACGTTCGACCGCCGCGAGGGGGATGGCGGTCGAGACGACCGCGTCGTTCCCCAACCCTGCCCAGGACTACTTCGAGGGCCAGATCTCGCTCGACCGGCACCTCGTCAGACGGCCGACCTCGACCTTCGTGCTGCGAGTCAGCTCGGACGCACTAGCCAGCATGGGCATCCGAGCCGGCGACGAGCTCCTGGTCGACCGCGCCCTCTCCCCCGCGCCCGGACGCGTTCTCGTGGTGCTCCTCGACGACGAACGTCGCCTCGGCCGCTTCGACGTCGTCGACGGCGTCGCCGTGCTGGCCACCGACCACGAGCAGATCCCACTCACCTCCGACGTCGAACCCTGGGGGGTCGCAACCGTGCTCCTGCATCACCTCCCCCTCGGCCCCGCCGGGGAACGCGAACGCCGCAACATCGCGAGATAGCCGATGACTCGCTACAACTGGGGCACCGCCAACACATCCCCACCACTCGCCCTTGTCGACGTCCGCTCGATGTTCGTCTCCGTCGAGCGCGTCCTCGACCCGGCGCTGCGCGAGCGCGCCGTGATCGTGCTGTCCAACAACGACGGCTGCGCCGTGGCCGGGTCCGACGAGGCCAAAGCCCTCGGGGTGCAGATGGGCGACCCGTGGTTCCAACTCCGCGACAAGCCCCACCTGGCCGACCTGGTCGCCAAGTCGAGCAACTACGAGGAGTACGGCGCCTTCTCCAGCAGGTTCCACGAGACCGTCGCCACCATCTCGGCCACCACCGAGACCTACTCGGTCGACGAAGCCTTCGTCGGGCTCCCCCGCGCAGACCCGGCCGCGACCGCAGACACCCTCCAGGCCCGCGTACGCCAGTGGACCGGCCTGCCCACCGCCGCCGGCATCGGGCCGACCAAAACACTGGCCAAGGTCGCCCAACGACACGCCAAAGCGATCGGACAGCCGCTCGTCGATCTCACCGCCTGGTCCCCTCACGACGTCGGTGACCTCCTCGCGACCACCCCGGTCTCGGAGGTTTGGGGCATCGGCCCGCGACTCACCGCCGGCCTTGCCGGGCTCGGCATCCACACCGCGGCCGACCTCGCCTTCGCCGACGCCGGCGTCCTGCGACGCCGCTGGTCGGTCGTCCTCGAGCGAACCACGCGCGAGCTCGCCGGCGTGCCCTGCATGCCCGTCGGGTTCACCCCCAAGGACCGCCAGCAGCTGATGTACTCCCGCATGCTCGGCGCCACGGTGAGCACCTCGGCCGAGATGCGAAGCGTGCTGGCACAATACGCAGCCGCCGCCGCCCGACGTCTCCGCGCCCACGGTCTCGACACCGCGCTCATGCAGGTCTGGATCAGCAGCAGCCGATTCCGCGACGACATCGCCCACCACTCGGCCGCCGTCGCCTTCGACCCCCCAACCAGCGACCCGCTCAGGCTCATCACCAGCGCCCGCGCGGTCCTCCCGAAGATGCGCCAAGGCTGGCCCTACAACCGCGCCGGGATCCTTCTCACCGGCCTGTCGCCCGCCGGCGCCACCCCGCAACTGTGGCCCGGCGAGACGCCGTCTCGACTCCGGCTGGCTGCCGCCCTCGACGAGCTCGCGGGGCGGTATGGCCGCGGGGCAGTTGGCTGGGGGCCGACCGGGCTGCGCGACCGGCGGCGGTGGGACATGCGTCGTGAACGGCTCTCCCCCGCCGGTACAACCAGCTGGACCCAGCTCCTCACCGTCCGCTGAGGAGCAGTTGGCCATCTCGGCGGGTCCCCTGACCTCGCCGGATCTGGCCGTCAGGAATCCCACGCGTCGGGAGCCTCGAGTTTGGCGAACCCGAACTCACTGGAGGCGCCCAGCTCGGCGCGCCGAATCACGTGGTTCACCGCGCCCTTGGTCACTCCGAGCAGCTGCGCGATGGTCAGCAGTTGAACCTTGCGGTGCGTGGCCAGGTGGAGCACCGCCGCCCCCCGCAGTGCGGCGTTGCTCTGCGTCAGTTGAGCCAGATGCTCATGGAGTGCGCTTGTCAACTGGGCGACGCCCTCGGGGCCGCCGTAGCGAACGGACCAGCCCGGCGCCGCCTCCGCCGCGGCCGCAAGGAAGGTGGCCGGGTCGCGAAGGACCTCCGCCACCACCTCGGCGGATGCGGCGGTTACGTCGGCGGGCTGCATGGAGCCGACTGTAACGACGTCAGGCTTCATCGGCTGGACCGAACCGTGTAGTCGGGCCGAGAGCAGCGATCGCAGTAGCGCCACACGGTCAGCGCGTCCGAGGGGCACGGCTTCCCGTGCACCTTGATCGTCATCGGGAACCCACGCTGTCGGCGTCCTGGTAGTCGTACGCAGCGGGAGCCTGCCGTGGACCGCGACGCCGACGGATCGGACCAGGCCGCCCTGGGCGACCGTTGCTCGGCCGCTCGCGGCTGCTCACCGCGACTCCTCCCGTGAGCGCGCCGCGGCCGCGGTGTACGGCGACCAGCAGACGTCCGGTGGTCTCTGCGCCCCGGCGGTCGGTGGCAGCGGGGGACGATCGGCGGATGCTCCCCCGGTCTCGTCGGTGTGGCCGGCGATCACGCAGCCAGGGCACAGGTGCTCGGTCGCGGTCATCTCCCACCCTGCCTCGAGGGCGGCCTGGTCCGCGATCGAGGGCGTCCACCACCCGGTCCCCTCGGGGGCGACCAGGCCGCAGCGATCGCACAGGACGACGTAGTGCGCGGTCTCTCGGTAGCACATCAGCCGTGACCTCCGTCCGCGCGGCTGTCGTCGACCCACGAGCCGTTCGAGGCCAGGCGGACCAACTGGTGGTAGTCGCACATCCGGCCACCGAGCTCAGCGTGACGTTCGCACCCGGGGAAGTCGCAGGTGGCGCCTAGGTGCTGCTGTTCGCGGCGGAATGCGGTGCTGGCCGCGGTGGCGTCCTCTGCCCTGGTCGTGGTGTTGCGGAGGTTCGAGACGGTGTCCATCACGAGCTCCAGGGGGCTGGGTGAGGTCGTTGGCTCGGCAGTAGTCGGCGAGGGTGCAGCCGTTGATCTCGCCGATGGTGTCCCAGGCGCGCCCGTCCTCGTAGGCCTGGCGTGCCAGGTGGTCAAACGTGGAGGCGTCGAGGTGGTCGAGGACGCCTCCGGTCTGATCGCGCATGAGTCGCTCGACGAGCGCCAAGGTCGCCGGGTCCTCGGGGCTGATCGCGCTGGAGATGAGAGCGGTGTAGTGGCTTCGGGGTGCGGAAGGGGTGGTCATCGCGGCTGGGCCTCCGTAGTGGTCGGACGAGAGATGTGGGTTGGTCGGATGCCGGGTTCGGCCGTACGTGGCTGGCGAGCAGGTGTCGTTCTTCGAGTTCGGGTCACAGCAACATCCCTTCGGTCGGGGCCGTGAGGCCGCGTGCGGCGACGGCGTGCTCCTCGGGGCGCAGCGATCGCGCTGCCGGTGGCAGGAGAGCCGGCCGGAAGCCGGTCCCGTCGGGGCCGTGCAGGACGGCACGGAGGCGGTTGCTGATCCACCAGCCGACCTGTGGTGAGACGGCGTTGCCGTAGCCGTCCACCCGGTCGCTCGCGGACCCCCAGACCTGGAAGGTGCCCTGGTAGCCGGCGAAGTCGACGTCGAAGCCGCACCCGCGGCCGATCTCGTGGTCGTACATCATCCGGAAGAAGCAGTCCTCGAGCGTGAGGGCCTCCAGCGCCTCGTGCCACTCGGCCATCAGCAGTGCCGTGGTGTCGCGCGAGGTTAGCGTCCCGAATGGATCGGTGACCGGATGCGGAGCGGTCTCCGTGCCGGTCGAGCCGTTCTGCTTGTACCAGCCGGAGAACAGCAGCGCCTGGGTCGGCTCGGCGGTGATCCTGCCCAGCGGATCCGAGACCGGGTGGGCGCGGTACTTGGCCTCGCTGATGGCGCCGTTGTTCTTGATCGTGCCGGCCGCGGTGAGTAGGCCGGGGATCTGGTCGGCGGTCACGGTCGGCATGGCCTCGCCGTGCGTGGTGGGGGTCGTGTGCTGGCGGTAGGGGAGCACACCCGCCGAGATCAGCGCCATCGTCTCCGACCCACCCTGGGTCGGCAGCGGCTCGTCGACCCCGCGCGCAGCGCCCTGGAAGTTGTCGATCGCCATCGCGATCGGTGGGGGGAGCAGGCCGTTCCCGTTCGTCGAGGTCTGCGAGGGAAGCGGCTGGGAGAAGTCCCGGGTCCGGCATACCGAGCCGGGCCACTCGAATGTGTTCCCGGCGGCCGCCATCACCGCCCCGGTCGCAACGACGCCGGTGTTCTGCTGGCTGTCCTTGGGCCGCCACGGGTGGTGTTCCGACCCGAGCTGCGAGGTCGCCGGCACCATCACGGCCGGGAATTCGGCGAACCGCTGGCGGCACCGCTCGGCCCGCGCCATGGTCGCTCGCGCCAAGGGTGCGCGGTAGGTCTCGCCGGTCTTCTTGTCGCGGATCTCCTTGTCTTTCATCTCCCCGATGCGGGTTCCCAGGTTCGACAGGTCGAGCGCGTCGAGCGACGGCGTGAACGGCGGGATCACCTCGCGGTAGCACGAGGGGCAGCGGTAGTTGTACTGCTTGCCGTAGCGAACCGACCCGGTCGGCGGGACGCCGGTCTTCCACGACCACACCGCCTCGACGATCCGCTGGCAGTGGTCGCACCAGGACTCGGGACGGTGGTCCAGGTCGGGCGTGGGGAGCTTCTTGTCCCAGAAGACCCAGTAGCCGCGGTCACGGGACTGGCCGACGCCGAAGAACATCGAATTGAGGTAGAGGACCTTGTGGTTGTAGCCCAGCAGGTCGAACTGCTTGAGCCACCACCGGTAGGTCGACCCGTCACCCACCTTCCGCTTGCCGGGGACGAGCTGTCCCCACGAGTAGAGCTCGGTGGTGCACTCGACGAGGATCAGTCGCGGGTGATGCTGGGCGGCGTACGCGAGCACGCAGTTCGCGGTGGCCCGGTCGCGCTCGGAGCGGGTGACGCGCGCTTCGTAGTCCGGGTCCTCGAGGTCGAACAGCGAGAGGCCCTGCTCGTAGGCCTTCTTGGTGTTCGCCGGCGAGTGGTTTGTACAGCTCACGCCTGCGGTGAGGAGGTCGCCGGCCGGAAGCTCGCGGACCGAGTGGTAGGCCGGTGACTCGGTGTCGACCAGGTCGGCGATCCAGTGCTCGGTCGTCGGGTGGTTGGCCTCGTGGACCTTGACCTTGTACTCGTTGTGGTTGGCTGCGGTGATCACGTCGAAGCCCGCGTGCGCGATGCCCTGGGTGAGTCCACCGAACCCGGAGAAGAGGTCGACGGCGACGAGGGTGTCGTGCTTGAAGCGGCGCTGCTGCAGCGCGGGCCTCCACTGCGCCTCGGTCAGCACGGCGCACCGTCCTGTTCGGCACCGGACCGGGCGCGGCCTTCGCTGGCGGCGAATAGGCCGATCTGGCCACGGAAGTACTCGAGGTAGCCGAGCCGGTAGACCTGGGCGGCCTCCTCGGTCGGAAACGAGTCACGGGGCCGCGGCGGGTTGCCGTGGTAGCCGTCGAGCACGCCCTGGTGGCGGGCCTCAGCGTTCACGCCGGACCAGATCCGGGCGTGGCCATGCTTGGGCGGAATCCAGCGCAGCAGGCCGTGGGAGTTGCGGACCCACTCCCCCGTCATGACGCCGTCCCTGAGAAGACCAGCGAGGCCACGTGGCCGTCCTTCGGGACGCGGGCGGCGTGATCGGGGCACAGGCGCCCGCCGCCGGAGCGGACCCATCCGACCGGCAGTTCCGTGGTGGACGGGTCAAGCCACAGCGCGCTCTGGTCTGAGCGGACCGATACGCCGGCGCTGCAGGCCGACCGGTGCTCGGGCTTGCCGCCGATGAAGTCGCAGGTGAAGTAGGAAGTCTGGTGCTCCGGGATGACGTAGACGCTCACGGGGCTACTCCCAGCAGTCGGCCAAGCTGCTCCCACAGGTCGAGCACGTCGAGACTGTCGGTCTCCTGGTCGCCCCAGGTGCGGTGGAACTCGCGCACCGCGTCGAGACGCTCGGCATCGCGCAGCAGCGCAAAGTTGTCGCTCGAGGTTTCGGCGTTCATGCGACACCGCCCTGCGGGCACGGGGAGGGATGGCGCGGGTCGCTGCTACCGCAGGTCCGGCACGTCCAGCCGTTGCGGACTCGGATGCAGGCCCGGCACGGCCCGTTGTGGCGAACCTGGTACAGGGCGGTCGCCTGGATCGTCTCGCCGCACTCCGGACACGGGTAGGGGTACGGACCCTTGCCCCTCATCGCTCCGCCCCTCCCGGACCGGCCGCATTCAGGGCGGTCCAGTACGGAGCCGGGTCGGACTCGGGTGCACCGTGCCGGCAGTTGCAGGTCCGAGCACACAGCGGGAGGTCCCGGTTCGCGCACGCCCCCTGACCGTGCCCCTCAACCGCACATCCCTCGCAGGTGCTCATCTGACGACCTCCATCGCCTAACGGATGCGGCCAACCCAGCGGTATAGCCTACCTATACGGTATAGCCCCCCTATACCCGCTGTAAACCCCTCCGCCCGAGTCAGTTCGGGTGCCGCTGCGTTCGTCAGTGGCATGCCGACCACATCCCGGCCGCCCGGTCGCGCGCCTCGCGCTCGAGGTCGGCGTACGTCGCGTGGCGAGAGACAGGCGACGAGCTGTCGCGAGCCGCGGCCGCCCCGGAGCGGATCTGGGCAGCGCCGACGTCGTGCCCCGAGGCCTGGACGTAGCGCAGCCACCGGCCGTAGTCGTCGACGTCGTCCTGGGTCGGATCGCTCACGAGCATCACGTGGGCGCCGGCCGGCAGCAGCTGCTCGAGGTGGCGGGTCGCGGACTGGCCGTAGCACTCCCCCGGCTTGCCGGTGTGCGGGATCTCGGGAGCGCTGATCCCGAGGAACCGCACTCGCGGCTCGCGGCCGTCACGGGTGGTCACCTGGACCGTGTCGCCGTCCAGGACGTAGGCCACAACTGCCGATGTCCGCTCGACACCGCCCGACGCACCCGGTGCCGGCCGGGAGTCGAGGAGGTCGCCGTCGAAGGCGAAGCCATTCACGACGCCGCGGACGCCGAGCGTGACGACCAGGGCCACAACTGCCAGGGAGACGAGCCGGACCGGCTTGCTCGCGATCATCGCGGCACCCCCGCGCGACTCCTCGCCGCAGCAACGACCACGCCGTGCGCGGGCGGCTGGGGCGCCGGCGGCAACAACCCCGGCCGACCCGCACCCGCCACGTCGGGCCCGGGATGCCACACGTCGGCGGCATCCAGTAGAGCGGGCTGCTGGTTGGTCCGCTCCCAGGCCAGCACGTTGGTCAGGTTCTTGCTGGGACCGTAGGTCAGGTAGGTCCCGTCGCACGAGTCCGCCCGGATCGCCTGGGCGTAGCGGAAACGCCGCTCGCTATTGACCCGACCGACATGGATCCACTTGCCCACCGAGGACGCGACCGCGGCCAGATTGCAGGCCTCGGGGCCAAGCTTCCACGCCGTTGTCCCCCCGATGAACAAGCAGTCGATCTCATCCCACAGGTCCCACGTTGAGAACTCCATGCCGTTCTGCGCGACGTACGCCACCGGGTAGCCCAAGTCGCGGATCCTGGCCAGCCACGGCTTGGCTCGTTCCTCGGTGGCCACTGCGTCGCCGACGACATCGGGTGCTGTCGCGAACAGGCACGTGGCGGCATCAGCGGCATTCGCCTCGAGGAATCTCCACCATTCCGCCGGCTCCCATCGTTCAGAGAAGCAGCCGTTGTCGGCACACCACAAAACCCTGGGCGGCCGACGGTTGCCCTGTCTCGGAGTGTCGATCAACCCGATCAAACCTTCTGCCATGGCGGCGGTGATCTCCTCGTTCCCGCACGGGTTCGCCAGATACAGCACCGGGGCCTCCTTATGCGCGAGAGCAGGGTTGGCTGGCCGGACGGGCAGCGAGGGCCCTCGTCCGGTCGTTACTGTTCGGCGATCGCTCGGGAGGCGGGGTGAGCGCCGGACGCTTGCCCGTGATCGCTCGCTCGGCTGCCGCAGTGTCCTGCCCGGTCTGCCAGGCGTGAACTTCCGGGCTCGGGTGAGTGCCGAGCCACGCGCCCAGCAGATCGGCGGCGCGGCTGCTCATCGCGCGTGCGGACTCGGTGTACGTGGAGTTGCGGGCCTGCTGCTGGTATCGCTGGTGGGCGCGCGCCACGAGGACCGCAGCACCGGCATCGAGGTAGCCACGCGCTCGGTCGTCGACGTCCAGGATCACCGAATCGCAGCGGTCGCCCTCGAGGTACTCGAACACGACGCGCTCGGAGCAATGCGCTGTCTTCCGCTCGCAGATGAAGGTGAACTGCTTGGGCAGGCTCAGGTTCTCCAACGCCGTGCGTTGATGGCCGGTGTAGTTGCGGATCCGCATGGGTTCCAGCTGGCGATCGCTGCCGCTGGTCGTGGTCTCGCCGTGCGCTCGGGTCCGACGCTCAGGCTCGATCGCGGCCTTGGCGGCCGGCTGGCTCAGGTGTTGGTCTTCGAGGAGGTCGAGCAGGTCGGCCGGCTCCTGATCGAGCACGGCGGCCAGCGCCCGCTCGTGCAGCTCCAGGCGCTGGACGTCGAGTTCGACGTACTTCTCCTCCCAGGCCGGCAGGACGCCGCTGGCCTCGAAGGCATCGAGCTCGCGGACGTACGCCTCCTGGCGAGGGGTGAGTGGCTGTCCGGGGGTGATCGGACCGCAACCGACCGCGGCTGCGCTGGCAGTGAACCGCGGGTAGGCCGACTGGTGGGCGCGCCACCGCGACCGGAACTCGCCGAGTTGGTTGCGGACGTCGTCGGGCACCCCCCGGGCGACCGCCTCGATCTCCGACCACGGGATCACCTCAGCCGGGCTGTGCCACGAGTCGCCCACGCCGAATCCGAGCCCGACGCCATCGGTTGTACCGACGATCCGCAGGCCGGTCGGCGCGTCGTGGTGGTGCGTGCCCGCCCACCCGGACTCGCGCACCCGGGCAACCTCGGACGGGTCGAGGAGGATCGAGGTCATCGCCCACGTCGACCACGACCTCAGCAGCTCGTGCTGACGTCGTCGCGAGGTCACCACGGTCGACTGGGTGCTCACCGCGCCACTCCCAGTCCACTGACCCCGATGCTCACCGCGAGGTCGGCCCGCTCCTGGCGCCGCACGGTGCGGACGCCCGGGGGCCTCAGCGCCGGCTTCTGCCCGGCGACGGCGGCCAGCCCGAGCTCGATCGCCCGGCGGCTACGCGTCCATGTCTCCACCTCGATGCCGAGCACGTCCGCCGCTTGCGCATCCGTGCCCGGGACCGGCCGTTCGTGGTGGTGCAGCTGAAGCGCCACCTCGCCGTCGGGGCGCCGGGTCAGCTGGACCGCCGCCGGCACGGTCGGCGACTGGCCCGCTGCGGGGTTCGCCTCGATCCGCACCG
This sequence comes from Nocardioides sp., assembly GCA_003519585.1. Lineage (GTDB taxonomy): Bacteria > Actinomycetota > Actinomycetes > Propionibacteriales > Nocardioidaceae > Nocardioides. Next base: position 5,663 of record DOWL01000161.1, on the reverse strand, counting down.
ACACCGCGCCCCCGGGCCCAGTCATGGGCCGGCGGTAGGCGATCCGCCCCTTGCTCAGGGCGACGGCCTGGTCGAGCCGTCCGCGAGCGCGGACCGACAGGCCGGCGTGCTCCGGACGCGTCGGTGCCGTTGCACCCGGCTCGCGGCCGAGGCCCTCGAGGATCGACGCAGTGGGGATCCCCAAGGCCACGAACGTCCCGGGGTTGAGGCGATCCCTGTGCGCCTTGACGACCTCGACCTCGAGCGCTCGTACCGCGTCCTCGCCGAGTCCGCGGACCGCGTACTCGCGGGTCCCGTCGTCGTCCATCACGCCACCTGGGCGCCAGCGGCTTCCGGGGCGCCGGAGTCCTCGCCCGCGTCGCCGCCCGTGTCGTCGTCCGTTCCGAGCTGCCGCAGTCTCCGGACCGTTGCCTGGTCCAGGCCGGTCAGGTGCACGATGTCCTTCACCGTCAGCTTCTCTGCGACGAGCCGCTCGATCGCGGCCGCCGTCGCGACCTCCGCCGCGGTGATCGCCTCCTCGGCCTGAGCTCGCTCCTCCCAGGCGACCTCGACGTCGACCGACGCCTCGTCAATGCGCTGCTCGCGCGCGACCTGGTCCGGGTCCAGCCGGAGCCTGCGCTCCCGCGCCGCCTTCAACCGCGCGTCCCGAGCCCGATCCCTGCCCGCCTGTGCCTGTGCCGCCTTCCCCATCGGGGACCACCTCTTCCTGATCGTCACGTCACGGAGATCCACCGCGACCCTCACACCTCAAGAAGCAACCCAGCCCAGCCCGGATCGGACACCCCACGACCCGCGAATTCGAACCCCACCGAGCCAGTCCACTCCCCCGACTTTGAACCTC
>DOWL01000161.1:4482-4658 GCA_003519585.1 Nocardioides sp. | reverse complement strand
TCGGTGTCCGATCCGCGCGCGCCGCTGTTGCTTCTGGGAGACGTGATGGGTGTGCACAAACTGACCGCGGGCGACGGGTACACGTACCTGACCCGTCAGGTCGCCGTGCACGATGCGACCGACCGCGGGCACGCCGGACTGGCCGACTACTACGCCGAGAAGGGCGAATCACCGGG
>DOWL01000161.1:4048-4347 GCA_003519585.1 Nocardioides sp. | reverse complement strand
GGCGCCGGGCTCGGTGCGCTCGACCTCGAGGTGGGCTCGCAGGTCACCGAGACCCACATGCGGAACCTGTTCGGCGAGGGCCGCCACCCGGACGCGGAGCGGATGGAGAACGCCGCCCTCGACGCCGGCAAGAGCTTCGAGCAGGCCAAGAAGGCCTCCCAACTCGGGCGCGTCTTCGCCCGCTATCTGGGCAACCAGCCCGAGTTCATTCAGGAGACCGCCAAGCGCTACATCGCCTACAACCTGGCCCACGGTGAGCACTGGAAGACCCCGGTCCCGGCCGAGGAACGCGCCCGGAT
>DOWL01000161.1:0-3913 GCA_003519585.1 Nocardioides sp. | reverse complement strand
CCGGCCGAGGAACGCGCCCGGATCCGCACCGAACTGGGCAACGAGCACTTCCTCCGCGAGCACGGACGCGCACCCATCGACGACCGTGAGCGCGGATCATTCATGGCCAAGGCCACCCGCCAGCAGACCACTGCCGTGGCCGGCTACGACCTCACCTTCGCGCCGGTGAAGTCGGTCTCCACCTTGTGGGCACTGGCCGACCGGGACGTCGCCAAGGAGATCGAGAGCGCCCACCACGCGGCCGTCGAGGCCACGCTGTCGTGGCTGGAGAAGGAGGTGCTGTTCACGCGCCGCGGCCGCGGCGGACTCCAGCAGGTCAAGGCCAAGGGCCTGATCGCGGGCATGTTCACCCACCGCGACGCCCGCTCCTGTGACCCCCACCTGCACACCCACGTCGCGGTCTCCAACAAGGTTCAGGACGAGACCGGACGCTGGCTCGCCGTCGACGGACGGGTCCTGTTCAAGGCCAACGTCACCCTCGCGGAGATGTACAACACCCTCATCGAGTCCGAGCTCATCGCCCGACTCGGGGTTCGATTCGAGAACCGCCGCAGCGGTCTGGCCAAGGGCGTCGACAAGCGTCCCGTACGCGAAATCGTCGGCGTCGACGAGCGACTGGCCAAGACCTGGTCCAAGCGGCACAACGCCATCGAGGCCCGGCGCCGAGAACTCGCCGCCGCCTTCCAGGCCGAGCACGGCCGCCCCCCGACCGAAGGCGAGGCCGTCACCCTCGCCGAGAAGGCGTGGGACCAGACCCGCCAGGCCAAGCACGCCCCGCGCGCGGAGGCCGACCAGCGGGCCGCCTGGCTGGCCGAGGCCGCCGACATCATCGGCAGCGAACAGGCAGTCCGTGACATGGTCGAGGACTGCCTCGGCCACCGCGCCGACGCCCAAGACCTCACCGACGAGTGGGTCGCCGAGACCGCCCAGCACGTCGTCGCGCGTGTCGCTGAGGACCGTGCGACCTGGCAGGTCTGGCACCTGCGGGCCGAGGCCCAGCGCCAGGCCCGCGCCCACGGCATCCGGCTGCCCGACCTGGACGCCGCCGTCGACCGGGTCGTCGCCACCGCAATCGGGGAGCACTCCATCGCCTTCAACGACCCTGACCCACTCACCCACGCGACCACCGCAGCCGAACACGACGTGACCATCCCCGAGGCGTTGCAGCGCACCGAGCACGGGGCCGACGGAGAGGCGATCGTCAGCGTCTACAGCCTTGCCGGCGCCCGCCTCTACACCTCCCAAGCGGTCATCGACGCCGAGCGTCGCATCGTCGAATCCGCCACCCGCACCGGCGGCCGCACCATCACCGAGGTCCGCGTCGGTATCGCCATCGCCGAAGCCGCCGCCAACAACCTCCAACTCAACGCCGCCCAGCAGTCCCTAGTCCGGGAGATGGCCACCAGCGGCCGCGCCGTGCAGCTCGCGCTCGCGCCCGCAGGCACCGGCAAGACCACCGCCATGCAGGTCCTGACCCGCGCCTGGCAGGACTCCGGCGGCACCGTCATCGGACTGGCACCGTCCGCGGTCGCAGCCCAAGAGCTTGGCGCCTCCATCAACCCAGAGGCGGGCGACGCCGGCCCCGCGGCGAAGGCCAAGGGACTGCTCGGCGGGCGGTGGCGCCCGGGCCGGAAGAAGGTTCGCGCGGACACCCTGGCCAAGCTCGTCTGGCACGCCAACCACGGTGACGCGCCGTCGTGGATGGAGCGGATCAACTCCAAGACTCTTGTGCTTGTCGACGAAGCAGGCATGGCCGCCACCACCGACCTGGCCGCCGCGATCGACTACATCACCGCCCGCGGCGGCCAGGTGCGGCTGGTCGGCGACGACCGGCAGCTCGCCTCGGTCGCCGCCGGCGGCGTGCTGCGCGACATCGCCCACCAGATCGGCGCCGTCACCCTCAGCGAGGTCCATCGCTTCCGCAACCTCGACGGCAGCCTCAACCACGCCGAAGCAGCCGCCACCCTCGCGATGCGCGAGGGCGACCCATCCGCGATCGCGTTCTACGCCGACCGTGGCCGCATCCACGTCGGCGACCTCGGCTCCTGCGCCGACCAGGCCTACGCTGCCTGGGCCGCCGACCGGACCGCCGGCACCGACTCGGTCCTCATCGCACCCACCCGCGACCTCGTCGCCGAACTCAACACCCGCGCTCGCAACGACCGCCTCGCCGGCTGCGACGAGACGGACATCGGACGGGTCCTGACGCTGGCCGACGGCACCAAGGTCTCCGAAGGCGACCGGATCATCACCCGCGACAACAACCGCCTGCTGCGCATCAGCCGCACTAACTGGGTCAAGAACGGCGACCGCTGGCACGTCCGATCCGTCAACGCCGACGGCACCCTGACCGTGGTCCACGACGAACTCCACAAGACCATCACCCTGCCGGCTGACTACGTCGCCACGATGGTGCAGCTCGGTTACGCCACCACCGTGCACGGCGCCCAGGGCATCACCACCGGCACCTGCCACGTCGTCCTGACCGGCGACGAAGACCGTAACCTGCTCTACGTCGCCCTCTCCCGCGGCAAGTACGCCAACCACCTCTACCTCAACGTCGCCAGCGACGGCGACCCGCACAACCTGATCCGCCCAGACGCGCTCATCCCACCCACCGCGCTCGACCGGATCGCCGAGATCCTGCGACGCGACGGCTCGCCGGTCTCCGCGACCACCGCACTGCGCGAGCAGACCAACCCGCACCAACTGCTCGGCGATATGGCCGCCCGCTACCACGACGCGGTCACCGCGGGCGCCGAACATCTGATCGGCACCGTCGGCATAGAGAAGATCGATGCGCACGCCGAAGCACTGCTCACCGGGCTCACCGAGGCACCCGCGTGGCCAACACTGCGGTCCCACCTCGCGCTCATCGCGCTCGACGAGCACAGCCCTTTGAAGCTGCTGACCGCCGCTGTGAGCGTCGGATCGCTCGCCGACGCACGCGACCCCGCCGCGGTGCTCGACGCCCGCGTCGACGACCTTGTCGCCGAACTCGACGCCGCCCGGCCACACGACCCGGACACTCCCCCAGCCACCGACGGGCCGCTGCCCTGGCTGCCCGCCATTCCCTCCCGGCTGGCCGGAGCCCACGACTGGGGCCCATTCGCAACCGCCTACCACCAACTCGTGCGCGAGCAGATCGACGCCGTCCGCGAGGAGGCAAAGGGCTGGACCGGCGCCACCGCACCCGTGTGGGCACAGCCCTTCCTCGAGGACGAGGACGCCGACCTGCGGGCCGACCTCGCCGTGTGGCGGGCCGTGGCCCGCACCGACGAGAACGACTTGCGCCCCACCGGCGACCGCACCATCGGCGCCCCCGGCGCCTACCAGGCCAACCTCAACCGAGCCGTCCGCGCGGCCCGGCCGAGCTACCCGTTCTCCCAGCGCACCTGGTACCAGGTGCTGCCCGAGGTCGTCCGCGCCGACCCGTGGATCACCCCGCTGTGCCAGCGACTTGCCCGCCTCGAACGCGCAGGGCTGCCCGTGACCGACTACATCAAGGAAGCACTCGCATCCGACCCCTCCCTATCCCGGCGCCGGGCCAGCAGCGACCCGGACGCTCAGAAGGACGCCGAGGCCGTGCCCGATACGCGCCCGCTGCCCGACGAGCAGCAGGCCGCCGCACTGTGGTGGCGCCTCATGCCGCACCTGGGGCCGGCAGCCCTCGGGGCAGATGAGCACTCCGCGAACCTCTTGCAGCCCGCCTGGCGTCCCGCACTGGCTGAACTCGTCGGCACGACCAAGGCCGACTATCTGCAGAAGGCACCCGCCTGGCCCGCGCTCGTGGCCGCCGTCGACGAGGCCTGCCAATACCACGGCTGGAGCGCGAACGAGATCCTCTCCACCGGACTCGCAGGCGTACCCCAAGACGGATCTCTCACCGGCGTCGAGGTTGCCGACGCGCTCG
>DOWL01000073.1:7389-9092 GCA_003519585.1 Nocardioides sp. | reverse complement strand
GAAACTGCGTCGTCCAAGGTCGAGATTTGTCGGCTGGCCGACGAAACTCGCCGCCACCGGGCGCAGGTCAGGCCTTGGCGGTCAACTGGTCGAGCAGGTCGCGACGCCAGGCGACGGTAGCGGCGACCTGGTTGAAGGTGAAGACGTGCAGGCCTTCGACGAACATCTCGGCAGGGGCGAGGGAGGGAGCGACCTTCTCGAGGAACTTCTCGCCGGTGAACCCGCCCGGCGCAGCCAGTCGGGCGAAGGTGCCCTTGTGCTTGGCCAGGAACCGGGTCGACTCACCCACGCCGATCTTGGTGGCCATCGAGAGCAACTTGGTGCGGTCGACCGGTCCGGGGATGCCGAGGAGCAACGGCATCGTGATGCCGCGCTTGCGCATCCGGCCCACCCAGGTGGTGAGGACCTCGGGGTCGAAGGTCAGGTTGCTCACCACGTGAGTGGCGTACCGACGCTTGTCCCACATCGACTGGATGGTGAGGTCGTCGCTGATTGTCGGGTGCGACTCGGGGTAGCCGGTGATGCCGATGTGGCCGAACGGGCTGCCGATCGCCTTCAACTCCTCGAGCAGCGACAGCGCGTCGGGGTAGTCGCCCGGCGGGTCCGCGTCGCCGCCGGGCACGAAGATCCGGTCGATGCCCTGACTGGTCAGCCGCGCGCAGATCTCCTCCAACTCGATCCGGTCGCGCACCATCCGCGCGGCGAGGTGGGGTACGGCGGTGTAGCCGTGCTTGGTGAGCCGCTCGGTCAGGTCGAGCGTCGCCTCGAGACCCTTGCCGGGCGACGCGGTGACGGTGACGGCTTCGGCGCGATCGACATGCTCCAGGACCTGGTCCTCGATCGACGCGGTGGGCAGCACCTCGTAGCGCGTCTGCGAGAGCAGCCGCACCATCGTCGCGGCGGCCGATGCCTTGGTCTTGTTGCGCATGGTGCACCTTGTTTCGTATTGCGCACGGGGTGCGGCCAGCCTAGTCCGGGCCGCGCGTCCCGTCGATAGTCTGCGCCGACGCAGCCGCGACCGCCACCTCCGGGCGGCGGATGGCAATCCAGGAGATCCCCGCGCCCACGACCAACAGCCCCGCGCAGATCGCCATCGCCGAGTTGAAGGCGGTGTCGAAGACGCCCGGGTCGGCGTACTCCGCGCCACCGAGCCCGACGACCACCGGCAGCGCCGCCACCGCCAGCAGGGATCCCGCGCGCGCGACCGCGTTGTTGACGCCGCTGGCGATCCCGGCATGCTCCTCGGGTGCAGCTGCCAGCACGGTCGCGGTCAGCGGCGCGATCATCGTCGTGAGGCCGAGTCCGAAGACCACCATCGCGGGCAGTACGTCGGCGACGTAGTTCACCTCCGCGTCAATGCGGCGCATCAGCAGCACGCCCACCGCCATGATCAGCGGTCCGACGGTCATCGGCACCCGGGGCCCGATCCGTACTCCGAGGCGCCCGGACCTCGTGCCGAGCGACAGCATGATCAGGGTCATCGGCACGAACGCCGCGCCGGCCGCCAGCGCGCCGTACCCGCTGACCGTCTGCAGTTGGATCGTGGTGAAGAAGCTGACCGCACCCAGCGCGCCGTACACGAGCAGGGTCATGCCGTTGGCAGCGCTGAAGGTCCGGCTGCGGAAGATCCCGAGAGCCAGGAGCGGCTCGCGCTCACGCGACTCGACCACCAGGAAGCCGGCCGCCGACACCACGCCGACCAC
>DOWL01000073.1:0-7246 GCA_003519585.1 Nocardioides sp. | reverse complement strand
GGCCGCCGACACCACGCCGACCACGACCGCGAGCCAGGCGGCGGTGCCGCCCCATTCGATGAGCGCGTACGTCGTGCCACCGAGCGCGAGCGCGGCGAGGACGGCACCGGCGAGGTCGAAGTGCGAGGACGCGTGCGGGTCGCGCGTCTCCGGCACCCACCGCATCGCGATCACGACAGTGACCGCGACCAGCGGCGGGTTGATGAGGAAGATCCACCGCCAGTCGGCGTACTGCACGAGGCCGCCACCGAGGAACGGCCCGATCGCTCCCGCGACCGAGGCCAGCCCCGCCCAGGCCCCGATCGCCGGCGCGCGGTCCTCGGCCCGGAACGCGCCCTGGATCATCGCGAGGCTGCCGGGCGTGAGCAGGGCGCCCCCCACGCCCTGGAGCATCCGGGCGGCGATGAGCACCTCCGGGTTCGGCGCGAGACCGCAGAGGAGGGAAGCCGCGGCGAACCAGATCGAGCCGATCACGAACACCCGCCGCCGGCCGAACCGGTCGCCCAGCGAGCCGCCGAGCAGGATCAGGCTGGCCAGGGTGAGCAGGTAGCCGTTGGTGATCCACTGCAGTTGGGCCAGGCTCGCGTCGAGATCCTCACCGATGGTCCGCAGCGCAACGTTGACCACAGTGCCGTCGAGGAAGGCGATCCCCGACCCGAGCGCGGCGGCGGCGATGACCGCCCGGCCGGTCGAGGTGCCCATCCGCACCGCTGCCGGCGCCGAATCCACCACGTTGAGAAAGGTAACCTTCTGCCGATGTCCCGTGCCTATGCCCCGTCAGCCGAACTTCGGCTGACCGAGCACGTCGCCAAGCTGGCCGACGAGCACCCGCCCATCGAGCTCGACTCGGTCGACTTCAGCGTCGTCCGGCCACATGAGTTCGAGGCGCGGTTCGGCCACGTGCTCGACTACATGGCCCGCGTCGAGCTCGAGGTCGACCGCAACGTGCTCGAGCTCACCACGCTGCTCCCCGACCCGCCCGAGATCGACCGGCACTTCTACACCATCTGGCAGCGCCAGGAGATCCACCACGGGCTGATCCTCGACCGACTCCAGGTCGAACTCGGGCGCGGGGCCGCCGACGCGGACCTCGACTCGATCGGCGCCAAGCTCAAGGTCCTCGGCGCCCTCGCGCACCTCGGCCCGTTCCAAGACGTGTGCCGGATGCTCTACTACCTCACCGGCATGGCCACCGAGCGCTCCGCCGTCCTCGCCTACAACCTGCTCCACCGCGGCACCATCGAGATGGGCGAGACAGCCATCGCCAACACCGTGATCGGCCCGATCAAGCGCCAGGAGCCCGGCCACTTCGCCTTCTACCAACTCTCCGCGCGCAGCCTGTGGGCCGAGCTAGCCGGGTGGCAGCGCTGGCTGGTGCGGCTGATGCGCCGGATGTCGTTCGCCCCCGTGGGCGCCAACAACTCCCGGCAGAAGGCCGACTTCGGCGACGTGATGGCCACCCTCGGCATCTCCGAGGACCTCGACGACTTCGCCGACCAGATCTCTCGGGTCGAGACCGAACTGCTCTGGGCCCGCGACCGCGGCCTCAAGGTCCCCGACTACGTCGCCCGCGCTTTCCGCGAGGCTGTCGAACTGGCGCGCGAGCGGGCGCACCTGCCGCACCTCCATCGCTGACAGCTCGCGTCCCACCCGCCACACGAGCACTTGTAACTGAGTGTCCGTGCATCTACCCGTGTGCTCTAGCGCCCCAGGAGATGCACGGACACTCAGTTACAAGCGGCCGGCGACCCTTGCCACCACGCTTTACATTCTCTAGGGTTCTGTAAAGGCACTTGACAGACACGGGTGATTTGTCAAGCAGAGGGGTGAAGACATGGACGCCATCGCCAACGCCACCGTCGCGCCGGGGTCGACCCAGCAGTGGCGCGATCCCAAGCGGTACCTGTGGCTGATCGGGCTCGTCGTACCCAGCCTGTTCTTCATCGGGTACGTCGGCTGGCTGGCCACCGGCTGGCCGGGGCTGTTCTGGATCGGCCCGGTCGTCATCCTCGTCATCGTGCCGGCCATCGACCTGGTCGCCGGTCTCGATCGGTCCAACCCGCCTGACGACGTGATCGAAGCGCTGGAGCGGGACCGCTACTACCGGTGGATCACCTACCTCTTCCTGCCGATCCAGTACGTCGGCTTCGTCGCGGCGATGTACCTCGTGGCCCGCGGCGACCCGCTCGGGATCGGCGGCGAGATCCCGCTCTGGGCGAAGATCGGCCTCGCGGTCTCGATCGGCTGCATCGGCGGCATCGGCATCAACACCGCCCACGAGCTCGGGCACAAGAAGGAGAGCCACGAGCGCTGGCTGTCCAAGATCGCGCTCGCCCAGAGCTGCTACGGCCACTTCTATATCGAGCACAACCGCGGACACCACGTCCGCGTAGCGACACCCGAGGACCCGGCGAGCAGCCGCGTCGGCGAGAGCTTCTACCAGTTCTGGCCGCGCACCGTCCTCGGCTCACTCAAGAGCGCGTGGCGCTTGGAGCGGCGCCGCTACGCCCGTAGGAAGCAGCACCCGTTCCGGCTCAGCAACGACGTGCTCAACGCTTGGCTGATGTCAGTGGTCCTCTGGGGCGCGCTGGTCGCATGGCTCGGCGTCGGGATCGTGCCGTACCTCCTCATCCAGGCGGTCGTCGGCTTCTCCCTGCTCGAGGTCGTCAACTACATGGAGCACTACGGCATGCTCCGCCAGCAGGTGGGCGTAGGCGAGCGGCAGCGCTACGAGCGGGTCGACCCCTCGCACTCGTGGAACTCCAACAACATCGCCACCAACGTGCTCCTCTACCACCTGCAGCGACACAGCGACCATCACGCGAACCCGACCCGCCGCTACCAGACCCTGCGCGACTACCAGGAGTCGCCGGTGCTGCCGACCGGGTACGCCGGGATGATCGTGCTCGCCATCGTGCCCGCGATCTGGCGCCGGGTCATGGACCCCCTCGTGCTCGCCCACGTCGACGGCGACCTGTCGCGGGCGAACCTCTCACCGCGCAAGCGCGATCGGCTCCTGGCGGCCTACCCGCCACCATCGGCGGTCGAGCCTGTCGAGACCACCCGTCCTGGCCTCCCCGCCGTGACCGACGACGTCCTCGCGGCGCGCTGCCCCGGCTGCGGCTACACCTACGACGTGGTCACGGGTGACGAGCGCGAAGGCTTCGCGGCCGGTACGCCGTGGGCAGACGTCCCGGACGGCTGGTGCTGTCCCGACTGCGGCGTCCGGGAGAAGGTCGACTTCGTCCCGCTGGACAGGTCACTGACGACCGGGTCCTAGTAGAGCATCGCGCTACTAGGGTCATGACCGTGACCGCGCCCCCGCTCGCCATGCGCGAGCGGGTCCTCGAGGCCGCGGTCACGCTCACCACCGACGACGGCTGGGCCCACGTGACCATGGCCCGGCTGGCGGAGGTCGTGGGGGTCAGCCGGCAGACCGTCTACAACGAGGTCGGCTCCAAGCCAGCGCTCGCCGAGGCGATGATCCTGCGCGAACTGGACCGCTTCCTCGGACTGGTCACGGTGGCCTTCGACGCCCACCCGACCGAACTGGTCGAGGCGATCCGGGCCGCGTCGCGCGCCGTACTCGAAGCCTCGCAGGACAACCAGCTGCTGCGCGCGATCGTCTCGGCCACCCATGGCGCCGACACCGAACTGCTTCCGCTCCTGACCACCCACGCGGGCACGCTGCTGTCGACCGCCAAGGCCGTCGTGGTCGAGCGGGTGGCGCCGTACGACGTGGGCCTCGCGCCCGCCCAGCTCGACGCCGCCATCGACATGGTGGTCCGGGTGGTGCTCAGCCATGTCATGCAGCCCTCAGCCGCCCCGGACCGTACGGCGGACGACATCGCCTGGGTCTCGGCCCGGGTGCTGCGCGCGCACGGCGCGTAGAGCGCCACCTCGTCGGTCGAGCCTGTCGTCCGGAGCCCGGCCCACGGTCGTCAGGACCAGGTAATCGCGGTCAGCCGCCGCCAGTCCTCCGGAGGATCGGTGCGGTTCCACAGCCTCACGTAGAGCTCGACGGCGCCGCCGGTCAGCTCCCAATCCGGCTCGTCCGAGAGTAGGTCGGCCGCGGTGCGTCGCGTCGTCACGGCAGGGCGCGGCCCCATCGAGACCTCCCACCAATCCGGCAGGTCGACCGGGCGGACGACCAGCACCGCCTCCTCCTCGCAGCGCAACCGCGACCGTGGGCGGGTCAGGAATCCGGCCAACAGCTCGTCGATCCCGTCGCCGGCCAGCTCGGCATCGATCCAGACCTCGTCGGGTCGCGGCGGCCGGCCGAGCGCGGCCGCCAGGGCGTCCACCGCATGCATGCTCGTCTCGTGACACTGGCGCCGCGCCCAGAAGTCGCGAGGCGGCGGGGCGTCGTTGAGGAAGACGAACGTCTCGAGGTCCTCGGGAGCCGCGGCCAAGGAACCGTGCAGCTCCTCGGCGCCCTCGGCCAGCCAGGCCAGCGGATCGCCAGCCGATCGTCCCTGCGCGGCGTACCCCTCGACGGTCTCGTCGTCGGGGCGCACGCCGCGGACCAGTGCGCAGGCCCACCGGTGGACCATCCCCTGGTGCGCGATCAGGTCGAGCACGGTCCAGTCAGGGCAGGTCGGCACCGGAGCATCGAGGCCAGCCCGCCGCGCATGCGCGAGGAACGCGTGCATCGCCTCCTGGAGCCCGTCGAGGTGGCGGGCGATGGTCAGCTGGGTCGGCACGGGTGGAGTCTGACCCCGGGCCCCCCTCGGAGGCGACCGAGTTTTGGTTACCGTGGGCAGGTGGCGGACATCCCCTTCGGCATCGACTTCGGCGGCACCGGCATCAAAGGCGCGCCGGTCGACCTCACGGCGGGCGAGTTCGCCGCCGAGCGCGAGCGGATCAAGACGCCGTCGCCGGCGACCCCCGAGGCGGTCGCGGAGGTCTTCGTCGACCTGCTCGGCCGGTTCCCCGACTCCACCGGTCCGGTCGGGGTGACGGTGCCCGGGGTGGTGCGCCACGGTGTCGTGCACTCCGCGGCGAACATCGACGAGTCCTGGGTCGGCACCGACGCCGACCGGCTGTTCACCGACGCCACCGGCCGCGACGTCCATGTGGTCAACGACGCCGACGCCGCGGGCCTGGCCGAGGTGCGATACGGCGCCGCGAAGGGCCGCGGCGGACTCGTCATCGTGACCACCCTCGGCACCGGAATCGGCTCGGCACTGGTCTACGACGGCGTCCTGGTCCCCAACTCCGAACTCGGCCATCTCGAGATCGACGGTCACGACGCCGAGTCCCGGGCCGCCAACAGCGCTCGGGAGCGCGAAGGGCTGTCGATGAAGCACTGGGCCAAGCGGCTCACGACCTACTACCGCACGCTCGAGATGCTCTTCTCCCCCGAGCTGTTCGTGGTGGGCGGCGGCATCAGCAAGCAGTCCGAGGAGTTCTTGCCGCTGGTCGAGATCGACACCGAGATCGTCCCCGCCACCCTGCTCAACAAGGCCGGCGTCGTCGGCGCCGCCCTGTGCGTGGTCGAGGAGCTCGACGAGTAGTTGATGGCGCTCCGAGGAACGAGGACCGGTGCGACGGAGCGTGTCGAGACCTCCGCAGGGAAGGCACCCCGGGTGAGTCCCAGCCCCGGGTTACGAGGTTTCGACACCGAACGCGCCAGCGTGCCTGCGGGCTCAACCACCGGCGGGTGGCTCAGCGAAACACCAGGTCCTGCTGGGCGTCGAACTCACTGCCCGGCACCGGGCCCAGACCGAGCACGTCGGTGGCGAGGTTCGCGACGTCGGCGTTGCGGATCGGCTGCGCTCCGCCGTACGACGGCTGCTCGTCGCCCGGGTTGGCATAGTCGGGGTTGAGGTCGTAGAGGTCGGTCGACTCGATGCCGCGACCCCAGACCACGAACGGGATCGTGTAGTTGGCGGCGTTGTCGGCCGCGTCGTGCTGCTTCTCACCGGCCGGTCCGCCGTGGTCGGCGGTCAGGATGACGACCAGTCGCTTCGAGAGCCGCGGCGTCGAATCCACGGCGTCGAGGATCTCGCCGAGCAGCTGGTCGGTGTCCTGGACGGCGACGAGGTACGCCGGCGAGAGCCACCCGGTCGCGTGGCCCAGGACGTCGGGGAGCTCGATGTGCAGGAACGTGAAGCGGCGCTTGTCGGCCGTCAGGGAGGCGATCGTGTCGTCGACCAGCGCTCCCGCGTTCCCGTCGATCTCGAACTCGTCGATCGAGTCCGGCCAGGACCGCTCGAACGTCGCGAACTTGGTCTTGCCGGCGAACAGCGCCGTGGTGCCGCCAGCGTCGTGCACGACGTCGAAGACCGACTCGACGCCGTCGCCGTCTGGCCCCGGCACGGTGCTTCCCGGGATCTCGTCGTTCCAGGTGACGCCGTGGCCGCCCTGGTCAGGGTCGATCCGGCGACCGGTGAGCATCCCGGTGTGGTTGGGCAGCGTCACGGTCTGCTCGACCGCGGTGCGCGCGTTCAGAGTCACCGCGCCCTCCTGGAGGAGCCGGGTGAACGCCGGGATCCGGTCCGGCGCGAGCTCATCGAAGGCCCGCGGCGTGAGCCCGTCGACAGAGATCGCGAGTACGTCGCGCACCCGGTGCGCCTTGGGCCGCGACGGCGGGGCCGAGGTCGGCGCTGCCGGCTCCGGGGCGCTGGTGTCGGGTGCGGGCGGCGCCGACGACGACTCGGGCGCGACCGGTGCCGTCGCCGACGACGGCGCCGCCGGAGTCGACTCGCTCGCCGGCTCGTCACCCCCGCCGCAGCCGGCCAGGACGAGCGCCGCCGCGCACGCGAACGCGGCGAGTGGTCGCCGCATCAGGCGCCTGAGGTGGACGCGCCCCGGATCGCGGCCGCCACCGCCTTCGGCACCGCGGCGTTGAAGACGGTGGGGATGATGAAGTTGGGGTTGAGTTCCTCGTCGCGCACCACGTGAGCGATGGCGTCCGCGGCGCGCAGCAGCATGTCGATCGTGATGTCGCTGGCGCGGGCATCGAGGAGGCCGCGGAAGACGCCCGGGAAGGCGAGCACGTTGTTGATCTGGTTGGGGTAGTCGGAGCGGCCGGAGGCGACCACAGCGGCGTACTTCTCGGCCTCGGCCGGATCAACCTCGGGGTCGGGGTTGGCGAGCGCGAAGACGACCGGGCGCTCGGCCATGTCGGCGATCCACTCGGGCTGGAGGATCCCCGGCGCGCTGACGCCGATGAAGACGTCCGCGCCGACCAGGCACTCGCGGAGGCTGCCGCTGACCGCGCGGGGGTTGGTGACCGAGGCGA
>DOWL01000021.1:23025-23303 GCA_003519585.1 Nocardioides sp. | reverse complement strand
GCCCAGCGCGAGCATCTGCTGCTGACCGCCGGAGAGCAGGCCGGCCTTCTTGTCGAGGTGCTCCTCGAGTTCGGGGAACAGTTCCAGGGCAAGCTCCGGTCGGCCGCGGCCGAGCTTGAGGTTCTGCCAGCCGGTGAGCTGCATGAACACGCAGCGCTCCTCGGTGATGAAGCCCAGCCCGTGGCGGGCGCGCTGGTGCAGCCGCCGGCGCCGCGCATCGCCGTGGATGGCGACGGTGCCCGAGAGCGGCGACACCTCGCCGGCCAGCGCGAGCAGCG
>DOWL01000021.1:12980-22891 GCA_003519585.1 Nocardioides sp. | reverse complement strand
CTTGCCGGCGCCGTTGGCACCCAGCAACGTCAGCACCTCGCCGGCGCGGACCTCCAGGTCGAGGTCGTGGATCGCCGGCGTGCCGCCGTACCCGGCACTGAGACCGCGCGCCTCCACCATGACCTCGCCATCCCGGACCGGCGCGGCGGCCGGCCCGGGTGCAGCGGTGGTCGTCACGTCTCGACCTGGACTACGAGGCAGAGACGAGCGCGGTGCGCATGTCGGTGTACTCGGTGCCGTCCTGCTGCAGCTTGCCGTCCTTGATGACGAAGGTCAGCTCCTGGTAGTTGAAGACCCGCTCCAGCCCCGGAGCCGGGAACTCCTCGGCGAAGCTGAACGGCGGTGTGAACCCGTCGGTGTCGACCTGGGTGGTCGCGTCGAGGGTCGCCTTGATGCCGGACGCGCTGAAGTCGTCACTGTTCTTGACCAGGGACAAGAAGGTGCGGAAGCCGACCCAGGTGTTCTGGAAGTAGAGGCCGGAGAGACCGCCGTTCTCGTCGTCGGACAGGTCGCCGACGTACTTCTTCGCTTCGTCCCAGATCGGGTCGTCGAAGTCGGGGAAGTTGGAGAGCGACTTGGTGCCCTCGACCGCCTCGGCGCCGTTGGCCGCGACCGAGTCGGTGAGCCCGCCGGGCACGACGTAGTACTTCGTCGTGCTGCCGAGCTGGGCGCCGGCGGCGGCGACCCCGAGGAACGCCTGCGGCGGCGTACCGACCACGGCGCAGTCGTATTCGCTGGTCTCCTGGGCGATGGTGCTGAAGTCCGTCGTGGTCGTGGGGACCTTGATCAGGGTCGACTTATCGGCGTCGGCGTTCTCCAGCGCAAGGTCGACGAGCTGGCTGATCTGGCCCGCCGAGGGGAGGTCGTAGTTGACCGAGGCGACGCTGCCGCAGCCGTCCTCGGCGCCCAGTTGGCCGAGGCCTGCGAGGCCGAGGACGCCCGAGGTGATGGGGTAGCTGTACTCGCTGGAGAGCTCGGCCGCCGAGATGCCCGGTGGCGCGAACCACGGGATGCCGGCCTCCTCGAGGACCGGCATGATCGCGTCGCCGTTGGCGGTGAAGCCGCCGACCAGCGCGGCGACGCCCTCGTCGGCGGCCTGCCGAGCGCAGTCGGCCGCCTTGTTGGGGTCGGCCTCGTCGTTGCAGGTGATCAGCTTGAGCTCGTGGCCGCCGATGCCACCGGCGTTGTTGATCTGCACGACCGCGCCCTGGGCTACGTCGAGCACGGCCTTGGCGTTGAGGGTGTCGGTGTCGTACGTCGAGATGGTCATCACCGTGACGGGGTCACCGGTGAAGGTCACGTCGGGATCCTGGGTCGGCTTGCCGGAGCTCTCGCTGTCGCCGCTCTCGTCGTCGCCACCACCGCCGCAGGCGGCGAGGCCCAGCAGGAGGACCACCGCGCTCGCCGCGGCGAGCCCCCGGGTGCGTGTGCGCACAGTCATCGATCTCCCTCTCGCAGCTCTGAGTTCCCTCGGACCGCGGGGCCGCCGTGGCGGCGCCCTGTGATCGCCGACACTCTGCCAACTAGAACGTGTTCTCGTCTATGGCTCGCCCGGATAGTTGCCGAATCGTGCGCTCACGCATGAGCGCACGGCCCGGAGGGACTCGTCTCAGAGCGGCTGGATGACCCGACGCCGGCCCGAGACGTGCTCGCGTAGGACCTCGGCGCTCACCGGCCGCTTCGCCGTCGCTTCGGCGACCAGGTCGAAGGCCACGCTGGCGGCCGACTCGATCGTCTCGGCCTGCACGCTGACCGTGGCCTCCCAGATGCCGTCGATCGGATGCCGGCTGAGGACGGCGCTGTGCCCATGCAACTTCTCGAGGACCGCGGCCGCGGTCTGGTCATCCAGGGCGTCGGGGGTCTCCCAATAGACGCGCACGACCCACTGGGGGCTGGGGTCGGTCGAGGGGTCGGTCATGCGTAGCTCCGGTCGGTGAGGGGGGTCGCGAACCTGGGCTCGGACCGCAACCTATCGGTGCCGCCCGGTGAACGCCGCGCATCTCCCGACCGTGTCGCCGTACGCACGAAGAACCTGGGGCTCAGGTCACGGCAGCGGAGGCAGCGGTGGCACTGGCTCGGAGGCGAACAGGTTGAGTCCGGCCCGCTCGGAGAGGTACTTGGTGACCAGCTGGCCCCGGACGCTGTTGCCGGCGAGGTCGAGGGGAGGCGAGTACGTCGCCAGCCCGCCCTTGCCCGGGGAGACCGTGATGATCCCGCCGCTGACACCGCTCTTGCCGGGCATGCCGATCTCGTAGAGCCAGTCGCCGGAGAGCTCGTAGAGTCCGGCGGTCGCCATGACGGCCAGCACGCGTCGGCACATCCCCGGTCCGATGACCCGCTCCTGCGTCTGCGGGTTGACCCCGCCGTTGGACAGGGTCGCGGCCATCACGGCGAGGTCGTGGACAGTCACCTCGAGCGAGCACTGGCGGGTGTAGATCTCCGTGGCCTCGTCCGGGTCGAAGTAGAGGCGGCCGTAGCTCTTGAGCAGGTGCGCGATGCCCTGATTGCGCTGGTTGGAGGCCGCCTCGGAGGCGTACACCTCCGGGTTCACGCTCAACTCGCGGCCCGCGAACCGCGACAGTCCTTCGCGGACCCGCTCGAACTTCTCCTCGGCGTTGGCGCCGGGCATCAGGCTGGTGGTGGCGATCGCGCCCGCGTTGACCAGCGGGTTCATGGTCCGCGCGTCGTTCAGCTCGATGGCCATCAGTGAGTTGAAGGGGAAGCCGGTGCTGTTCACGCCGAGGCGGTCGCGGGCCGCCTGGTAGCCGACGATGTCGCACACCAGCGCGAAGGCGAAGGGCTTGGAGACGCTCTGGATCGAGAAACGGACGTCGACATCGCCGATCTCGAATGAGCGGCCGCGTGCTCCCACGACACAGATGCCGAACAGGTCCGGTGACGCCTGGGCCAGCACCGGGATGTAGTCGGCGACCGCGCCCTCACTCGTCGTGCGATAGCGGTCGTAGGCCTCGGTGACCAGCCGGCCGACCTCCTCGGGTGCCGGCAGGTCGCCGGTCGAGATCCGCGGCGGAATCGTCGCCTCGTCGGGGAGGTGCTGGTGCATCGCGAGCTCTGTCATCTGCTCCGCTCTCGTCCTGAGTACGTCGAAGCTAGTGCCGCCGCGGACCGGGCCGGGTCGCCCGCTTGGGGTGATCCTCGGGCGCCCCCGCGGGACGTCATCCGAGCTAGTGCCTCACGCGACCGGTGCGTACGACGTCCCGCTCGATCGCCGCGTCAGCGGTAGTTGGTGAACTGCACCGCGAAGTCGTAGTCCTGCTCTCGGACCAGGCGCTGAATGGCCTGGAGGTCATCGCGCTTCTTCGAGGAGACCCGGAGCTCGTCGCCCTGGATCTGTGCCTTGACGCCCTTGGGGCCCTCGTCGCGGATCAGCTTGGAGATCTTCTTGGCGTCCTCGGAGGTGATGCCCTCCTTGAGCGCGATCGAGATCTTGCTCTGCTGTCCGCTCTGCCGGGGCTCGGAAGCATCGAGCACCTTGAGGCTGACGTCGCGCTTGACCAGCTTCTGCTTGAACACGTCCAGCACCGCACTGGCCCGATCGTCCGCGGACGCGCTGATCTCGATGGCCTGTTCCCCCTGCCACTCGATGGTCGCACCGGTCCCCTTGAAGTCGAACCGGGTGGCGATCTCGCGTGCGGTCTGTCCTAGCGCGTTGTCGACCTCCTGACGGTCGAGCTTGCTCACGATGTCGAACGACGAGTCGGCCATGGTGTCTCCTCACCCTGCTGCCTACGATTCGGGCGCGCGGTGCGCGCTGCGCTATTGTTTCGCCTCGTTGTCGACCGGCCAAGCCGGGGCGGAGAACACCAGGCAGGTTGCCCGAGCGGCCAATGGGAGCGGACTGTAAATCCGTCGGCTTACGCCTACGCAGGTTCGAATCCTGCACCTGCCACAGAAGGAAGACAGGGGCCTGACCTGCGGAAACGCAAGCCAGGCCCCTTCTGCATGATGTCCGGCTGTGATCGGTTGGGTACGGCTCGTGGCGGGTATCTGTGTCGTATTTGTGTCGCCGAATCTCGGACACATCAGTCCTCGGGCCGGAGTACGGCGTCCACGGCTGCCTGGTGTCGCGCCCTCTGGTCGGCCATCTGCTGGCTGTGGACCGAGAGCATGACTCGAACACTGTGACCCGCTGGGGCCGCGATATCGGCAGGGGAGACGCCGGCGCTCAGCCACGTTGATACGTAGGCATGGCGAAGGTCGTATGGTCGCCGGACGAGTTGACTGTGGTACTCGCGCTCCGTCAGGGCGCTCTTGCGTGATCCCAAGCGCGGTAGACGGTGTTCATTCCGACCGTGACGTCGTACGGCGGCGAGAGCGGGCGTCCGGCCTCGCCGGTGCGTGCCGCGAACAAATGTCCCCGACGACCACTGCGAACAAATCAAGGTGTCGCCGAAGGATCGTGACGAGCTCGGGAGGCGCCGGAGCGGTTCTGGTGGCACCCTCGGGGCGGTGCTCGAGCGGACGTTCCTGGCGCGTGCTTTCGTCGTCGGTCCAGACCCTCGCGGTGGACTGCTGCAACCCGGTCAGTTCGATCGCGGCCCGATCCTTCGGCAGGCATCACCAATCGGTCCTTGGTGAGACCCAGTACATCGGCCGGCCGAAGCCCGGCGTAGTGGATGCAGGCGAAGAACGCTTCCAGTTGAGGGCTGGACTCGCGCACTGCTGCGAGGAGCGCACTGGCCTGCTGGGGATTGACCACGGCTCGCGGATCGACAGAGGCGTCGACCACTCGACGAGCTCTTTACGGTCTGCATCGGGTTCTGCTGCAGGTGCCCGTCCTCGACCGCGGCCTCGAGAGCGTTGTGAAGGATTGCCGGCTTGCGAGCGAGCGTCGATGAGGCTGCTGCACGACCGTCCATGCGGGAGCCAAGCCTGGCCAGCACACGTCGCGTCATCTGAGCAGACGCGAGATCGCCGAGTGGCCGGCTGTGCTTTCGAAGCCAGGGCAAAAGCCCGTAACCACTCAGCCAACCGAGCGGCCACCCATACCTTCTAGGCAGGTCCCTTGGTAGTCGGATCCGCGGCTGGGCGCCCAGGGACGCTCGTCCCGACGGCGTCGGAGGTGCTGACCAGACCGGCTGGGTCGCCGAGGACTGAGGGCAACAGGCCGAGGTCGCGTGCGAATGCTTGGAACCTTGTGTTGCCCAACCCGGCCGCTATGCCGGCCTCGACGGCGTGCTCTTCGGCGAGGATGGGCCGAGCCAGTTGGGTGCCTCGCGGCGAGAGTGCGAGCACGACCCGCCGCTTGTCAGTGGGGTCTATGCGCCGGATGACGATGCCTCGCTCGACCAGCTTGTCGACGTGACGGGTGACCGAGGCGCTCGGTAGTACCGCGCCGTGGGCGACGGCGCCCGCGCCGAGACCGGGATGGTCGTGGAGCAGCGCCATGATGCGCCACTGCTCTGGAGTCAGTTGTGCCTGGTCGAGCAGAGGCTGCAGTCGTTCGCGGACCTTGCTCTCGCAGTACCGAAGCAGAACCACCAGGCTGCCAACGTGCGGGGGCGAGGCTATGTGTGTCTTTGTCATCACACCCCCGAAATGGGACCGGCGTCGGAAACCTGATGGTGATCTGGCGCCCCTAGCCTAGGGGCCTTCAGCAAGCGTTCGCCCTCATAACTGCACACGGAGGCAACGTGAGACCGAGAGTTCAGCCGGCGCTCCCCGGGACAGACGTTGTCCGGGTGGCGTTCGTGGTGCCGCTGCAGGGACCGACGGGTATTTACGGGCCCTCGTGCCTGGCTTGTGCCGAGCTTGCTGTCGAGCAGTTGAACGCGGGTGCCGGGATCGCGGGCCGTCGGGTCGAGCTGTTGGTGGTGGACGCAGGACGGGATCCCGACGTTGTCGCAGACGAGGTCGCGCGGTTGGTCGATGGGCAGCTGGTTGAGGCCGTGGCCGGGTGGCATATCTCCGCTGTTCGCCAGGCCATCACCCGCCGGATCGGGGGCCGGACCGTGTACGCGTACGCCGCGATGCACGAGGGCTTCGACGACACTCCGGGTGTCTACATGCTCGGGGAGCGCCCGGTGAACCAGCTGCTGCCCGCGGTCCGCTGGATGCGCGAGGAGCTGGATGTGCGTCGCTGGGCGGTGGTCGGCAACGACTACGTCTTCCCGCGCGTCACGGTCGCGGCCGCACGTACGGCACTGCGTGACGCACCGTCGTCCATCGTGACCGAGAGCTACGTGCCGTTGGGCACCCGGGACTTCCGCACCACGTTGGCTGAGCTCCAGAAGCAACACGTCGAGGGCGTGATCATGCTGCTGATGGGCCAGGATGCCGTGCACTTCAACCGCCAGTTCGGGCGGCTCAGACTCAGTGAGAACCTGGTGCGACTCAGCCCAGCGGTGGAGGAGAACACGCTGCTGGGCGGCGGATTCACGGCCAACGATCAGCTGTACGCGGCGGCTGCCTACTTCGACAACCTCAGCACGTCGGAGAGTAGCCAGCTGTCCCGGGACTACTACGCGCGATTCGGCCAGTTCGCCCCAGCTCTGAATGCGGTCGGCGAATCGTGCTACGAGGCGATCTTGTTCCTCTCTCGGATCGCCGAACGCGCCGGCTCTCTGGACATCTCCGCGGTCAGGCAGGTCCACACGGGCTACTTCTACGACGGTCCGCGGGGTCTGATGCGTCTCGACGGGAATCTCGTCAACCAAGACGTGTACCTCGCACTCGCCGACGGGATGGAGTTCGCGGTCCAGGATCAGATCGCGCGCGCACATTGATGGCCCCCAGCGTTGCCCCACGTTCAGTTGGGCGAGGGTTCGGCGCACTCGACAGACCCGACGCGCGAGCCCGAGGTGGCCCGGCCTTGGGGGTCTCGACGTTGCCCGCAGGGACGCGCGGAGCGCGGGCTCCAGCCCGGCGGACTGGGTGTGGCCCGCCACTGGGAGGCGGGCATCGGCCAGGAGCATGAGTTAGGAGATCGCTGTTCATGTCGGCTGCTCAGAACAGCTGATAGAGCGACGCGAGGGGCAGCCACTCAGCTGGGGAGGGCTCGATGAGTTCGCCTTCGATGGTGATGGCGAAGGTCTCGGGATCGACGTCGATCGCGGGGAGGTTGTCGTTGTTGATCATGTTCGTCTTGCCGATATCCCGGGTCGGCTTGATGGGCGAGAGCCGTCGGCGCAGGTTTAGTCGCTCGCCTAGTCCGTCGTCGAGTGCGGCTTGCGAGACGAACGAGACAGCGTGGTCGGCGCCACTGTCCTCGACGAGCGTGGGTCGCATCAGCACCGGCTGAGGGGTGGGGATGGATGCGTTGGGGTCACCCAGGGCCGCCCACACGATGGCTCCGCCCTTGACGACCACCGATGGTCGGAAACCGAAGAAGCGGGGGTCCCAGAGGGCGAGGTCGGCAAGCTTGCCCGGCTCGACGGAGCCGATCTCGTGGTCGATCCCGTGGGCGATTGCGGGGTTGATCGTGTACTTCGCGACATATCTGGTGGCGCGCAGGTTGTCGGCTGGCCCGGGCAGGTCGCCCAGGCGGTGCTTCATCACGTGCGCTACCTGCCAGGTGCGGGTCACGACTTCGCCGATCCGGCCCATCGCCTGGGCGTCGGATGAGGTGATGGAGAGTGCACCCATGTCGTGCAGGACGTCTTCGGCCGCGATCGTGGTGGCCCGGATCCGTGATTCGGCGAATGCCAGGTCTTCCGGCACACGGGGGTTGAGGTGGTGGCAGACCATGAGCATGTCGAGGTGCTCAGAGACCGTGTTGACCGTGTGCGGAAGCGTTGGGTTGGTCGAACCCGGGATCACATAGGGGAGGCTTGCGACCTTGACGATGTCGGGAGCGTGCCCGCCACCGGCTCCTTCAGCGTGGAAGGCGTGGATGGAGCGACCGGCCATCGCCTGGACCGTCGACTCGAGGAAGCCGGCTTCGTTGAGCGAGTCGGAGTGGAGTGCCACCTGCAGTCCGTGCTCGTCTGCCGCTGTGAGCGAGGCGTTGATCGCCGCTGGTGTCGAGCCCCAGTCTTCGTGGACCTTGTAGCTGCCTGCTCCGGCCAACGCCTGTTCGGCCAAGCTGGCGGCCGAGACGGTGTTGCCCTTGCCCATCAGGAGCACGTTGAGGGGCAGGGAGTCGAGAGCACGATGCACGGTCTGGAGGTGCCAGGCCCCTGGCGTCACGGTCGTCGCCTTGGAGCCCTCGCTCGGTCCGGTGCCTCCGCCTCCGACTGTGGTGATGCCCGCGGACAGCGCCTCGGCGAGTTGGGAACGCGAGAGGAAGTGCACGTGTACGTCCACGGCTCCCGCGGTGAGGATCTTTCCCTCGCCTGAGATCACGTCCGTGGATGGTCCGATCACGAGGTCGGGGTGCACGCCGTCTGCGATGTCGGGGTTGCCTGCTCGCCCCAGCGCGACGATGCGTCCCTTCCTGATGCCCACGTCGGCCTTCACGATGCCCCAGTGATCGAGCACGATCGCGTTGGTGATGACGGTGTCCAGGGCGCCCTCGGCACGGGTCGTCGTTGACTGCGCCATCGACTCGCGGATCGACTTCCCCCCGCCGAAGACTGCTTCCTCGCCGCCGAAGGTGAGGTCGTCCTCGATCTGCACCCACAGGTCGGTATCACCCAGCCGAATCTGGTCGCCTGTCGTGCCTCCGTAGAGCGCCGCGTACTCCGCGCGCGAGATCTGCATCTAGGTCATGTCTCCCAAGTAGGGGTGGATGCAGCCGTTGTCCAGGCGCGCGGTGGCAAGGCGCCGGAGCGACGCTCTACTTGTACGTCCAGCGAGTGGCGGCAACGCCGCCACCGCGTGATCTGGGCGGCGGCGCCGCCGGGACTTGGGAGACATGGCCTAGTCACGCGTCCTTGATCTGGATGCCCGGGACACGGCGCGAGCCGCGCAGTGCGACGACGTCGACCTCGCGGGAGGCGCCCGGTTCGAAGCGGCGTGAGGTGCCAGAGGCGATGTCGAGACGGAACCCGTACGCCGCGTCGCGGTCGAACTCCAACGCTGGGTTCACCTCAGCGAGGTGGATGTGCGAACCGATCTGGATCGGCCGATCACCGGTGTTGACCAGCACCAACCTCCGCCGCTCGTCCTCGCCGCGGTCGGCATTGAGTTGCAGCGTCCCCTCGCCGAGTCGCACCGCTCCCGGACCAGTCGCACTGGAGTCCACGTGACTCCTTCCTGTTCGACCGCGATCACGCGATCGGCTGATGGATGGTGACGAGCTTGCGGCCGTCGGGAAAGGTGGCCTCGACCTGGACGTCGTGGATCATCTCGGCGATGCCCTCCATCACCTGGGCGCGGGTAATGACGTGGGCGCCGGCCTCCATCAGGTCGGCGACCGAGCGGCCGTCGCGGGCGCCTTCCACCACGAAATCCGTGATGAGGGCGATCGCTTCCGGGTGGTTGAGCTTGACGCCGCGCTCAAGGCGACGCCGCGCCACCATCGCGGCAACCGAAACCAGCAACTTGTCCTTCTCGCNNCCTCGACCTGGACGTCGTGCAGCATCGCGGCGACGTCGGGCAGCACCTGCTCGCGCGCCAACACCTCGCGGCCAGCAATCATCAGTTCGGCAACCGAGTGTCCTTCGCGCGCGCGTTCGATCACCCAGGTGCTGAGCAGGGCCACGGTCTCCGGGTAGTTGAGCCGCACCCCACGGTCGAGGCGGTCGCGCGCGACCATTCCGGCGACCGCCAACAGCAGCTTCTCGTTGTCGGCAGGCGAGAGGTGCATGCTCAGACCGCCATCGCTTCGCGCACGGCGTCGATAGCGCCCGCGCCACCTTCGCCGCTGGCGGTCACGCGTCCGGACTCGAGCACATAGAAGTAATCGGTCGCTCGCAGGGCGAAGCCGACGTGTTGCTCGACCAGCAGGACCGACAGGTCACCGCGTTGGGTCAGCTCGGTGATGACGCGCTCGATCTCGGCGACGACGT
>DOWL01000021.1:12468-12827 GCA_003519585.1 Nocardioides sp. | reverse complement strand
CGGTCGGCTCGTCGAGGATCAAGACGCGCGGCTTGGTCAGGAGTGTCCGCGCAATCGACAGCTGCTGGCGTTGGCCGCCCGACAGCAGCCCGGCTCGGCGTCCCAGCAGGTCCTTGAGTGCCGGGAACGTACCGAGCACCTCGTCAATGGCTGACGACGAACCGTCGACCAACTGAAGATTCTCCAGTGTGGTCATCTGCGGGAAGCACAGCTGCCCCTGCGGGACGTAGCCGACGCCGCGGCGTACCCGCTTGTTGGCGCGCCACTTGGTGACGTCCTCACCGTCGAGCAGGATCTTGCCCTGCTGGATCGGCAGCAGACCAACGGCGGCGCGCAGGAGTGTCGTCTTGCCGGCGCCG
>DOWL01000021.1:12043-12369 GCA_003519585.1 Nocardioides sp. | reverse complement strand
GTCTTGCCGGCGCCGTTGTGCCCGGTGATCGCAACGCCTTTGCCTGGAGGGACGACGATCGAGACGTCGTGCAGGACCGATGCGCGGGTATAGCCGGCCGTGACGTTCTGGAGCTCGAGCATCAGGCGACCTCTTCCGAAGCGTTGCGACCCAGGTAGACCTCCTGGACCTGCGTGTTCGCCTGGATCTCGCTGATGCTGCCCTCGGCGAGCAGTCTCCCGGCGTGCAGCACCGTCACGAAGTCGGCGTACTGGCGGACGAACTCCATGTCGTGCTCGATGACGACGATGATGCGACCGGGTGCGATCTTCTTGAGCAGTTCCCCG
>DOWL01000021.1:10224-11839 GCA_003519585.1 Nocardioides sp. | reverse complement strand
CAGCAGCATGCCGATCTCCAGCCACTGCTTCTGGCCGTGAGCCAAGATCCCTGCTTGTTTGTCCTTCAAGTCGGTCATGCCGATCGTCTCCAACGCCTCTTCGACATAGACCGGGATGCCGCGTCGGGCGCGGAGCATGCCCCACGCTTTGCGGTGGACGCCTCCGGCGATGTCGAGGTTCTGCAGCACGGTGAGCTGCTCGAAGACCGTCGCGGTCTGGAAGGTTCGCCCGACTCCGGCCCGGACTATCTGGTGCGACTTCAGATTCAGCAGGTCCTTGCCGTTGTAGTTCGCCAGCCCTGTCCCTTTCACCAGTCCGGTCAGCGCGTCGACCAGGGTGGTCTTGCCGGCACCGTTGGGTCCGATCAGGAAGTGGATCCTGCCCTGCAGGAAGGTGATGTCGACGCCCTCGTTGGCCTTGAACCCGTCGAAGTCGACGGTGAGGTCGCGGACCTCGAGGTAACCCTGGCGATTCATGCTGCGGCCTCGGCGGCCTGATCTGCGGCCTGATCTGGGCGCGGCTCGTCCTTTGCCTTGCGGGGCATCAGCCCAGACAACCTCTTGGGAAGTGAGGCGAACCCACCGGGCAGCAGCAGCGTGACGAGGATGAACATCAGCCCGAGGAGATAGATCCACAGGCTCGGGAACTGCTCGGAGAGCGTTGACTGCCCGTAGCCGACCGCCAGGGCACCCAGGGCGGGGCCGAACAGCGCGGCCCTTCCGCCCAGCGCGGCGCCGGCGATCAGGAAGATCGAGGCGGCCGCGTTGATGTCGGTGGGGGAGATGATGCCGACGATGGGCACGAACATGGCGCCACCGATGCTGGCCATGACAGCGGCAACCACGAAGGCGAGCAACTTGATGTTCGCGGGGTCGTAGCCCAGGAAGCGGACCCGTTCCTCGGCGTCCCGGGTCGCGACCAGGAGCTCGCCGAATCGGCTGCGGTAGAGCTGCCACACCACGACCAGACAGACCACCAAGAGCGTTGCCGTGATGGTGTAGATCAGCCTCATGTTCACCGGGTCTGACAAGACGTACCCGAAGAAGGTCTTGAAGCCCGAGAGGCCCGTGTCGCCTCCCGTCCACTTGATGGTGCCGCTGATCAACGTCGCGAGCGCGACCGCGAGAGCCTGGGTCAGGATCGCGAAGTAGGCGCCCTTCACGCGACGCTTGAAGATCGCGTAGCCGAGGACCGTCGCGCCGACCGCAGGCAGAGCGACGATCGCGAACAGTGTGAACGCACCGCTACGGAACGGCTCCCAGAAGGCGGGAAGCGGTGCCAGCGGGTCGTAGAGGATCATGAAGGTCGGGATCGCGTCGGGCCCGACGGCCTCGAGCTGGAGGTGCATCCCCATCGAATACGCGCCGAGCGCGAAGAACACCCCTTGCCCCATCACGAGCATGCCGCCACGACCCCACGCCAGGCCGATCCCCACCGCTGCTATAGCCCAGCAGCAGTACTTCGCCAGGTTGTTGAGACGGAAGTCCGAGAGCGCCGCGGGCGCGACCGCGAGCAGCAGGATCGCCATGACCGCGATGCCCGCCAAGGAACCCCAGTCCCGGACCAGTGACGGACCGGGCTTGACCGAGATCCGTCGGCGGCGTTCGGCCCGGG
>DOWL01000021.1:9522-10058 GCA_003519585.1 Nocardioides sp. | reverse complement strand
CCGTGGTATCGGTCTGGGCGATGTCGTCGGCGGCGCTCATGCCAGGCCCCTCGTTCTCACGGTGAAGAGCCCCTGTGGCTTGACCTGCAAGAAGATGACGACGAGTACGAAGACCGCCACGACGGCGAGGCTTCCCGACATCCACTGCGTCAAGAACGCCAAGCTGAGTCCGACCGCCCAGGCGGCGATGATCGTCCCCTTGAGTTGTCCCAATCCGCCAGCGACGACCACGAGGAACGCCGGGATGATGTACTTGGTGCCGAGATTGGCGTTGGTGCCACCGATCAGCGACACCGCGACGCCAGCGACCCCTGCGAGTCCGGACCCGATGAAGAAGGTCATCCGGTCCACTCGCCTGGTCGAGACTCCCATGGTCTCGGCCAGCGCACGGTTCTGGACCGTGGCGCGGATCCGCCGCCCGAAGGATGTGAACTTCAGCAGCGCCGCGAGGCCTGCGAGACAGGCAAGTGCGAGCACGACGGTGAACAGCTGACGCAGTGGCCATTCGTACCCGAAGACCGAGACCTGGCCGTCGA
>DOWL01000021.1:4214-9367 GCA_003519585.1 Nocardioides sp. | reverse complement strand
CGAAGACCGAGACCTGGCCGTCGAGCCAGTGCGGCTTCACGACGGGCACACCTTGGCTGGGGAAGATCTGCAGGGCCGCCTGCTGAAGGATGATGCTGACCCCCACGGTGACGAGCAGAGTGTCGAGCGGCCGGTCGTACATCCACTGGATGAGGCCGGCCTCGAGCGCCACTCCCATCAGCCCAGCAACCAGGAAGGCCACGGGGAGGGCGATCGGGATAGAGACCCCGGTGGCGCCGATGACTTGTTGCGTCAGGTAGGCGCAGAACGCGCCGACCATCACGAATTCGCCGTGCGCCATGTTGATGNNCGTCTCCAGCGGCCGGCCGTAGAGAAAGCGGATGATGCCGCGTTCGATGGCGATACCGGCCAGGGCGGCGACCAGAAAAGCCAGCGGTACCGCCACCGGCAGCGACCAGTTGACCGGCAGCCATTGCTGCACCAGCCAGGTGGTGTAAGCGCCCAGCATCATCAATTCGCCGTGCGCCATGTTGATGACGCCCATCTGCCCGAAGGTGAGCGCCAGTCCCAGAGCAACCAGCAGCAGTAGCGCCCCATCCGCAGTTCCATTGAGGAACGGGGCAATGAAGGAGTCCACGATGGAGCCTCTCGTCGGATGAGCGGTGGGGTCCTGTGGTGAATCACAGGACCCCACCGCAACGGTGGAACGATCAGCCGGCTGCCTTCACCAGCGCGTCGCGAACATCAGCCGGGAACCACTCGTAGGCCTCCAGGTACGGGTCCGGCTCGATGAACTCGTCAGAGGCCCACACGATGTCGAACTGGTTGTCGGCATTGATCTGGCCGATGTGGCCGGGCTTGGAGATGTGGTGGTTCTCGCCGTTCAGCGTCACCGTGCCCTCGGGAGCGTCGAAGGTGATGCCGTCCGCGGCCGCGTTGACCTTGTCGACGTCGAAGGAACCAGCCTTCTCCACCATCGCCTTGTAGAGGTACATGGAGATGTAGGCCGCCTCCATCGGGTCGGAAGTCACACCGCTGCTGCCCGGGTAGGCCTTCCAGTCTTCGATGAACTTCGGGTTGTTCGGAGTGTCGAGGGACTGGAAGTAGTTCCACGAGGCGTAGTTGCCGGTGACCTCATGCCCCATGGCCGGCGCCTCTTCCTCGGCGATCGACACCGAGATGATCGGCGTCGTGTCCGGCGTGAGACCCGCGTCGTAGTACGCCTTGATGAACCCCACGTTGGACGAACCGTTGATGGTGTTGAAGACGAAGTCGGGCTTGGCCTTCACGATCTTCGCCACCTGCGTCGTCCAGTCGTCCTTGTCCAGCGGGACGTACTCCTCGCCGACGATCTCGATGCCGAGCTCCTCGGCGTAGAGCTTGATGATCGCGTTCGCGGTGCGCGGGAAGACATAGTCCGAGCCAGCCAGGAACAGCGTCTTCACACCCTGGGACTTGAGGAAGTCCATAGCCGGGATGATCTGCTGGTTGGTCGTGGCGCCCGTGTAATAGATGTTGGGAGAGGACTCCAGTCCCTCGTACTGCACCGGGTAGAAGAACAGACCGTTGAGTCGCTCGACCACAGGCTTGACGGCCTTGCGTGACGAGGAGGTCCAGCCACCGAAGATCGCCGCCACACAGTCCTCGGTGAGCAGCTTCTCGGTCTTCTCCGCGAACGTCGGCCAGTCCGTGGCGCCGTCCTCTTGGATGTACTCGATCTGCTTGCCCATGATGCCGCCGTCCGCGTTGATCTCGTCGGCCGCCATGTGCAGCACGTTGGAGACGGTCTTTTCCGAGATGGCCATTCCACCGGTCAGGGAGTTGAGGAAGCCGAGCTTGACGGTGTCGCCGCTGGTGTCGACGCAGGACTCGGCGGCCGGACTCGCCTCTGCGCTGGCGTCGTCACCTGACTTGGATCCGCCGCAGGCGCTCACGGCCAGGCCCACCACGAGTGCGGTCGCCAAGGCCGCTGAGGAACGGATGCGTGTGTTCAGCACAAGGAATACCTCTCGGTCATGCGCGGGATGACACGCCCTTGTGTCGTTGAGTGACCGTCAAGCTAGGGAGGCCGTATTTCGAGGTATTACCAAATGGAGTTAATTTGGCGTGACGCAGCTCGCCGAGCTCCGCTCGCAGGCGGGAGCTGACCAGCAGCCGCCCCCCGCTCGCGCGCATCGATGTGCTGACGTGTATCACGGGTGATACGGTAATGGTATGAGCGCTGCAGCCGACCATCTGGTCTCCGTTCGTGACCTCCGCAACCATGGAGGCGACGTCCTTGCGCGGGTCCAGCACGGTGAGACGCTGACCATCACCAGCGACGGCACCCCAGTCGCCGAACTGCGCCCGCTTCCGCGACGCAGCCGGTCCGCCGCGGAACTGGTCGCCCGCAGAAAGAGCCTGCCCCCGGTCGACGCTGATGCGCTGCGGGCTGACTTGGACTCGATCCTGGACCAGTCCCTGTGACCACGCGCGTGCGTGATCGGGGAGTCCTGGACACGAGTGCGGTCATTCGGCTCGCCGAGGTCGATCCCGAGCGTTTGCCTGCGGAGTCCGTCATCACCACGGTCACCTTGGCCGAGCTGACGGTCGGCCCCCTGGTGGCGGCCGAGGCGGGGGAGAGGGCCGCGCGGCAGCAGCACCTGCAACAGGCCGAAGCAGACTTCGGGGACGCTCTACCGTTCGATGCGGCCGCCGCGCGAGCGTTCGGGCCGATCGCGGCGGCCCTGCGCGCAGCGGGCAGGAAGCCGGCGGCTCGTGCCTTCGACGCCATGATCGCGGCCGTGGCCGTGAGCGAAGGGCTGCCGCTCTACACCTTCAATGCCAAGGACTTCGCTGCGACGGGAGCCGAGATCGTCGACCTCAACGAGACCACGGCCACCACCTAAGCCTCGTCCACGTGGGAGCGCTGGAGATCTCCTGGGGAGCGCCGACCGAAGATGCGGTTCGGATCCGTGTCGCATTCACGTCACCGCGGTCGACCCGAGCGAGTTTCCGCAGGTCATCCAGGCTGGCCGAGCGGACTGTAAATCCATCGGCTCACGCCTACGCAGGCTCGAATCCTGCACCTGCCGCCATGTGATGTCTCAGGACATCGGCATAGCCCGAACCTACGGATGGTGGGGCTTGGTGCTTCCTGGAAGTGGGTCCGGGCGGGCGTCCCGTTCTTTGGTAGTCCTTGCAGGATTCGATGACCTCCAGGGCCACAACAAAAGGCTCGGCCAACTCCGCGACAAGCTCGGCACACGATCGTCGGCGGACTCATCCTCCGCACCCGAGACCACGTCTGTCGCGGTCTGCCGCCGCTGGCCCGCGTCACCGTCGTGACGCCAGAGCCGCCAACTGCATGATGATCTGCTTGTGCAAGCCCGAGAGCGGGGCCTACGCACGTCCTCTCGCCGCGTCGACTGTCACAGCTCGAGTAGCGACGACTCTGTGGTTCCCAGTGATGGGTGCACCCTGCGCCTTCCGGATGGCTGGGGAATTGCTCACCTGGGTGCCCTGGTCGCCGTATGGGCCAGCAGCCAGTCGACGACAGCCGGGTCGTCCGGACCTGCGCCGACCAGGCGCGCGGCGCTCAGGTCGTGGTGCCGCGTGTCCTGGTTTCGCACGGCCACACAGGCCAGACCCGCGGCGACCGCTGCGGCCACGCCCTGGGCCGAGTCCTCCACCGCGACGAGGTCGGCCTGGTCGAGGGACGTCCGGCGGAGCACCTCGAGGTAGACCTGGGGGCTCGGCTTGAGGTCGGTGACCTCGGTGCCGGTGACGACGACGTCCCAGATGGGTCCGAAGGACGTCCTCAGGAGCGGCTCGACCCACGCGCGCGAGCCGGTCGTGGCGATGTGCAGGGAAACGCCGTGCCGGGTGAGGTCGCGTAGCAGCGCCAGGACGCCCGGTCGGGGAGGGATCCGGCCGAGCAGTGCCAGCGACCGCATGATCCGCGTCTTCGCCTCGTGCAGACGTTCGGCGAGTGCCTCGCATTCGTCCTCACCGCGACCCTGCTCACGGAACCACGCGGCCAGTCGTTGGCGGCCACCGCTCACCTCGAGGAGCCGGACGTAGGTCGGGACGTCCCACCGGTCGGGGAGACCCGCCTCCGCGAAGGCCTCGTTGAACGCCACCCGGTGACCGTCGCGCTCGCTGTCGACCAGTGTTCCGTCGACGTCGAAGACCACGGCTCGGAACGTCACCGGTCGAAGCCCCGTCGTCCCGTGTAGTCGACCACGGAGTAGTCGTGCAGTCGCTGGAGACGGTGGGTCGAGTGGACCTCACGCGTGGTGCCGGACTTGCCTCGCATCATCAGGCTGCTGGTCTCGATCAGCTCACCGCGGTAGCGGACCCCGGGGAGCAGTTCACCGTCGGTGACCCCCGTCGCGCAGAAGAACACGTCGTCGGAGCCGACCAGGTCGTGGGTGGTGAGGACCTGGTCGACCTCGAGCCCCTGGACGCGCTCACGCTCGACGTCGGAGAGGGGGTGCAGGCGGCCCTGGAGCTCGCCGCCGAGGCACCGCAGCGCAGCCGCTGCGATGACTCCCTCGGGCGTACCGCCGACTCCGAGCATCAGGTCGACGCCGGTCCCCTCGCGAGCGGCCATGATGGCGCCCGCGACGTCGCCGTCCTGGATCAACCGGATCCGTGCTCCGGTGGCGCGGACAGCTGCGATGAGCTCAGCGTGGCGCGGCCGATCCAGCACGACGACGGTGACGTCCTCGGGGCGCACGCCACGTGCCTTGGCGACGGCGGCGACGTTGTGGGCGACGGGTGCGTCGATGTCGACGCTGCCGGCGGCCTCGCGACCGACCGCGAGTTTGTCCATGTAGAAGACGGCGGACGGGTCGTACATCGAACCCCGCGGCGCGACCGCGATCACGGAGATGGCGTTGGGCTGACCCTTGGAGAGGAGTGTCGTCCCGTCCACCGGGTCGACGGCGACGTCGTACGCCGCACCTCGGCCGCTCCCCACCCGCTCCCCGTTGAAGAGCATCGGCGCCTCGTCCTTCTCGCCCTCGCCGATCACCACGACACCGTCCATCTCCACCGTGGCCACCAGCGCGCGCATCGCATCGACGGCGGCCCGGTCGCCGCCCTCCTTGTCGCCGCGCCCCGCCCATCGGCCGGAGGCCATCGCAGCCGCCTCGGTGACCCGGACCAGGTCGAGGCCGAGGTTGCGGTCCGGAGGCTCGGGGCCGGTC
>DOWL01000021.1:3000-4139 GCA_003519585.1 Nocardioides sp. | reverse complement strand
GCTCGGGGCCGGTCACGGCGTACCCCTGCCGGCGCGTGCGGCGAGCAGGTGGAAGAGCAGAATCAGCTGGGTGATCGCCAGGGGTTCGCTCCGCTGGTCAGGACCGATCCGCCCCAGGGAGTCCGGTGGACCGCCGGGCACGTCCAGCTCGGCCCAGATGGCCTTCTCCAACTGCCGGGCCTCCTCGTCCGAGGCGTGCCCGTGCACGTGCAGGCAGTCGGTCGGGGTGCCGTCTGCATCGCGAATGATCTTGAGATGCATCGCGGAATCGGCCGTGTCGGTGCGGTCTTCGGGCAGCACGTCGGCCAAGGACGGGTGCTGGATGGTCGGCCTCAGCAGCAGTTCGGCCGACAGGGGCGTACCCGGAGGGTCGTCGCGCCCGCTGATCGGCGCGAACCGCGCCACGATGTCGGCCCATCGTCGCTGTGGTCGGATGTAGGCTGCCGACTCCGGTTCGCGGCGCTCGAGCTCGGCCGTGACCTGGTCGCGCTCGTAGCCTCGCTTGGTGCAGTCGCGCTCGATCTTCCACTGGTGCCGGATCGCCTCCGGCGGGTCGAGGAAGACCGTGACGTCGAAGCAGGCCCGCGACAGCTTGGTGGCCAGCGGATGGAGACCCTCGACGACGATGAACTCAGTCGGCTCGACGTAGGTCGGCCGGGTGAACGTGCCGGTGGCGTGGTCGTAGTTTGGTTTGAGGATCGGCCGGCCCAGGGCCAGTAGCTGCAGGTGCTGCTCGAGGATGTCGATGTGGTTGCAGTCGGGGTGCAGCGGGGTGAACGGCAGGTCGCGCCGTTCCTCCCGGTCGTAGCGGTGGTAGTCGTCGGCGCAGATCGAGAGGCAGCGGTCCGGCCCGAGCGCTTCGGTCAGGCCGCGGGTCAGCGTGGTCTTGCCGGCCGCCGAGTCGCCGGCGATGGCGAGCATGACCGGTCGCGGCCGGGCCTGGTCGAGGAGTGCGAGACGCAGGGACTTGTCGGGCACGTCAGAGCTCCTTCCGGGGGAGGGCGTCGAGGATGCGTTCGGCCAGCGCCGGTGCCGTGAGGCCGAGATGGGTGAGGACGTCGGGCCCGGAGCCGGACGAGCCGAACTCGTCGATGCCGAGCGCGACGTCGACCAGGCCCGCCCACCCGCTCGTCACCCCC
>DOWL01000021.1:2547-2896 GCA_003519585.1 Nocardioides sp. | reverse complement strand
TACACGAACCGGTCGATCGGCCGCCGGTACGCCGCGCGGTCGAGCACGGAGAGCACCTCTGCCTCGGCGCCGCGTTGGGCCAGGAGGTCGGCGACGTCGAGGGCGAGGCCGACCTCTGAGCCGGTGGCGACCAGTTGGAGGTCGCTGCCCTCGCGCACCCGACGGGTCCGCCCAGGCGTGCCACCCAGGGGTCGGACAGCCTGTCGGGTCAGGACCAGTGCGGTCGGCCCGTCGGTCCGTTCGAGCGCCAGGCGCCACGCCTCGACCGTCTCCGCGGCATCGGCCGGGCGCAGGACCTGGAGCCCGGGGATCAGCCGCAGCGACTCGACGTGCTCGACCGGCTGGTGCG
>DOWL01000021.1:486-2438 GCA_003519585.1 Nocardioides sp. | reverse complement strand
ACCGGCTGGTGCGTGGGTCCGTCCTCGCCGACCGCGATCGAGTCGTGGGTGAGCACGTGGACCACCGGCTGGCGCATCAGTGCCGCCAGCCGCAGAGCCGGTCGCAGGTAGTCGCTGAAGACCAGGAAGGTACTGCCGAAGGGGCGGAAATCGCCGTGCAGTGCGAGCCCGTTCAGCACTGCGGCCATGGCGTGCTCACGGATGCCGAAGTCGATCCGGGCTCCGGCCGCGTCGTGACGCGTGACTGATACGCCCACGTCGGTGCCGGTCGAGCCGGCGAGGTCCGCACTGCCGCCGACGAGCCCCGCGAACACCGGTGTCAGAGCGGCAAGCACCGCCCGTGACGTCTGGCGGGTGGCCTCGGTGACGTCGATCGGAACGCTCGCGAGCGCGGCGTCCAGCTCAGCCGACGCGGCGACGCCCGGCGAAGCGACGGTCGGAGGCTCGGCCGGCAGCCCGACGCCGGCGCGCTCGGCCGCCGCTTCTCGCACGTCCCCGGGCACCGAGAACGGCGGCAGCGTCCACCCCGCTCGGGCTTTCGCCCCGGCGAGCACCTCGGGGCCGAGCGGGCTACCGTGCGCCCGCGGGGTGCCCTCGACACCGGGTGCGCCGTGCCCGATGACCGTCCTGACCGCGATCAGGGTCGGCCGCGAGTCGAGCAGGGCCTCGGTGATCGCGGCGTCGACCGCATCGACGTCCGTTCCGTGAGCGACCTCCAGCACCTGCCAGCCGTACGCCGAGAAGCGCGCAGCCTGGTCGTCGTCACACGAGGCGTCGACAGCGCCGTCGATGGTGATCCGGTTGTCGTCCCACAAGACCACGAGCCGGCCGAGACCGAGGTGGCCGGCGAGCGACGCGGCCTCGTGGCTGATCCCCTCCATCAGGCAGCCGTCTCCGGCGATGACGAAGGTCCGGTGCTCGGCGACCCCGGGTTCGCGGGCCGCCCGCATCCGCTCGGCGAGCGCCAAGCCCACCGCGGTGGCGAGCCCCTGCCCGAGCGGTCCGGTCGTCGTCTCCACCCCCGGTGTGTGACCGACCTCGGGGTGCCCCGGGGTCCGGGAACCGAGCTGCCGGAACCGGCGCAACTCGGCCTCGGGCAGGTCGTAGCCGAACACGTGCAGCAGCGCGTACAGCAGGGCCGAGCCGTGGCCCGCGGAGAGCACGAACCGGTCGCGGTCGGGCCGCTCGGGGTGGCGCGGGTCCAGCCGCAGGTGCCGGCTCCAGAGCGCCCAGGCCATCGGCGCGGCGCCCATCGGCATGCCGGGGTGGCCCGAGCCGGCGGCCTCCACCATGTCGGCGGCCAGGAAGCGCAGCGTGTCGACGGCCAGCCGATCCAGCTCGGGAGTGGGTGCGGGAGCGCCGGCACGGGTCTCGACCTGAGTCATCGCGGGACCCCCGTCGCGAGGATCGCCAGCTCCCGCACCGCGGTCGCGGCACCGCCCGGATGACCGTAGAGCCAGCTGCCCGACACCAGCACGTCCGCGCCGGCCGCGACCGCCGCAGCCCCGGTCTCCGCGTTGATGCCGCCATCGACCTCGAGATCGATCGGCCGTTCCTGGGCGTCGATGCGCTTGCGCAGCGCCGCGATCTTCTCGAGCTGCGAGGCGATGAAGGACTGCCCGCCGAAGCCGGGATTGACGCTCATCACCAGCACGAGATCGAGATCGGGCAGGAGATTGTCGACCGCCTCGACCGGCGTGCCGGGATTGAGCGAAAGGCCCGCCTTCTTGCCCAGCGACTTGATGAGCTGGATCGTGCGGTGGACGTGCGGCCCCGCCTCGGGGTGCACGGTGATGATGTCGGCCCCGGCCTCGGCGAAGGCCGGAACGTATGCATCCACCGGCGAGATCATCAGGTGCACGTCGAACGGCAGCTTCGAATGGCCGCGCAGCGCCTTCACGACCAGCGGACCGATCGTGAGATTCGGCACGAAGTGCCCGTCCATGACGTCG
>DOWL01000021.1:0-376 GCA_003519585.1 Nocardioides sp. | reverse complement strand
GCCCGTCCATGACGTCGATGTGGACGTAGTCAGCGCCGGCCTCGCCGAGCGCCCGCACTTCCTCGCCGAGCCGCGCGAAATCGGCGGACAGTATCGACGGCGCGATCTTGACCCGGCGCTTCATGCGGTTGCAGCCCCTCGGGCCATAGCTAACAGCTTTGCCGCGGCCGAGAAAGGGACGAGGCCCGCGTTGTCCACACGCCATCAGCGGCGGCGGAACCGGGCGACGTAGAAGCCGTCGAGGCCGCCGCGCTCGTTCCAATGGCAGGGCAGCGGGCGCAGCGGGCCGTCGGCGGGCCGGAACTCCGCGGCGCCGGGGGTCTCGGCCGCCCCCCCGGGGTCCGGAAAGAGCGCGGGGGTCTCGCCGAGGGAGCGA
>DOWL01000146.1:28363-33692 GCA_003519585.1 Nocardioides sp. | reverse complement strand
CGACACCGGTCATGACCACCTCGACCGTTGGCCTTGTCGTAGCCCGGGCCGCCCAGGATCCGGTCGTCGCGGGTAGTGCCCCTGAGGGTGTCGTTCCCGTCTCCGCCCTTGAACGTGTAGTCGAGTCCATCGGGGCAGCGGACCCCGTCGATGTCGTGGGCGTCGGCGTACCGACCTCGGGCGACTTCGTCCGGACCCTTCCCGCCCTTGCTGACCACGTCGCACCCGCGCGCGTACAGACGGTTCGCGCTGCTATCTCCTCGGAGGCGGATCTGCTCTCCAAACGCATAGACGTTGCTGGTACCGCTGACTGTCCCGGACACAGTGCCGTCGACGGAAAACGTTCCGGACGCAAGGTCGACATCGGCGGTCCTGAGACCCGCGGTGACGAGTTCGGTCGAACCTGGTCCGAACCGCACTGCACCGCGACTCGCGACAGTCGTGTTGTCCTGAGCCATCACGAAGACAGTGTCACTGCCGCCCGAGGTGAGGTCGAAGTCGAACGCGGCAGGGATGGTGGGGTACACGGACAGCTCGTCCTGGTCTGGCGATCCCACGTAGGACGCGTACGACGTGGCGGAGAGGGTGACGGTGGCTCCGGTGCCAGCAGGCGCCTGCGAGAACACCGAGATGCGCTCGCCTAGGACCCACACCGCCCCACCGGTGACACAGACGAGATCACTGCCACCGCCCCCACGCACGACGGTGTGGCCGGAGGTGAGGATGACGTCATCGCCCGGCGTGCCGGTGAGATCGCCACTGCCCTCGATGGTGACGGCCTGACCCTGGCACGTCGCAGCTGCGTGGGCTGGCACGGAGGAGCCGAGGAGTAGCGGCGCACCCACCGCGACCGTCGCAGCGGTCAAAGTTCGAACCAAGGTCTGGTAGTTCATCGTGTTCCGGACGAATCGAAGGGCTTCATGTCCATCTCGATGTCGAGAATGACGAAAAGGTTCGCGGGATGGATCAAATCTCTGGATCGGCGACCCTGAAATCTGCCGACTCCGTGCCGACTGACTGGGTCCGCTAGATCGCTGGCCCGCTGGAGAATCGCGCCGATTCACACGTTGAAGCGGAACTCGACCACGTCGCCGTCCTGCATGACGTAGTCCTTGCCCTCCATCCGGACCCGGCCCAGCTCCTTGGCCTTGAGCATCGAGCCGGCGGCGATCAGGTCGTCGTACGACACGATCTCGGCCTTGATGAAGCCGCGCTGGAAGTCGGTGTGGATGACGCCGGCGGCCTCGGGGGCGGTGGCGCCCTTGCGGACCGTCCAGGCGCGCGACTCCTTGGGTCCTGCGGTGAGATAGGTCTGCAGGCCGAGGGTGTCGAAGCCGACCCGCGCGAGTACGTCGAGGCCCGGCTCGTCGACGCCCATCTCGGCGAGCATCTCGCGGGCCTCGTCGTCGTCGCCGAGCTCGACCAGCTCGGCCTCGAACTTGGCGTCGAGGAAGATCGCCTCGGCCGGCGCGACCAGCGCCCGCATCTCCTCCTTGAGCGCCTCGTCGCCGAGCTCGTCGGCGTCGCAGTTGAAGACGTAGATGTAGGGCTTGGCCGTGAGCAGCGAGAGCTCGCGGATCAGCGTGCGGTCGATCTTCGTCGCGATGATCGGGGTCCCGGCCTCGAGCGCCTCCTTGGCCTCGCGGACCGCGGCGGCCTTCGGCTGGGACTCCTTCTTGATCTTGGCTTCCTTCTCCAGCCGCGGCAGCGCGTTGTCGACGGTCTGGAGGTCGGCCAGGATCATCTCGGTCTGGATCGTCGAGATGTCGTTGCCCGGGTTGACCTCACCGTCGACGTGCGTGACGTCCGCGTCGCGGAAGACCCGGGTGACCTGGCAGATCGCCGACGACTCGCGGATATGGGCGAGGAACTTGTTGCCGAGCCCCTCGCCCTCAGAGGCGCCGCGCACGATGCCCGCGATGTCGACGAACTCGACCGTCGCGGGCACGACCCGCTCCGAGCTGAACAGCTCGGCCAGCCGCGGCAGCCGCTCGTCGGGTACGCCGACCACGCCGACGTTCGGCTCGATCGTCGCGAACGGGTAGTTGGCCGCGAGCACGTCGTTCTTGGTCAGTGCGTTGAAGAGCGTCGACTTCCCGGCGTTGGGGAGTCCGACGATGCCGATCGTGAGCGCCACAACCGAGAACCCTAAACGGGACCGCCCCTCAGCAGCGCATCGCGAAGCGCCCAGGCGGCCTCGACTGCGGCCCGTGCGGCGGTGTCCGATCAACCGCGGAACAGTCGAACCGGGTTCATCTCCCACCGTCGCCCGGGTGCAGGAGGATTAGGGCGCGGTGATCCTCGCGGCGTCCGACCGGAGCAGCCGCAACAACTCCTCGTAGGGACCGACGAGGTAGGCGGTGTCGCCGCCGGCCATGCGGGTATCGCGCCGAGGGAGGCTGACCGTGCTGCCGTCCGCGCGGCGCAGGGCGACCACTCTGAGCCGCGCCGCCAACTGAGACATCGCCATGCCATCGAGCCCACGGCCGCTCACCACCCGCAGCACCGCGACCAGCAGCGGCTGGTCGCCGACGTAGAAGGTCTCGACGATCTCCAGCCCGAGGGCGGCACCCACGAACCACGGCGCGGCCAGGGCCGCCGGCGACCGCACATGCCGGAAGTCGAAGCTTGCGGCAACGGTGCCGGCCAACTGACGATCGAACAGCCTGAGCACGACGGGCACGGTCTCCCAGCGCTCTCCCAGGCGGTCCCGGACGGCCAGGCCGGTCTCGATGTTGACCAGGTCGCTCGAGGTGAGGACCGCTACGGCCCGGCACCGGTCCAGGGCCAGGTGGTTCCAGGTATCCACGTTCGTGGCGTCCGCCGTGAGCAGCGGCACCCGCAGCGCGCGCAGCCGAGCCCGATGCTGGTTCTCGATCTCGGCCTCCACCACCACGGTCTCCACCTCAGCAGCCACCAACTGCTCCACGGTCCGGAGACCGATGGAACCCAGCCCGACCACGACCACGTGGTCCTCGACGCCGGTGATGCGACGCCGGCCGAGCGACTCCTCCAGCCGACGGCTGACGAGCATGTTGGTCAGCATCGCGAAGAACACCGTGGCCAGCGTCGCGCCGACCACCATCAGCACGATCGCCCACAGCCGCAGCCACCAGTGCTGGTCGCGGAAATAGAAGTCTCCGTAGCCGACGGTGCCGATCGTCTCGATCGTGAAGTACAGCGCATCGAGCGGCGACATCCGTCGGCCGTCCGGCTCCTCGTAGCCGACGAGCAGGACACCGACCGATACGACGGCCAGTGATAGCAGCGCGAGCACGGCGATCTTCACCCGTCGATCGATCCCCGCGAAGAGATCACTGAGCCACGACCTTCGCCGGCGCGGCGCCCGCATGCCGCGGGCTCCGACGACGCCGGACGAGGTGTGGTCGATCCTGCGGCGCCGCAGCCCCAGGCCGGCCGCCTCGATGTCCGCCTGAGAGCCCAGCACCGTGACCAGGTCGCCGGGCGAGACCGGCAGATCACGTCCGGGCGTCATCTCGACGCCCGCGCCCGCACCACGGTCCACCGCGATCGGGGCCAGGTCGCCGTACAGCTCGCGCAACGTGCCCGGAACCCTGACGAGCGTGTCGACCACGACGTACTCGTCATCGCCGAGCACGATGGTCCGCCGCCCCCGCTGCAGGCATGCTTCGACGATGGACGGCGCGGCCAGCCCCGCGACGTCCAGCACCCGGATCCCCAGGTCAGCGAGCGCGCGGCCGACCGCCGCGTTGCGCAGCTGCACGACGATCCGTACGTCGGGCCGCAGGTCGTGAGCGCCGAGCGCGGTCGCCAGGGTGTGGAGGTCCTCGCTCTCGACACAGATCAGGGCCACGGCACCGGCGAAGCCGGCTGCCATCAGACTCTCGGGCAAGCGGGAGTCGGCGGCGATGATCGGTACGCCGAGTGCGGTGGCCGCGGCTACCAGCCGAGGGTCGGGCTCGTCGTCGACGGCGACGGTCAGCACGCCGCTCGCGTGCAGTTGCTCGATGATCCTCAGACCTTCGTCGTGCAGGCCGCAGACGATGACGTGACCGACCCACAGCGCGGGATCGGTGGAGCCGGTCGTCACACGCACACTGTGGACCGGATACGTGACGGGCGTGTTACGTCGCGGAACCCGCGATCAGGGCATCGCGACGGGTCCAGGCGAACCGCAGCACGGTGACCGAGAACACCAGCGTGACCGCCACGATGCACGCTTCCACGATCCCGCCGCCGCCCTTGGCGAAGATGCCGTGCTCCACGTCGTACAGGAAGTCCATCCCGAACAGGTAGAGCCCTGCGGATCCCGCACAGATCAGCCAGAGCAGCGCCGTCTCCCGGCGCTGCAGCAGGGCGACCAGCGCCAACAGGCACGCGAGACCGAGCCAGAGGTCGGCGAGCGGGAAGGCGTTCTCGAACTCGTAGTAGGCCGCGCGGTGCTCGCTGGCGAGGGTGTTGCGCGAGGTGAACCAGATCGACCAGTACGCCACGTCCAGAGCGATGGCCAGGACGAGCATCACCACGATGACGCGCTTCATGCAAGCAAGTGTGGTCCTCCACCCGAGCAGCCGCGACCACCGCCTAGGGTCGACGGCATGCCTGCCGTCCCCAGCTATGAAGAGCTCGTCGCCCTGCCGGCGTACTCCGTCCAAGTCGTCCCCCTCGCCTTCGAGGACAACAACGGGCAGCTCAATGTCCGCCACTACCTCGGGATCGGCAGCGAGGGATTGGACGAGTCGCTGGCGAGCGTGGGCATCCCGAGCAACTGGCCCACCAAGTTCGGGCTGGCCCACCTCTCCGCCGAGCATCACGTGACCTACGTGCACGAGCTGCGCACCGGCGACCGGATGTCGGTCCGGGTGCGGCTGCTCGGCCGCTCCGAGCGGGCCGTGCACGCGTTGGTGTTCGTGCTCGACGACACCCGTGAGCAGCTCTCGACGGTGATCGAGGAGATCATTCTCTGCGTTCGGCTCGACCCGCGCGGGACCGAGCCGTGGCCGGACGAGATCGCCGCCAACCTCGATGCCCGGATCGCCGAGCATGCTGCGCTGACGTGGTCGCCGCCCACGTCGGGATGCCTCGCCCTGCGCTGACTCCCAGCCCGGGCTCGACGCCGGAGCGGCCCCACGACTGACCGATCGTGGGGCCGCCCTGGGTTTCCCGGGTAGCGGGTCTGTGGGCCTCAGTCGAGGATCGCCGTCACCACACCCGCGGCGACGGTGCGGCCGCCCTCGCGGACGGCGAAGCCGAGGCCGGGCTCCATCGGGACCGCCTTGCCGAGCTCAACCGTCACCTCCACCGAGTCGCCGGGGTTGACGACCTCGAGGTCACCGAGGTCCAAGGA
>DOWL01000146.1:27484-28168 GCA_003519585.1 Nocardioides sp. | reverse complement strand
GCCGCCCTCGGCGGCAGTGAGCGCGTGCAGGTTCGCGGTGAACCTGGCGTGCGGCGTCACCGAGCCGGGAACGACGAGCACCTGGCCGCGACGCACTTCCTCTCGGCGTACGCCGCGGAGCAGGACGGCCGCGTTGTCCCCGGCCTGGACGGCGTCCAGCGTCTTGCCGAACGACTCCATGCCGATCGCCGTCGAGGCCACCGTGGGCCCGAGTCCGACGACCTCGACCGCCGAGCCGACGTCGAGGACGCCGCGCTCGACGGCTCCCGTCACCACCGTGCCCCGGCCGCTGATCGTGAGCACATTCTCGATCGGCATCAGGAACGGCTCCTCGAACGCCCGGTCCGGCAGCGGGACGTAGTCGTCGACAGCGGCGAGGAGCTCATGGATCGAACGCACCCACCGCTCCTCGCCGTTCAGCGCGCCGAGCGCCGAGACCGGCACGACCGGTACCTCGTCACCCGGGAAGCCGTACTCCGAGAGCAGCTCCCGGACCTCGAGCTCGACCAGGTCGAGCAGCTCGGGGTCCGCCACCGTGTCCGCCTTGTTCATGGCGACCACGAGGTAGGGCACCCCGACCCGACGAGCGAGCAGCACGTGCTCGCGGGTCTGCGGCATGGCGCCGTCCTGCGCGGAGACCACGAGGATCGCGGCGTCGACCTGGGCCGCGCCGGTGATCATGTT
>DOWL01000146.1:22272-27306 GCA_003519585.1 Nocardioides sp. | reverse complement strand
GTGATCATGTTCTTCACGTAGTCGGCGTGGCCGGGCATGTCCACGTGGGCGTAGTGGCGAGTGGCCGTCTCGTACTCCACGTGCGCGATGTTGATGGTGATCCCGCGCTGGACCTCCTCGGGCGCGCGGTCGATGCCGTCGAATGCGACGTACGACGTGGTGGTCGGGTCGGCGTCGGCGAGCACCTTGGTGATCGCGGCGGTGAGCGTGGTCTTCCCGTGGTCGACGTGACCCATCGTCCCGATGTTGAGGTGCGGCTTACTGCGGACGAACTGGCGCTTGGCCATGACTGTGCTTTCTGTGAGTGCGTTGCTAGACGGACCGCTGCGGGTCGGACGACCCTCCCCCGAAGCGGTCCGGGGACTCACGGAGAAGGGTCAGGTTCGCGCGTCGAGAGCCCGCGCGACGACGGCTGAGGGGCAGGACAGCCCGGTCAGCGTCGCGAGGGATGCGTCGAACCGAAGGTTCATGATGGAGATCATGGTGCGGGCTCAACAGCCGCGGGCGCGACCGAATTCCCGACGCTGCGGAAGGTGAGCCAGAGGCTCTCGGCGACGTAGTACGCCAGGTAGGCGATCGAGAGCACGGTGGGCCAGAGGGGTACGTCGGGCAGGAGCGCCGTCATCACGCCGTACACCACGAGCCAGGCGGTCGCGCCGGCCATGTTGGCGTACCAGAGCGTCTCGGTGCGCGAGGGATAGACGTACTTGATCGGCACGAACACCAGCACTGCCAGGACCAGCAGCAGCACAGTGGTCGCGGTGACGCCCAGCTCGAGCACGACGACGTAGAACGCGACGACGTTCCAGTACGACGGGAAGCCGAGGAAGAAGTGGTCGTCGGTCTTGGCGTCGGTGCGGCAGAACTGGTAGCAGGAGGCGACCAGGGGCAAGCAGGCCACCACGCCGCCCCAGGCGCCCTCGGGCAGGTAGCCGTTGGCCCAGAGCAGCACCATCGGCGCGAACACGTAGGTGAGGTAGTCGACGATGTTGTCGAGCAGCGAGCCATCCAGCTCGGGCACGTGCTCCTTGACCCGCAGCTTGCGGGCGACCATCCCGTCGGTGCCGTCGACGACCATGGCGGCCAGGAACAGCCACAGCACGGTCCGGACCTCCCCCTCGTAGGAGAAGTGCACCATCAGCAGCGCCAGCACCACGCCGCTGGCGGTGTAGGCGTGCACCGCCCACGCCGCCAGCCTGCCCATGTGGAGCCACGCTACGGGGTTACTACGTTAGGGGGGTGCGGCTCGCCACCTGGAACGTCAACTCCCTGAGATCTCGGATCGACCGCGTCGAGCGGCTCCTCGAGCGCCACGAGATCGACGTACTGGCCCTGCAGGAGACCAAGGCCCGCGAGGACCAGCTGCCCCTGATGGGGCTGCAGTCGCTGGGTTACGAGCTCGGCTACTCCGGCCTCAACCAGTGGAACGGCGTCGCCATCCTCAGCCGGGTGGGCATCGAGGACGTCCAGGTGGGCTTCGACGCGATGCCCGGCTGGGGCGACCCGGTGGCCGCCGAGGCCAGGGCTATCGGTGCCACCTGCGGCGGCGTCCGGGTGTGGTCGCTCTACGTCCCGAACGGCCGCAAGATCGACGACCCGCACTACGTCTACAAGTTGGACTGGCTGGCCAAGCTGCGCGCGGCGGCGCACGCCTGGCTCGGCGACGACGTGGCTCTGGTCGGCGACTGGAACATCGCCCCGCGCGACGAGGACGTCTTCGATATGGCCGCCTACGCCAACGACACCCACGTCACGCCTCCCGAACGCGCGGCGTTCCAGGCCTTCCTCGACGACGGGTGGGTCGACGTGGTGCGCCCCCACGCTCCGGGACCGGGCGTCTACACCTACTGGGACTACTACCGGCAGCGATTCGAGCGCAACCGGGGCATGCGGATCGACTTCATCCTCGGTACGCCGTCGCTCGCGGCGCGCGTGACCAGCGCGTCCATCGACCGCGACGAGCGGGCGGGGAAGGGTGCCTCCGACCACGCGCCGGTGATCGTCGACCTGGACTAGTGCCGCGTGTCGAAAGTTCTTGTGCGCTTCGCGCACTGAAGCCACGCACCTCGCTTCGTTGCCGCAACTCGCTGGACGTACAGGTAGAGCGTCGTTCCGGCGCCTCGCGATGCACGCACCTTGAGCACGCCAACCGTTCAACAACTTCCGACACACGACACTAGCCAGGCGCACTGTCGGTGGCCTGCTTCACCCTGGTGGACATGGACACGATCTCGCTGCTGGCCGTGCTGGCACTGGGCCTGATGCTCGGCCTGGTGCTGGGTGCCCTGGTCGGCGTGCTCTGGGCGCGCTCCCGGCCGCCGTACGCCGGAAGCTTCCGACCACCGTCGACCGACCAGGCCGAGCTGGT
Source organism: Nocardioides sp. (assembly GCA_003519585.1). Lineage (GTDB taxonomy): Bacteria > Actinomycetota > Actinomycetes > Propionibacteriales > Nocardioidaceae > Nocardioides. The sequence continues at coordinate 24,938 of DOWL01000146.1, read as the reverse complement.
GCTGGGCCTCGACCGGCTCAGCGACCAGATGCGCGACCTGGAGCACCAACGCGCGACCTGGCAGGGGCAGCTGCACGAGCAGGTCCAGGACATGCGCCGCTCGACCGAGACGCTGCGTCGCGAGACCCAGTCGCTGTCGACTGCGCTGCGCAAGCCCCAGGTCCGCGGCCGCTGGGGTGAGCTGCACCTGCGTCGCGCGGTCGAGCTGGCCGGGCTGGTGGATCGCTGCGATTTCACCGAGCAGCCGCGGCTCGACGACGGCGCGCGGCGTCCCGACCTGGTGGTCCGCCTGGTCGGGGACAGGTCCGTGGTGGTCGACGCCAAGGTGCCGCTCGACGCCTATCTCGACGCCACGTCGACCGATGACGACAACCTCCGCGCCGGACACCTGGCCCGGCACGCCCGCCAGGTCCGCACCCACGTCGACCTCCTCGCTGGCAAGGCCTACTGGCGCTCGCTCGACGAGACGCCCGAGTTCGTGGTGCTGTTCCTGCCCGCCGAGTCGTTCCTCGCCGCTGCTCTGGAGGCCGACCCGGGGCTGCTCGAGCACGCCGCCGATCGCCAGGTGGTGCTGGCCACCCCGACCACGCTGATCGCGCTGCTCCGCACGGTCGCCCACGGCTGGAGCCACGAGGTCCTGGCCGACCAGGCCCGCGAGATCCATCGGCTGGGGCGGGAGTTGCATGGTCGGCTGGGCACCTTGGTCGGCCACCTCGACCACCTGGGCCGCTCCCTCAACACCGCGGTGGGGCACTACAACCAGACGGTCGGATCGCTGGAGTCGCGGGTGCTGGTGGCCGCGCGTCGGTTCCAGGACCTGGCGGTGACCGACGACGAACTCCCCCGTCCGCGGTCGGTCGAGCTGCACGCCGTCGAGCGGCGCGGCTCCGACGACGGTCCCCCTGGCGGCCGTACCGTGGCGGTGTGAGCGAGGCTCGCACCCTCTGGGAGGAGGGTCACGAACTGGGCCACCAGGTGGCGGCCCTCGGCTTCGCGCTCGCGATCACCGTCGCTTCCCTCGATCTGACCCTCGGCAGCGAGGTCGGCCAGGTGTTCGACGTGGCGTTCGTCCTGGTCTGCGTCCTGGTCGCGATCCTGGTCCGGCCGGAAGACTTCTTCACCGTCGGTGTCCTTCCGCCCCTGATCATGCTCGCGGTCATCGGCCTGGTGGCGATCTCGCGGCCCGGCGCGGTCGCCGACCGCGGCGCCCCGCTGGCCGAGGCCGTCGTCAACGGCCTCTCCGACCATGCGGTGGCGCTCGCGGTCGGGTACGCCCTGTGTCTGCTCTGCCTGGCGATCCGGGAGCGGTTCACCCGTGATGCAGGAGTTGACCGGGAAGTCACGCGACGAAGCGGCTGACGTCGCCCGCGCCGAACCTCACGACCTCGGGTGCGCCGTCGGACCAGTCGATGACCGTGGTCGGCTCGGCCGGCGTCTCGCCGGCGTCGAGCACGATGTCCACGACGTGGTCGAGCTCCTCCTTGACGTCCCAGCCCAGCGTCCGCGGCTCGGTCTCGCCGGGAAGGATCAGGGTGCTGCTCAGCAGCGGTTCGCCGAGCAGGTCGAGCAGCGCGTGGACCACGGTGTGGTCCGGGATCCGTACGCCGACGGTGCGCTTCTTGGGGTGCAGCAGGCGCCGAGGCACCTCCGGAGTCGCAGGCAGGATGAAGGTGTAGGGCCCCGGAGTCGACGCGCGGATCGCCCGGAAGGCGGCGTTGTCGACGTGCACGAGCTGTCCGAGCTGGCTGAAGTCCTTGCATACCAGCGTGAAGTGGTGTCGCTCGTCGAGGCCCCGGATCCGCAGGATGCGGTCGCGGCCCTCGCGGTTGCCGATCCGTGAGCCGAGCGCGTAGCCGGAGTCGGTCGGGTAGGCGATCAGGGCGTCGTCGTGCCGCAACGCGTCGACCACCTGCTGGAGCAGCCGCTCCTGCGGGTTGTCGGGGTGGATGTCGACGTACCGTGCCACGACCTCGACTCTAGGTCGTAAGGGCTGAGCCGTGGTCAGCTCCGGCCGGCGGCCTTGAGATCGCGGCGCAGCTCCTTGGGGAGCGCGAAGATCAGCGACTCCTCCGCGCTGTGCACCGCGCGAGCATCGGGGTAGCCGCGCTCGCCGAGGTAGGCCAGCACCTCCTGGACCAGGGACTCGGGCACGCTGGCGCCGGAGGTGACCGAGACGGTGCGTACGCCGTCGAGCCAGGCCTCGTCGATCTCCGAGGCGTCGTCGACGCGATACGACGCTCCGGCGCCCGCCTCGAGGGCGACCTCGACCAGCCGGACGGAGTTGGAGGAGTTGCCCGAGCCGACCACGATGAGGAGGTCGGACTCGCGGGCGATCTCCTTGACGGCCAACTGGCGGTTCTGGGTGGCGTAGCAGATGTCGTCGCTCGGCGGGTCGAGCAGCAGCGGGAACCGTTCGCGGATCGCGGCCACCGTCTCGAGGGTCTCGTCGACCGAGAGCGTGGTCTGGGACAGCCAGGCCACCTTGGCCGGGTCTCGCACGACGATCTTGGCGACGTCGGCCGGACCCTCGACGAGCTGGATGTGCTCGGGGGCCTCCCCCGCGGTGCCCTCGACCTCCTCATGGCCGGCGTGGCCGATCAGCAGGATGTCGTAGTCGTCACCGGCGAACCGCTTCGCCTCGTGGTGCACCTTGGTGACCAGCGGGC
>DOWL01000146.1:14757-22088 GCA_003519585.1 Nocardioides sp. | reverse complement strand
TGACCAGCGGGCAGGTGGCGTCGATGGTCTTCAGATCACGCTGCTCGGCCTGGCGGTGCACCTCGGGCGACACTCCGTGGGCGGAGAACACGACGGTGGCACCCGCCGGGACCTCCTCGAGCTCCTCGACGAAGATCGCACCGCGCGACTCCAGATCCGCCACGACGTGCTTGTTGTGCACGATCTGCTTGCGGACGTAGACCGGCGAGCCGTAGAGGTCGAGTGCCTTCTCCACGGTGACGACGGCCCGGTCCACGCCGGCGCAGTAGCCGCGGGGGGCGGCCAGCAGCACGGCACGCTCGGCCTGGTCGGCGGGCAGCACACGCGGCGTACCGAGATCGGTGGTCACGTGGCCAAGGGTACGGGCGTCGGTCCCGACCTCTAAAGTCAGCGACCATGGCCCTGGAGACCTCCGCGCAATCTCCTGCGCCGGTGCGCCAGATCGCCAACCTCATCTCGCAGTACGTCGACCGCCTGGGTGCGGTGTGGGTGGAGGGCCAGATCGCCCAGATCAACCGTCGGCCAGGGCTGGGCACGGTCTTCATGACCCTGCGCGACGCGGTGGCCGACATCTCGATCCCGCTCACGGTGCCGCGTGACCGGGTCGACGGCCTGGCCACGCCGCTGGTCGAGGGCGCGAGCGTGGTGGTGCAGGCCAAGCCGTCCTACTACGCCAACCGTGGCTCGTTCTCGCTCGCCGTTCGCGAGATCCGGATGGTCGGACTGGGCGAGCTGCTGGCACGGCTGGAACGACGCCGGCAGTTGTTGGCCGCCGAGGGGCTGTTCGCGCGGGAGTTGAAGCGGTCGCTGCCGTTCCTGCCGCACCGGGTCGGCCTGGTGACGGCTCCGGCCTCGGCCGCCGAGCGCGACGTCCTCGACAACGCCCGGCGGCGGTGGCCCAACGTCGCCTTCGAGGTCGCGCACGCCACGATGCAGGGGCCACGCGCCGCTGCGGAGGTGATGGAGGGCCTCCGCCGGCTCGACCGCCATCCCGATGTCGACGTCATCGTGGTCGCCCGCGGCGGCGGCTCGGTCGAAGACCTGCTGCCGTTCTCCGACGAGGCCCTGATCCGCGCGGTCCACGGGCTCCGGACGCCGGTCGTCTCGGCGATCGGCCACGAGCAGGACCAGCCGCTGCTCGACCTGGTGGCCGACGTGCGCGCCTCGACGCCGACCGACGCCGCCAAGCTGGTGGTGCCCGACGTCGCGGAGGAGCTGCGCATGGTCGACGCTGCCCGACATCGGCTGCGTCATAGCCTCGGCGGCTGGCTCGCGCGGGAGCAGGCCGGTCTCGACGCACTGCGGTCCCGGCCGGTGCTCGGCGACCCGCGCGGGCTGCTCGACGAACGAGCTGACGAGATCCGTGAGTTGCGCGATCGCGCGCGCCGTACGCTCGGCCACCGGCTCGACCGGGCCGAGGACGACATCGCCCATCAGCGGGCCCGCGCCCGCGCGCTGTCCCCGCTCGCCACGCTCGAGCGGGGGTACGCCGTGCTCCAGGACGCGGAGGGCCACGTGGTGACCTCGGTGACCGCGGTGGCCGCCTCGAGCGAGATCAGCGTGCGGGTGGCCGACGGCCGGGTGCACGCGGTGACGACCGGCACGACCCGCACCGAGCTCCACGAGGAGAGCGATGGCTGAGCAGAAGCCCGACGAGACGTTGTCCTACGAGACCGCGCGCGAGGAGCTGGTCGAGACCGTACGCCGGCTCGAGGCCGGCGGCACCACCTTGGAGGAGTCGCTGGCGCTCTGGGAGCGCGGCGAGCAGTTGGCCACCATCTGCCAGCAGTGGCTCGATGGCGTTCGCAAGCGGCTGGACGAGACGCTGGGCGGCGACCCCGAGGAGTAGGCCGCCCTCGGGCTCCTCGGGCAATCCCTGACGTTCTGGGGCGTTGCAACGGCCAAGAACGTCAGGAATCCCAACAGATGTTGGGATTCATCCACCGGCCTGCCAACCCGCTCAACAGTCGGCGACGGGCCCGGCGGTCAGCTCGGCGATCAGCGCCTCCTGCTGGGCCGCGGAGGCCGAGCCGTAGATCAGCAGTGTCTGGCCCTCGAACGGCGGGCCGAGCTCTGCCGACCAGGCGAGGTCGCCCCCGGAGTCCGACCAGGTGTCCCAGGTCTCCACACCCAGATCGTTCGGGAGGCTGACCTCGTCGCCGTGGACCGGCTGTTCGTCGACGTAGGTGTCGAGCAGGTCGTCGACGCCGGTCGCCTCCTGCCGGATGCCGACGAACTCATCGTCGTCGGTGACGAAGCCGATCCCCCACCTCGGTGGCTCGCCCCGTTTGAACGCGGTGCTGGAGGCGCGCCAACCTTCGGGGATCGAGCACGGGTAGACCACCTGGACGTCCGCGGATTGGAGCTCCCCGACAGCCGCGATGTAGTCGACCTTCTCCACGATCTCGGGTTGGTCGCGCGTCAGCGCCCGGAACCCGACGTACCCCCCGACGAACACCACGGTGACGACCATCGCCCCGAGCAGCCCGCCGAAGCTGCGGTTGTACCGGCTCGGCCGCTCAGGCTGCTCGGATCCCGGGTCGGACGCCGGGCCGGATGCCGCGGGCGGTTGGTCGCTCACGTGAATCATCTTCACAGGCGGCCCGTCAGCGGTGATGATGGCCCGGCCGCTCGGGCCGGCGCCGGTCGTCCATCCGTCGTCCATCCGTCGTCCAGCAGTCGTCCAGCAGTGAGACAGGAGTGGGGAGGGTCGCGTGGCGCAGCTGTTCGTCTCCCACTCCTCCGTCGACAACCAGCTCGCGGCACAGGTCAAGGACGTCCTGGCCACGCTGGGCTACGAGTCGGTGTTCCTCGACTTCGACCCCACGGGCGGCCTGGTGCCGGGCCAGGCGTGGCGCGACCAGCTGTTCACCAACCTCGACGCCTGCGATGCGGTCGTCTTCCTCACCACCCCGGCCTCGGTCGCCAGCCAGTGGTGCCACTCCGAGCTGGCGCTGGCCCGCTGGCTGCGCAAGCCGATCCTGGCCCTGCTCGTCGACGGCAGCGACCCGCACCCGCTGACAGCGGATCTGCAGGGCCTCGCCGTCAAGGCCGGCCACCTCGACGCCGACCGGGTGCGTACGGCGCTGGTGTCGCTCGGACTCGATCAGGAGGCGCGCTGGGACCCCGCCCGGTCGCCGTTCCCGGGGCTGCGTGCCTTCGACGAGTCGTACGCCGCGGTGTTCTTCGGGCGCGACCGGCAGATCGACCAGCTCCGTCAGCTGGTCGACCCGCCGAGCCGGAGCCGTGAAGGCGCCGTCGTCCCGGTGCTCGGCCCGTCGGGGAGCGGCAAGTCCTCCCTGGTCCGCGCCGGGCTGGTCCCCGCGCTGCGGGTCTCCTCCGACTGGGTGATCACCGATCCGTGGACCCCCTCCGACCTGCCGTTGGCCGAGCTGTCGCTCGCGCTGGCACAGGCGGCAAAGCGCCACGACGCGGATCTCGACGCGGATCGGTGCGCGGCCCTGCTGACGACGCCGGGCGGGATGGCGGAGTACGTCCGCACGCTCCGCGAGAGTGGGGTGGCCTCGGCCCAGACCAAGGTGCTTGTCGTCGTCGACCAGGCCGAGGAGCTGGTGACGATCACCGGCGAGACCGAGCGGCGGGCCTTCCTCGAGGCGCTCACCACCAGCTGCGCGGAACCCTCGCCGCTGCGGGTCGTGATGACCGCGCGCACCGACATGTGGGACCAGGTCGCCGCCGAGACCGGCCGGTTCGAGATGTCCGTAGCGCCCACCGTGCTACACGTGCCGCCACTCACCCGCACGGACCTGGCCGAGGTGATCAGCGAGCCGGCCCGGCGCTCACACCTGAGCCTCGAGGACGGACTCGTGCAGCGGCTGGTCGACGACACCGGCTCCGGCGACGCCCTCCCACTGCTCGCCTTCACCTTGGCCCGGCTGGCCGCCGATGCCGAGGACGGCCGGCTCACCCACGCGGAGTACGACGCCATCGGCGGCGTCCAGGGCTCGATCGCCTCGCGGGCCGCCGAGGTCGCCTCGGGCGGACGCAGTGAGCAGCAGGTCGCGGAGGCGATCCTGCACCTCGTCAGCCTCACCGACGCCACCGCCCACAAGCGGTTGACCCGAGCTGCCGACGTACCTCCCCGGCATCGCGAGATCCTCGACGACCTCGTCGAAGCCAGGCTGGTGGTGGTCAACGAGGTCAACGACCAGCCGGTCTACGCGCCGGCCCACGAGTCGCTCTTCTCCGCGTGGCCGCCGCTGGTCGCGATGATCGAAAGCCGCCGCGGGGACCTCGAGCTCCGCGCCCGGCTCGAGCGCCGCGCGGCGGATTGGCGCGAGGGCGGCGGCACGCAGTCAGGGCTGCTGTCGGGACTGGAGCTCGATCAGGCCGCCCAGTGGCGCAGCCGCAACGCCGATCTGGCGACACCCGACGTCGCGGCGTACGTCGACGCATCGGCGGCCCGCCGGCGCCAAGGCCGCATCGTGCGGGCCGGGGTCGCGACCGTGGTCGCCGCCCTGGCGGTCAGCCTCGTGGTCGTCCTGCTGGTCAACTCCCGCGCGGATCGGCGCCGGGCGGACGAGGCCCAGGTCGGCGAGCTGGCCGCCATCGCCGAGCGCGAACTGGTCCACGACCCACCGGCGGCAGCCGCCGCGCTGCTGCGCGGCTTGGAGCTCGACTCGGGTGACCGGGCGCTGCTTTCTCTGTCGCGGACCCTGTTGCGTTCCCCGGCGCGCGACGTCTACCGGGCGCCGGGCCAGGAGACGTTCTTCCAGCTCGGTGTCGGCGGCCCGGTGGCGGCCGTGACCACCGGCGACGACACCGTGGTGTGGGACATCGAGCGGGAGACGCTGCGCAGCTTCCCCCAGTCGGGTAGCCAGGCGGTGCGCTCCGACGGGCGGGTCTACGTCGCGGCCGACGATCCCGACGGGCTGAGCGTCTACGACCTTGCGACGGAGGGCGACCAGCCCGACCGGCTGACGGTCTTCAGCGCCAACGACCAGTCGGTGCCGGTGCTCGCGTTCTCCCACGACGGCTCGCTTCTCGCCGAGGGACGCCGGTCCTGGGTCGCTCTGTGGGACATGCGGGACCCGGGCGCTCCGCAGCGGCTGGCGACGTGGCACAGCCCCTCGGGCGACCCGACCGCTCTGGCGGTGCTCGGCGACGGCCGCGTGCTCGCCGCCTCGAACAGTGCCCGGCTCATGCTCTGGGACGCGCTGGGCGACGGCAGCACGAAGACCCTGGTCGCAGACCGCACGGACACCGGCGTCCAGCACCTCACGGTCGAGGAGACCGGCGAGCAGGTGCTGATCGACTACCCGAGCTTCGAGGACGTCGCGATCGCAGACACGACGACCGGCGCCACGGTCTCCTCCTTCACCGCGGCCGACCCAGCCGCTCCCCCGGCGAGCTTCCCGCCGGTCAGTTGGAGTTCGAGCCTCTCGACCGACGGCCGGACCGTGGCGACGTTCGATCTGGCCGGACGCGGGTACGTCTTCGACGTGGACACCGGCGCCTATCTCGGACCCCTGACCGGCGGCCACACCTCCCTGGTGTCCGACACCTACTTCAACGACGCGGGGCTCCTGGTCACCTCGAGCGTCGACGGAACCTTGCGGGTGTGGGACCCGCGGTCCGCCGAGGTCGAGCTCTCCGATTCGCTCTCCGACGACCTGTGCTCGGTCTTCGGGGCCCGAGTCGATGCGGACAGCTGGGAGCTCGCCTTCGGCTCGGACGACCTGGACCTGCCCTGCCCGGCGCCGACGTACGACGAGCCGGCGCCGCTCACGGTGTCCAGCGCGGCCGACATCGGGTCGGTGCCCGAGGTGAGCACACCCGGCACGGTCGTCCTCGCCGAGACCTTCGAGGGCGGGGGTACGCCGTTCGGCACCGGCCAGCGGACCGTCTCGACCGGACAGGTCACCACGTCGGTGAAAGGCGGGCGCTACCGGATCGACGTCGCGGGCGTCGGCGAGGCGTACACCACCTGGGTCTCGGCCCCGGTCGCGGGAACGGGCGACACCTGGGCCGTGACCGCCACCCAGGCGCGGGCTCGCGGGGAGTGCGGCCTCTACGCCTCCGACGGCAAGACCCAGGTCACCGCGACTGTCGACCGGGATGCCGGCACGGGCACGCTCGCCTGGTTCGGCACCTTCGGCGGCACCCACGACGAGAGCTTCACGGTGCCGGCCGGTGCCGGCGGCGCGCTCTCGCTCGTGGATGATCGAGGCGTGCTCGCGGTCCTCCTGGGCGGGCGGCGGCTCGCCACCGTCGCCGACGCCGACCTCCGCCCCCCGACCGCCGTCGGGCTGGCGACCCGCGGCGACTCGGCCGGCTGCGACTTCGACGACATCACGGCCACGACTGCCCCTTGAGCACCGCCCTCGCCGACGCGGTCGCCCTCGGCACCCTCGCGGTGCTCCTGGCGGCGGCCACGTTGCACCTGCCCTGGCGGCGCGAAGCGGCGGTCGCCGTAGGAGCCACGGTCGTCGTCCTGGCCACCGGCCTGATCGGCAGCAACCAGCTCGAGGACACGATCCGAGCGCTGCTGCCCGTCGTGATCTTCCTGGTCACGATCCTGGTCGTCTCCGATGTGTGCGCCCGAGCCGGGCTGTTCGCCGCGGCGGCACGCCTGGTCGGTACGGCGAGTCGCGGACGGCCCACCCGGTTGCTGACCGGCGTCTTCCTGCTGGCCGCGCTCGTCACCACGGTGCTCAGCCTCGATGCCACGGTCGTCCTGCTCACCCCGATCGTGGTCGGCGCGGCCGCGACCCTGGGCACCTCCGACCGCCCGGGTGCGTTCGCCTGCCTGCGGATGGCCAACTCAGCCTCGCTGCTGCTCCCGGTCTCCAACCTCACCAACCTGCTCGCGCTGCCCTATCTCGATCTCGACTTCGTCGGCTTCGCGGCCCGGATGGCACCCGTGCTCCTGGTGGTCCTGGTCGTGGAATACGTCGGGCTGCGGCTCCTGTTCCGCCGCGAGCTGGCCGGCGAGCCAGACCATCCCGGTCGGGTCGAGGGGCCGCCGCTCCCGGTGTTCCCGGTGGTGGTGGTGGGGTTGATGCTGGCCGGCTTCGCCGTGGTGTCCCGCTGGGATATCGCTCCGGCCTGGGTCTCGTCGGCGGCGGCGGTGGTCCTGGTGGTGTGGGCCGCGGCCCGCGGCCTGGTCGGCCCGCGCGACATCGCCCGAGCCGCGCACCCGTCGTTCGCGCTGTTGGTGCTCGCCCTGGGTGTGGTGGTGGCCGCGGTCGCCACCGGGTTCCTCGGCGACCTGGTCGCCCAGCTGGTGCCAGTCGGGACGTCGTTCCTCGCGCTCCTGGCGCTGGCGGCGCTGGCCACCGCCCTCGCCGCCCTGCTCACCAACCTGTCCG
>DOWL01000146.1:13708-14639 GCA_003519585.1 Nocardioides sp. | reverse complement strand
CCGCCCTGCTCACCAACCTGTCCGCGACCATCCTGCTGGTCCCGCTGGTCGCACCCCTCGGCACCACGGCGGTGCTGGCAGCCCTCCTCGGCCTCAACATCGGCTCCGGGCTGACCTGGACCGGCTCGCTGGCCAACCTGCTCTGGCGCCGGACCCTGGCCGGTTGCGGGCAGCGGATCACCACCGCGGAGTTCTACCGCGTCTCGCTGGCCATCACACCGGTCGCACTGCTCCTCGGGGTGGGCACTCTCGCAGTGGTCTCCAGATAGTCTCCGACCATGGAGCCCGACAGCCCCGACAGCCTGGTCCCCTCCCCCCTCAACCCCGACCGCAACCTCGCCCTCGAGCTCGTCCGGGTCACCGAGGCGGCGGCGATGGCCGCGGCACGGTGGGTCGGCCGGGGCGACAAGAACGGCGCCGACGCCGTCGCCGTCAACGCGATGCGGGTGATGATCTCGACGATCGGCATGGACGGGATCGTCGTCATCGGTGAGGGCGAGAAGGACAACGCCCCGATGCTCTACAACGGCGAGCGGGTCGGCGACGGCACCGGGCCGGAATGCGACGTCGCGGTCGACCCCATCGACGGCACGACCCTGACGGCCAAGGGGATGAGCAACGCGGTCGCCGTACTCGCGGTCTCGCCCCGGGGCTCGATGTACGACCCCTCCGCCGTCTTCTACATGGAGAAGCTGGTCACCGGGCCGGAGGCGGCCGAGGTCGTCGACATCCGTTACCCGGTCGCGGAGAACATCCACCAGGTGGCCAAGGCCAAGGGCACCAACCCCTCCGACGTGACCGTGGTCCTGCTCGACCGGCCGCGCCACGAGAAGCTGGCCGAGGAGATCCGGGCGACGGGCGCGCGGATCAAGTTCATCGTCGACGGCGACATCGCCGGCGGCATCACGGCGGCCCGCGCGGGTTCGGGCGG
>DOWL01000146.1:10489-13677 GCA_003519585.1 Nocardioides sp. | reverse complement strand
CGCCGGCGCCATCTCCGCGGCCCGGCCCGGCAGCGGCGTCGACCTGTTGCTCGGCATCGGTGGCACGCCCGAGGGGATCATCGCCGCCTGCGCCATGAAGTGCATGGGCGGCGTGATCCAGGGCCGGCTCTGGCCCCAGGACGACGCCGAGCGTCAGAAGGCGCTGGACGCCGGCCACGACCTCGACCCCGACGCGATCCTGACCACCGACCAACTGGTCACCGGCGACGACTGCTTCTTCGTCGCCACCGGCATCACCGACGGCGACCTGATGAGCGGCGTGCGCTACCGGTCAGGTGGATGTACGACGGACTCGCTGGTGATGCGCTCGCGCAGCGGCACGATCCGCTCGATCAAGAGCGAGCACCAGCTCTCGAAGCTACGCGCTTTCGCCGCTGTCGACTTCGAGCACTGACCCCATACCCGAAGCCGGGAGCCGCAGCGCACTGGTGACCACGTCGACCACGCGCGGGTCGATCGCCATCCCGAGGTGCGAGGACGTCACCTCGACGGCGTACGCCTCGGGATCGATGCACGCGCGCCAGTCGACGATCCCGTCGCGCCGGGAGTGGATCGCGGTGAAGGAAACCCCGGCCGGCATCGGCTCGCGGCTCTCCTCGAAGCTCTCTCGGGCGCAGTGGCCGGCGACGCAGTCCTCCGACATCAGACCGGGTACGCCGGCGCGGCTGAGTCGCACCAGCACCTCGATGCTCGCGGTGAGCGCCAGATGGTGCGCCGCGGGCGCGAGCATGGGGCTGCCCATGGTGACGATGCCGGAGATCAGGTCGGGGCGGCGGACCGCTAGGCCACGGGCGAGCAACCCGCCGAGGCTGTGCCCGACGATGCGCACCCGCTGCTCCCGTTTGATCGCGATCGACTCGATCCGGGACTCGAGCTCGGCGGCGGCGTCGACCGTGCACCCGACGTTGACGTGGATCTGCGAGCGGTAGGTGCGGAATCCCCGCCGTCGAAGCGTGCGGCTCATGGCGTGCAACGACACGTCGCCGGCCATGAAGCCCGGCACCAGGATCACCGGGTCGGTGCTCTGCGAGGCCGCGCTGCCGGCGTACGACGCGCGCCACAGGCGGCGCCGTTCGTCCAGCGACGTGACGGCGTGGCGACCTGCCTCGACCACCACGGTGCTCTCCCGCAGCACGTCGAGGACCCGCGGCCGGGCGAACCCCTCCGGCAGGAGGAAGGAACCCAGCGGGCCGCCCGGATCGGGTGCGGCGGGACGCCGGGAGCTGGTCGCCGGTGACTGGCTCACCAGACCGAGGTTACGTGCTGGTAACCCAGACTCCCCGCACATCGGTTCATTTGGTTGACTTTCGGTATGACGGTCACTGTCTCGGAGGAGCTGTTCGCCCCCGTGGGGCAAGACGTCGAGCTCTGCTATCAGACCTTCGGTACCCCCGACGACGAGCCGTTGCTGCTGGTGATGGGCCTCGGCGGGCCGATGATCTGGTGGCACACCGAGCTGTGCGAGCAGCTGGCGGAGCGCGGCTTCTACGTCGTGCGCTACGACAACCGTGACACCGGTCGCTCCAGCCGGGGGCAGGGCAAGGTCACCCGCGGCACCCTCGTGCGGGCCTTCGCCGGCCGCCCGGTGCACGCGCCGTACTCCCTGCTCGACATGGCCGACGACGCCTATGGACTGCTGGACCACCTCGGGCTCGAATCGGCGCACGTATGTGGCGTCTCGATGGGCGGGATGATCGCGCAGACCATGGCGGTCGAGCGCCCCGAACGGGTGCGGTCGCTCACCAGCATCATGTCCACCACCGGCCAGCGCACGGTGGGGTGGCAGCACCCGAGCCTGCTGCCCAACCTGCTGGGTCGCCGGCCCGGGCGGGACGCCTACATCGAGGCCAGCGTCCGGACCTGGAAGCTGATCGGCTCCCCGGGCTATCCGGAGCCCGAGGACCGGACCCGGCTCGAGGCCGGTGAGACCTACGACCGCGGCGTGACGGCGAGCGGGACGATGCGGCAGATGGTCGCGATCCTCACCCAGCCCAACCGGTCCCCCCGATTGCGCGCACTCACCGTCCCGACCCTGGTCGTGCACGGGCTGGCCGACAAGATGGTGCACGTCTCCGGCGGCCGGGCGACGGCAGCCGCGATCCCCGGCGCCGAACTGCTCCTCATCGACGGCATGGGCCACGACCTCCCCCCGGCCCTCTACGAGACCTTCGCCACCGGTATCCGCCGTACCGCAAACCGCGCCCACTGAACGCCGAGTCGGCGCTACTGACGTGCAGTAACGACGACTCGGCGTTCAGCGATACATCGTTAAGCGCCGAGTCGGCGCTACTGACGTGCAGTAGCGCCGACTCGGCGTTGTTGGAACTCAGGTATCAGTCGGACAGACGGTCGCCGGACTCGGTGTCGAAGACGTGGACGTCCTTCGGGTCGGTGGTGACGTAGATCGTGTCGCCCTTCTGGACCTGGTCGCGACCGGAGACCCGGACGATGACGTTGCCGGGGGTGCCCTCGACGTCGCAGGTGCCGTAGACGAAACCATCGGCGCCGAGCTCTTCGACGACGGTGACCGTGATCGGCAGGCCGCCCTCGTTGGCCGAGACGATCCGCCACGACTCCGGGCGTACGCCGACCGTGATGTTGCTGTGCTGGGGGCCGAGCTTGTTGGACGCGGCCGGGTCGACCGGCACGAGGTACTCGCCGATCTGGGCCTTGCCGTCCTTGGCGCTGGCCTTGATGAGGTTCATCTGCGGCGAGCCGATGAACCCCGCCACGAACAGGTTGACCGGCCGGTCGTAAAGGTTGAGCGGCGTGTCGACCTGCTGGAGGATGCCGAGCTTCATCACCGCGACCCGGTCGCCCATCGTCATCGCCTCGACCTGGTCGTGGGTGACGTAGACGGTCGTGACGCCGAGATCGGCCTGCAGCTTGGCGATGTCGGTGCGGGTCTGGACGCGCATCTTGGCGTCGAGGTTGGACAGCGGCTCGTCCATGCAGAAGACCTGCGGGTTGCGGACGATCGCCCGACCCATCGCGACGCGCTGGCGCTGACCACCCGAGAGCGCCTTCGGCTTGCGCTCGAGGTACTCCTCCAGCCCCAGGATCCGGGCCGCCTCGGCGACCCGCTTCTTGCGCTCCTCGGGCGAGACCTTGGCCATCTTGAGCGCGAAGGCCATGTTGTCGGCCACGCTCATGTGCGGGTAGAGCGC
>DOWL01000146.1:6339-10371 GCA_003519585.1 Nocardioides sp. | reverse complement strand
GGGTAGAGCGCGTAGTTCTGGAAGACCATCGCGATGTCGCGGTCCTTGGGCGGGGTGTGCGTGATGTCGCGGTCCCCGATGAAGATCTTCCCGTCGTTGATCTCCTCGAGCCCTGCGAGCATCCGCAGAGTCGTGGACTTGCCGCATCCCGACGGGCCGACGAGGACCATGAACTCGCCGTCGCCGATCTCGAGGTCGATGCCGGGCACCGTGGGCTTGTCGGCCCCCGGATACCACCGCTGTGCCTTGTCGAAAGTCACTGTGGCCATGCTGAACTGCTCCCTTCACCGGCAGGTACGTGCCGGACGATCCGTAGTGAAGTGACGCACGTCACCCTAGGCGTGCTGTACCCAGGGCTGGTAGCCCCTGATCACGGAGCGGTCACATGCAGCACGTGCGCGACCTCCGGGCCGAGTGGAGGGAAGCCGACGCCGACCTCGCCCAGCGCCCGCCCGCCGACGACAACGCCGTCGGATCCGTCGAGCCAGTGCTCGCCGAGGTACGCGCGATGCCGCGCGCCGGGCGGGGTGCGGTCGACGACGTGGTACGACGCCGCGGGGTCGAGGCCGGGCAGCCGGACGGCACCGACTGCCTGGCTGAGCGGGCTGTCCACCGTCGCGACGACGTACCACGCCTCCGTGCGGTCGGCGGCGACGATGCCGCTGACGACGACCGCCGGGTCGTGGTGGTCGCCGCGCACCAGTCGCCCGGTCAGCAGAAGCGGCCGGAGTTGCTTGTGCAGAGCGACCCAGGCCGCGACCTCGGCCCGCTCCTCGGCGGAGGCAGCGCGCAGATCCCACTCGATGCCGAGGTGGCCGAACAGTGCGGTGGCGGCGCGGAAACCCGTGGTGAGGGTGCGACCGGTGGTGTGCGCGACCGGACCACCGATGTGCGCGCCCAGCATCTCGGGCGGCACCAGCAACGAGGTCCAGCGGTTGATCCGCTGCCGCTCGACGGCGTCGATCGTGTCGCTGGGCCAGACCCGATCTGTGCGGGTCAGCACCTCGAGGTCGATGCGTCCGCCTCCGCTGGCGCAGGTCTCGATCTCCAGGTCGGGATGCGCCTCGCGGAGCTCGTCGAGCAGTCGGTAGAACGCCACGGTCTGGCCGTGCACCGCGGGCCGGCCCTGATGCGCGACGTCGACCAGATCGCGGTTGTGGTCCCACTTGAGGAACGCGATCGGGTACTCCCCCAGCAGCGCGAGCAGCCGCCCACGCACGTGCGCGTAGGCGTCGGGGTGCTGCAGGTCGAGCACCTGCTGGTGGCGCCACTGCGGCGCGGCGGCGCTCCGCCCGCGGAGCACCCACTCGGGGTGCGCGCGCACGAGGTCGGAGTCGTCGTTGACCATCTCCGGCTCGACCCAGAGTCCGAGGTCCATGCCGAGCGCGTGCACCCGCTCGACCAACGGGTGCAGGCCGTCCGGCCAGACCTCGGGATCCACCTCCCAGTCGCCCAGACCGGCACGGTCCGTACGCCGCGCGCGGAACCAGCCGTCGTCGAGCACGAACCGCTCCACCCCGACCTCGGCCGCCGCTTCGGCCAGCTCGGTGAGGGTCTCGAGGCGGTGATCCATGTACACCGCCTCCCAGGTGTTCACCAGCACCGGCCGGGTCTTCCGGGTGCGGGGCGAACGGCGACGCAGCCAGCTGTGCAGCCGGGCCGAGGCATGGTCGAGCCCGGCCTCCGACCACGCGCCGACCAGCCACGGCGAGTCGTAGCGCTCACCTGGACCGAGCACCACCTCGCCCGGCCCGAGCAGCTCCCCGCCGCCGAGCACGCACTCCCCCTCCGGCGTCCGCTCGGCGTACGCCGCGTGGTCACCCGACCAGGCGACATGCGTCGCCCACACCTCGCCGTGACCGAAGCCGAAGCCGGGCACGCCGGCGGCGAGCAGGAGGGTGGCGTCGTGGCCGGTGCGGCCGTGCCGCCCCTCGCGCAGGTGGGTGCCGGCGAGCCACGGGCGGCGGACCGGGGTGCGCTCGCGACACCACCGACCAGTCAGGTCGAGCAGCTCGGTCGCGCGGGCGGGCACCGGCAGCGCCGAACGGACCGCGGCGAGGACCAGGCTCGACGAGGCATCGTTGGTGACAAAGGTCCGCAGCAGGACCAGCCCCTCGGCGGTCAGCCGCACCTCGAGGTCGACCGACCAGCCGGCCTCCGGGTCGCGCCCGGCGAAGCCGACGCACGCGTCGGCACCAGTGTCGTCCACGGACCACCGCCAGTCGGTGATGCGGGGCGCCCAGACCCGCGGCGTACCGTCCGGCCGGAGCCCCTCGAGCCCGGGCAGGCCGGTGTCTCCCGCGGCGGTCTGGCCGAGCAACCCGCGCTGTCGCGGTGAGTCGAGCGCCGAGTGTGGGACCGCCGGCACCAGCGCCTCGGCAAGACCGTCGTGCGCCGAACCACCCAGCTCGGCACCCCAGTGCAGGAGGATCGGGTCTCCCGCGAGAGAGGGCGCGAGCACGATGCTCACGCCCTCCCGCGTCAGGTGGACGGGTCCGTCGACCTGGGTGATGTCGTCAGCCCTTCACCGCTCCGGAGGTCAGTCCCCGGACGAAGAAGCGCTGCATGGAGAAGAAGACGATCATCGGGATCAACATCGAGATGAACGCCCCCGCCGGCAGCAGCTCGCTGCCCTGGCCCTGCGCGCCGAGCAGACCCTGCAGCTTCACGATCACCGTGCTGTTGTCGGTGGAGAGGAACAGCTTGGCGATCAGCAGGTCGTTCCACACCCACAGGAACTGCAGGATCGCGAACGCCGCGATGACCGGCACCGACATCGGCACGATCAACCTCCAGAAGGTCTGGAAGTGCGTCGCGCCGTCGATCTTCGCCGACTCGATGACCGTCTTGGGCAGGGTGGCCATGTAGTTGCGCAAGGTGTACATGGCCAACGGCATGCCGAAGCCGGTGTGCAGGATCCACACACCGATGAACTGTCCGGAGATGCCGATGCCGTTGGGGCCGAAGAAGTTCAACAGCGGCTGGAAAGCTACCTGGATCGGCACCACCATCACCGCCACGATGGCGATGAACAGCACGTCCTTGCCCCGGAAGTCCATGAAGGCGAAGGCGTACGCCGCGAACGCGGCGAACATGATCGGGATGATCGTGGCCGGGATCGCCACGATCACGCTGTTGAGCAGCGCGGTCCCGATCTCCGCCTTCTCGAACACCCCGCGGTAGTTCTCGAAGGTCCAGCCGCCGGTCCACAACGCGGTCCACCAGCCGGTCTCGGCCTGGCTGTCGCGATCGCGCAGCGAGGTGACGAGCAGGCCCACGGTGGGCAGCGTCCAGAGCACGCAGAGCACGACCATGACGATGATCGCCGTCCAGCTGCGTTGCCGGCCGTCGGCCATGAAGCCGCGCACCTTGGGTGACTTGCCTCCTTCTCCGGTGGAGTTCGCGGCCGTCGCGGCTACCGGTGCTGTCGCTTGGTCGGTCATCGGCCCAACTCCTCGTTGCGGAAGTGGCGGACTTGGTAGATCAGCACCGGCGTGACCGCGATCAGCAGGATCACGACGATCGCCGAGGCCTGGCCGGACTGACTATCTCGGAACAGCTTGGCGAAGAACTCGTTGGCGATGACCTGGGTCTTGTCGCGTCCGTCGGTGAGGACGTAGACGATGTCGAAGACCTTGAGCACCAGGATCACGACCGTGATGAAGACGGTGATGATCGTGCCCTTGATCTGGGGGATGACGACCCGGAAGAAGATCTGGAGCTCGGTCGCTCCGTCGATCCGAGCCGCCTCGATGGTGTCCTCGGGCACGCCCTTGATCGCCGAGGACAGCAGGATCATGGCGAAACCCACCTGCAACCAGATCAGGATCACCATCATGAGGAAGGAGTTGAGACGCAGCGTGGAGTTCTGCAGCCAGGTCTGCGGCTCACCACCGAATGCCCGCCAGACCGCATTGAGCAGGCCCGTGGGGTCCTCGTTGGGCGGGGCGTACTGATAGACGAGCAGCCAGATCGTCGACGCGCCGACGAACGAGATCGCCATCGGCAAGAAGATGACGCTCTTGCTGACCT
>DOWL01000146.1:0-6230 GCA_003519585.1 Nocardioides sp. | reverse complement strand
GACGCTCTTGCTGACCTTCTCGCCGTTCGTCGACAGCTTGTCGGCGAGTACGGCGACGACGACCCCAAAGCACACGGTCGTGACGGGCACGACGATCAGCCACAGGATGTTGTTGAAGATCGCCTCGTGGAACTGCGACGAGGTCAACACCGTGCGGTAGTTGTCGAGCCCGACGTACTCCGTGGCGTCGGCGTTGGCGAAGGAGTAGTTGATCGTCTGGATCGCCGGGTAGAGCAGCATCAGGCCGATGAACGCATAGCCCGGCGCCAAGAACGCGTAGGGCATCAGCCAGCGTGAGATCGGCCCGGGCAACCCCTCGACGAACATGTTGAGGAAGTAGAAGAGGAGGTACGCGCCGCCGACCCCGACCACGAGGGCCAGCAGGCCGATCAGGATCTTGCTGTTGCCGTACCACTGCGGGTAGTAGGCGAACGACAGGCACGCGTTCCACATGAACCAGCCGGCGATGACGAAGCCGACCAGCCCGATCACGATCTTCGCCGGCCGCGCGGCCTCGGGGTTGCTCCCCGGGTCACCGCCGTTGAGGCGGCCGTCCTCGGGCGGCGTGGGGTCCCCGGGCTCGGGGGCCTCCACGTCGACCGTGTTGTCGGTCCCCGCGGTCACTGGGGCCAGCTCGCTTCGATGTCAGCCGTGGTGTCCTCGGAGCTCTTGCCCTGGATCCACTCGACCATCCCGGTCCAGAACGTGCCCGAGCCGACCTCCTTGGGCATCACGTCGGAGCCGTCGAAGACGACCTGCGAGGCGCCCGATGCGGCCGCCGCGATGTCCTTGGTGGTCTGGTTGGGGTAGTTGGCCGGATCGAAGGTCTTGTGCGGTGAGAGCCAGCCACCGGCCTGCGCCCACTCGGCGCCGAACTTGTCCGAGGTGAGGAACTGCATGACCTCGATCGCGTCGGGGTCGTTGCCGTTGAAGAGCGCCGCGAGGTCGGCACCACCCAGGATCGGTGGCGCCTCGGCCGAGGCCTCCTTGGCCGGGAACGGGAAGACGCCCACCTCGTTGTCGAGGTCGGCCTGGATCTTGGCCGGGAGGAAGGAGATCTCGAAGGAGCCCTGCCGCTCGAGCATGCACTCGGGCGGGTTGCGGAACGCCGGGACCATCGACTCGGCCACCTGGGTGTTGACCACCGTCTGAACGCCGCCGTAGACCTGACCGTCGGTCTTGGCGATCTTGGCGAACTCGTCGAAGGCGCCCACGATCTGCGGGTCGTTGAAGGGGATCGCGTGGGACGTCCACTCGTTGTAGACATCGGGTCCGTAGAGCGAGAGGACCATCTGCTCGATCCAGTCGGTGCCCACCCACCCGGTCGCCTGGTCGGCGTTCCAGGCCATGCACCACGGGGTGATGCCGCTCTCCCTGATCTGCGCCTCGAGCGCGGTCAGCTCCTCAAGCGTGGTCGGGGCCTTGTATCCCGCGGCGTCCCAGGCCTTCTTGGGGTACCAGACCAGGCTCTTGTTGGCCAGGCGCATCGGTGCGCCGTACATGCGGCCGGCGCCCGCGACCGCATCGTCGCCCGTCGGGTCGCCGGGGAGGATCGTCGACTCGAGAAGGCCGGGCACCAGCGTCTTCTGCAGGTTGCCGATGTCGAGGAAGGTGTCGATCGGCTGGATGTCGCCGGTCGCCGCGAGCTCGAGGAGGCCACCGGGCTGTGGGAAGAACCCGATGTCGGGCGCATCGCCGGCGGCGACCCGGGTCTTGATGGTCGTGGTGAAGTCGGAGTCCTCGGTGTATTCGATGTCGATCCCGGACTCCTTCTCGAACGGCGCGAGCGCCTTCTCGAAGTTCGCCTTCTCGTCGCCGCCGTAGGCGCCGAGGATCGTCACCTTGCCGTCGCCGTCGCTGGAGGAGTTGTCGGCGAATCCGGCGGTACCGCCGGACCCTCCGCCGCCACCCTCGTCAGGATCCTGGAGGCAGCCCGACATCGCGAGGCCGAGCCCCACTGCGAGCCCCAGCGCACCGAGGCGCCGCCGTGTAGCTACTGCCATCTGATCTCCCCTACTCGATGAAGTGAGAGCCGTCCCTCGACGGCCCCGAGTGCCGCTGCGTGATGGGTGTCACAGTGCTGTACCCCTCTCTACTCACTGCGCGTGCGTTTGTACAGGTCATCGGGCCGCCTGAGCCTCTCGCGTCGGTATCTGCACGTATCTGCAAACGTTTGCGCTCGTGCAGGCGCATCGTGACCCAGCTCACAGCCGAGAGTCAAGAGCCGTGGGCAAACGTTTGCCGCGATCGCTACTGTCGGGGCGTGGTCGGGGAACACGCAGCCGGGGGCGGCGAGGTCAACATGGCCGACGTCGCACGACGCGCGGGCGTCTCGATCGCCACCGTGTCACGGGCCCTCCGCGACGTTCCGGGTGTCAGCCAGCCCACCCGCGACCGGATCCGCGCGATCGCGCAGGAGCTCTCGTACGTCGTCTCCCCCGAGGCCAGCGCCCTCTCCCGCGGGGCGACCGGCCGCGTGGCGATCGTGATGCCCCGGCTCGACGCGTGGTTCTACAGCGCGATGCTGGCCAGCATGGCCCCCGTGCTGCGTGGCGCCGGGCTGGACATGCTCGTCTACCAGGTCGACGGCGAGGAGCAGCGGACCCGGTTCCTCCGCGAGCTACCCGCGCGACGCAAGGCGGACGCCGTCATCCTCACCGCGCTGCCCATGGCCCAAGCGGAAGTCGAACGGCTCGACCTGATGGGTGTGCACGTCGTTGTGGCTGGCGGCGAGGTGCGCGACTACCCCCATGTCCACGTCGACGACCTCGCGGCCGGGCGCACCGCCGTACAGCATCTCCTGGACCTCGGACACCGCCGGATCGCGATGATCCGCACCAGCGACACCGACGGCACGACCTGGTCATCCGACCTGATGCGGCAGCAGGCCTGGCGTGAGTCGCTGACCGCAGCCGGGCTCGAGACGCCCGACGAACTCGTAGTGACCGAGACGTACGGCGTCGACGCCGGCGCCCGCGCGATGGCGCGGCTCCTTGCGCTACCGGAACCGCCGACCGCGGTCTTCGCCTACTCCGACGAGTTGGCGTTCGCGGCCATCGCCTACGCCCGGGCCCACGGGGTCGACGTACCTGGAGACCTGTCGGTCATCGGCACAGACGGACACCCGCTCGGTGAGCTCCTCGACCTCACGACCATCGACCAGGATGTCGCCGGCCAGGGGCGGCTGGCCGCCGAGCTTGCGGTCCGGCTCCTGCGTGGTGTCGACGAGGTCGCCAATGTGCGGGTCGAGGCGCAACTCGTCGACCGCGGATCGACGGCATCCCTCGCCTAAGGTTTGTGGCTCCGCCGCGTCGGCGGCGCTGGTCAGAGATGTTTGCGCTCCACGGAGACGCCGCCCCAGATCGCGAACCCCTTGATCCGCACCACCGGTGAGCTCTCGTCGGCCTCCTCCTCGACCAGACCGGACGGGCCGGAGTAGCCGCCCATGATGCCGGTGCCTTCCATGTACACCCGGGTGGCGGGGCCGACGATCACCTCGGCACCGCCCATGATCGCGTTGATGGTGATGGTGACTTCGGGAGCCGCGAACTTGGCCCGGCGCAGGTCCAGCTCGGCACCGCCCAGCATCGCGAGGACCGTCAGCTGTTTGGGGACGACCCAGACACCCTTGCGACTCAGGCCGCTCAGGATCGCGAAATGGCTCTCGCGATCGGGACCGGGGACCACCTCGGGTGTGCCTGCCACCGGCTTCGCTACCGGCCGCGGGTGGGGGTGGCTGGGCAGGTCGGACGTGATCGGCACCAGATCGGCGTACGTGCGTGCGGCGTACGTAGCCGTGAGCCGCTCGTCGAGCTCGTCCATGTCGAGCCGACCCTCCCCCGCCGCCTCCCGCAGGAGCTCGGCAACCTGGTGCCGATCGGCGTCGGAGATCCGCAGCTGGGCAGGGTCGTGGCCGGCCCCCTGGGGTTGCAGCTCACCCGCCATGTGCTCAGCCTAGAGCTGCCACCCCGAACAGCTGGGGCCTCAGAGATCCCAGATGCCTCATGGGGCTCACCAGCCCTATCCGCCCCAGCAGTGATAGTCACGACCGAACCGCCGGTCTGAACGCCGTTCGAACCGGCCCGACGGTCGTGACTACCCCGACAGGACAGATTGGAACCGCGGTCAGGCCCGGCAGTTCGCCGGACCTGACCGCGGTGATGAGGTGGGTCAGTTGCCTTGCGCCCAACGCTTGGCATCGGCCCGTTCGGCACGCGCCTTGCGCGCCTCCCGGTCGTACGCCGCGCGCTCGGCGGCGTCGGCCGAGGTCGGCGCGTGCGCCGCCTGGGAGCTCGGCGTGCTGGCCGGGGCGGCCTCCCGCTGCGGCTCCGAC
This sequence comes from Nocardioides sp., assembly GCA_003519585.1. Lineage (GTDB taxonomy): Bacteria > Actinomycetota > Actinomycetes > Propionibacteriales > Nocardioidaceae > Nocardioides. The sequence continues at coordinate 1,897 of DOWL01000146.1, read as the reverse complement.
GCGGTCTCGCTGCCGCACGCCGTGGCGGCGATGGCGAAAGCGGCGAAGATCGCGGCGATGCCGGCTCGGGTAGCGGCCCTGGTGGTGATGATCCTGGTGCTGTTCATGATGGTGCTCCTGTCGTGAGTGGCCCGGGGGCCGAATGGAATAGGGGTGGTGATGTCGTGCGGGGCGGTCACGGCGCGGGAATCGCACACGTGGTCGCCTTGGCGGTGCGGCGCAGCGGCCGGCACGGGATCTCGCCCGTGTCGTGACCGCGCGCCCAGCGCTTGGCGTCGGCCTCCAGGGCCAGCAGCTTGCGGATCTGCGCCTGGAGCTCGGCCTGCCGCTCCGCGGTGCGCGGAGAGATTCGGGTCTCCTGCTGCGGGGCGGCCTGACTTACGGATGCGGCCTTGGCGGACGCGTCCGCGGATCCGGCCTCGGTTCCGCAGGCGGTGGCGGCGAGCGCGAGCGCGGCGAACGTCGTCGCCGCGATGCCCGCCCGCGTCGTGGACGTGATGGTGCTGTTCATCGTGGTTTCCTGTCGTGTTCGACGGCCCCGAGGCCCGTGGGGTGGTTGTCGTGCAGACCCACGAGCGGGGCCGCGGATACATCGATCGCCGCACCCACCCCTCGCCGCCGCGATCCGCGGCGCCCCCGCGTACGCTGACGGCTCGTGAGCGAGCCCCAGCCCGTCGCCGAGTTCCGCTACTCCGACCTCCTGCCCATCGGCCCCGACGAGACGCCGTACCGCCTCGTCACGACGGAGGGCGTGTCGACCTTCGAGGCCGTCGTCGACGGACGGAGCCGCACCTTCCTCCAGGTCGAGCCCGAGGCGATCCGACGGCTGACGGCGGAAGCGATGCACGACATCGCACATTTCCTGCGGCCGGCGCATCTTGCGCAGCTACGTCGGATCATCGACGACCCGGAGGCCTCGGCCAACGACCGGTTCGTGGCCCTCGACCTGCTCAAGAACGTCAACATCTCCGCCGGCGGCGTCCTGCCGATGTGTCAGGACACCGGCACCGCCATCGTGATGGGCAAGAAGTCCGAAGGCGTGCTCACCGGAGCCGACGACGGCGAGGCGATCTCACGAGGGGTCTACGACGCCTACACCAAGCTCAACCTGCGCTACTCCCAACTGGCGCCGCTCACCACGTGGGAGGAGAAGAACACCGGCACCAACCTGCCGGCTCAGATCGAGCTCTACGCCACCGAGGACCACGACGGCGGGCCGGCCTACAAGTTCCTCTTCATGGCGAAGGGCGGTGGCTCGGCCAACAAGTCGTTCCTGTTCCAGGAGACCAAGGCGGTCCTCAACCCGACGCGGATGCTGCAGTTCCTCGACGAGAAGATCCGCTCCCTCGGGACCGCCGCCTGCCCGCCGTACCACCTCGCCGTGGTGATCGGAGGTACGTCGGCGGAGTTCGCCCTCAAGACCGCGAAGTACGCCTCGGCGCACTACCTCGACCACCTCCCCACCGAGGGCACGATGGCCGCGCACGGCTTCCGCGACCTCGAACTGGAGGAGCAGGTCTTCAAGCTGACCCAGTCCTTCGGGATCGGCGCGCAGTTCGGCGGCAAGTACTTCTGCCACGACGTCCGCGTGGTGCGACTCCCCCGGCACGGCGCGTCGTGCCCGGTCGCCATCGCGGTCTCCTGCTCGGCGGACCGCCAGGCGCTCGGCAAGATCACCGCCGAGGGAGTCTTTCTCGAGCAGCTCGAGACCGACCCGGCGAAGTACCTCCCCGCTACCTCGGCCACCCAGCCTGCCGAAGAGTCCGACGTGGTGCGCATCGACCTCAACCGGCCGATGGCCGACATCCTCGCCGAGCTCACCCAACACCCCGTGAAGACGCGGCTCTCACTCACCGGCCCGCTCGTCGTGGCCCGCGACATCGCGCACGCCAAGATC
>DOWL01000116.1:21402-21632 GCA_003519585.1 Nocardioides sp. | reverse complement strand
CCCCACTCCGAGCTCGACTCCCACCACGTCGCCGACGCCCACCGCTCCCACGTCGAGCCCCACGAGCACGCCGGCGAGCACGCCCACCACGACCACACCTCCACCCCCACCGCCGGCCGCGCCGCCGCCACCCCCGAGTGGCGGCGCGGCCGCGGCTCTCGCCTACGCCCGCGAGCAGCTCCGCGAGCCGTACCGCTACGGCGCCTCGGGCCCGAGTTCCTGGGACTGGG
>DOWL01000116.1:14060-21219 GCA_003519585.1 Nocardioides sp. | reverse complement strand
CGGGCCCGAGTTCCTGGGACTGCTCCGGCCTGACCATGCGGTCGTGGGCGGCCGGCGGGAAGACTCTGCCGCACTACTCGGTCGCGCAGTACCAGCAGTCGACCCCGATCACGCTGAGCCAGCTGCAGCCGGGTGACCTGCTGTTCTGGAGCGACAGCGGGCCTTCGGGGATCTACCACGTCGCGATCTACACCGGCAACGGGATGATGATCCACGCACCTCGGCCGGGCCGCTCGGTCGAGGAGGTCTCGATGTACTACTGGGTGACGCCCAACCTGTTTGCCCGTCCGTAGCGACACTCCCTGGGTACATTCGCCAGGTGGCCACGGATCCGACGCCCGGCACGCCGCCGTACCCGGTCCCGGTGGTCAGCGTCGCCGCACTGACCGCCCTGCTCGACGGGGAGTACGCCGAGGTGCGCGACCTGGTCCGCACCAACCTGGCGGCGTACGCCTCGATCCTGGACGAGGCCGAGACCCTCGACCGGACGGCGTACCGCGAACGGGTCAAGGAGATCGTCGTCGAGCTGGCCGCGACCGGCCAGACGGGGATGGGGTTCCCGCAGGAGTACGGCGGGGGTGGCGACGTCGGTGCGAGCTTCGCGGCGTTCGAGACGCTCGCGTTCGGCGACTTGTCGGTGCTGGTCAAGGTGGGCGTGCAGTACGGGCTCTTCGGCGGCGCGATCCTCCAGCTCGGCACCGAGCGACATCACGACGCCTACCTGCGCGACGTCGTCGCCGGTCGGCTGATGGGCTGCTTCGCCATGACCGAGACCGGGCACGGCTCCAACGTCCAGGCGCTCGGCACCGTCGCGACGTACGACGTGGGCGCGGGTGAGTTCGTGGTCACGACGACCCGGCCGGACGCCGCCAAGGACTATATCGGCAACGCCGCCAGGCACGCCGAGCTCGCGGTCGTCTTCGCGCAGCTCGAGCTCGCGGGCGAAGGTGAGGGTGAGGGCGAGGAGACGCAGGGCCACGGCGTGCACGCGTTCCTGGTCCCGATCCGACGCGGCGGGGAGCCGGCACCCGGCGTACGCATCGAGGACGACGGCCTCAAGATGGGGCTCAACGGCGTGGACAACGGCCGGCTGTGGTTCGACCAGGTGCGGGTGCCGCGCGAGGCGCTGCTCAACCGGTTCGCCGACGTCGCCGAGGACGGCACGTACTCGAGCGAGATCGAGAACCCGCACCGCCGGTTCTTCACCATGCTCGGCACGCTCGTCCAGGGACGCGTCTGCGTGGGCGGCGCCGCCATCAACGCCAGCAAGGTCGCGCTGGCGATCGCGGTGCGGTACGCCGAACGCCGGCGCCAGTTCGAGGCGACCGGCGCGGACGAGGAGGTGCTGCTTCTCGACTACGGCCAGCACCAACGCCGGCTCCTGCCCCTGCTGGCCCAGACCTACGCACTGCACTTCGCCCAGGAGGTCGTCGCCGCACAGTGCCACCGGGTCTTCTCCGGCGAGACGACCGACGAGAAGGCCCGGCGTGAGCTCGAGTCACGCGCCGCCGGCACCAAGGCACTCGGCACGTGGCACGCCACCCGCACCATCCAGGAGTGCCGGGAGGCCTGCGGTGGCGCCGGCTACCTCGCCGAGAACCGGTTCGCCGCGCTCAAGGCCGACACCGACGTCTTCACCACCTTCGAGGGCGACAACACCGTGCTGCTGCAGCTCGTCGCCAAGGGGCTGCTCACCGACTACGCGGGCGCTTTCGAGGAGTTGGACCAGCTCGGCACGGTGCGGTTCGTGGCGGGACTCGCGGTCGAGACCGTCGTGGAGCGGACCAGCGTGCACAAGCTGCTCGAGCGGGTCCGCGACATCCTGCCCGGCGGCGACCAGTGGGATCAGGAGGCCGGGGTCCTCGACTCCGACTATCAGTTGGCGATGCTGCGGTTCCGAGAGGAGCACATGCTGGCGAGCGTGGCCCGGCGGCTCAAACGCGGCATCGACGCCGGCCTCGACCCCGTCGAGGTCTTCTCGCGCGTCCAGGACCACGTGATCCATCTCGCGCGGGCGCACGTCGAGCGTCTGGTGCTCGAGGCGTTCGTGGAGAAGGTGCGGTCGCTACCCGACGCTCCCGACAACGAAGCCGCTGCCGACAACAAGATCGTGCTCGGCCTGCTCTGCGACCTCCATGCACTCAGCCTGATCGAGGCCGACCGGGCGTGGTTCATGGAGCACGGCCGGCTCACCGTGGTCCGGTCGAAGGAGATCAGCCGGCGGATCGGCTCGCTGTGCCGCCGGGTCCGGCCGCTGGCCCGCGATCTGGTCGACGCGTTCGGCGTACCGGAAGAGATGCTGCGGGCTCGGGGGCTGATCGGCTGACGGGGCGGCCCGGTCGCGTCGGTCGCGAGTTTCGTCGGTCAGCCGACGAAACTCCCGCTCAATGCGTCGCGCCAGGCTGGGCGGCAGGCGGCGGGTGGGCGGCGCTGGCCTGCGCGGGGTTGTCCTCGAACCGCTTGAACGACGCGACGACCTCCTCCTCGGCCTCCGTGCGCCCGACCCACTCGGCGCCCTCGACCGACTTGCCCGGCTCGAGGTCCTTGTAGACCTCGAAGAAGTGCTGGATCTCCAGCCGGTCGAACTTCGAGACGTGGTTGATGTCGCGGATGTGCTCGAGCCGCGGGTCGGTGGACGGCACGCAGAGCACCTTGTCGTCGCCACCGGCCTCGTCGGTCATCCGGAACATCCCGATCGCGCGGCACTTGATCAGGCACCCGGGGAACGTCGGCTCCTGCAGGATCACCATCGCGTCGAGCGGATCGCCGTCGAGCCCGAGGGTCATCTCGATGTAGCCGTAATCGGCGGGATATTGGGTCGAGGTGAACAGGGTGCGGTCCAGTCGGATCCGTCCGGACACGTGGTCCACCTCGTACTTGTTCCGCTGCCCCTTCGGGATCTCCACCAGCACGTCGAACTCCATGGAGGCATCCTCCCGCACAATGGCCTCCGACCGTGCGACGACGAGGGGGTTGGGTGCATCAGGGTGACCGAGGACACGGCCGCGGCGAGCGTGGCTGGGTCTGGCGCGCGCTGCTGGCGTTGCTGGTGGTGGCCGTCGTGGCCGGCGCGGTGGTCGCCTGGCAGCTCGACCTCGCGGGCCGGCTGGCCGACGACTCGCCCACGGCCGATGCGTCCGCGGAGGCGTCCGCCGGGCCGGCCGACGTACCCCCGCCCGCCGGACTCGAGCTGCCTCCACTCACCGACCCGGCGCCGGTCGCGGCGCCACTGACGGCGCCGGGCCCGATCGATGCCGCGCTGGTGAAGGCCGCGGTCCGTCCGGTCCTGGCAGACCCGGTGCTCGGCCCGCACGTGGTCGGCGCGGTGGTCGACCTCGCCACCGGTCGCCCGGTGGTCAAGCTGGGAGGCGGGGGTCCCGCCATCCCGGCGTCGACGACCAAGCTGCTGACCGCCACCGCGGCGCTGTCGGTGCTCGGGCCGGAGACCCGGTTCGCCACCCGCGTGCTGTCCGGGGGCAAGAACCGCGTCGTGCTCGTCGGCGGTGGTGATCCGTTCCTGGCCTCCAAGCCGGTGCCGTCGGCCTACCCCGCGCACGCCGACGTCGAGACGCTCGCCGCCCAGGTCGCCGCGTCCCTACGCGCCGAGGGGCGGAGCCGGGTGCGGCTGGCGTACGACGACTCGCTGTTCTCGGAGCCGTCGTTCAACCCGGCCTGGCCGGCCCACTACCTCCCGGAGCACGTCGTCTCCCGGATCACAGCGCTCTGGGTCGACGAGGGTCGCCCGGCCACGGGGTCGGGGCGCGTGGACGATCCGTCGCTGTACGCCGCGCAGACATTCGCCGCGGCGCTGACCGCGCAGGGCATCACGGTGGTCGGCACCCCGAAGCACGGCGTCGCGTCGGAGGGACGCGAGCTCGGTCGGGTCGAGTCCGCGCCGCTGCGAGAGATCGCCGCGCGGATCCTCGAGGTGAGCGACAACGAGGGTGCCGAGGTGCTGTCCCACCAGGTCGGACTCGCGGTGACCGGGACGGCCTCGTTCGCCGACGGGGCCGCGGCGGTCACCCAGACTCTCGCGAAGCTGGGCGTGCCGATGCGCGGCGTTTCGATCCACGACGGCAGCGGGCTGTCGCGGGACAACCTCATCACCCCGCTCGCCCTGGTCGGCGTACTCCGCGTGGCGCTCGACCCGGCGCACCCCGAGCTCGACCCGATCGCGACCGCGCTACCGGTGGCCGGCTTCACCGGTTCGCTGACCAACCGCTTCGACCAGCCGTTCCCCGAGTCGCGCGGGCTGGTCCGGGCCAAGACCGGGACCCTGACCAACGTCTCGAGCCTGGCCGGCGTCGCGGTCGACCAGGACGGCAACCAGATGCTCTTCGCGTTGATGGCCGACCGGATCAAGAAGCCAGACGAGACCAAGGCTCAGCATGCGCTCGACGCCGCGGCCGGCGCGCTCGGCGCCTGCCACTGCGGTGGGTGACCTACCGAAGGTTGGTGACCCGCGGCCGTGGCCGACAAATCCTACCTATCGAGTCGACTATCATGACGTCATGACCGTCGACACCCTTCCCCTGCCGACGTACGACGACGCGACCGTCGTCGTCCCCGCTCCCGACGCCGGCCCCGGGAACTGGTCCGGCGCCGCGTCGGCCGCCCTCGTCGACGGCGTCTTCTGGCTGACCTACCGGGTCCGGCGCCCGCTCACCGAGGGCCGTGGTGTGGCCGTCGTGGTCGCGCGCTCCGACGACGGGGTGACCTTCGAGCCGGTGGCCGAGGTGCAGCGGGAGACCTTCGGCTGCGAGTCGTTCGAGCGGCCGGTGCTCGCGCCGGTGCCGGGCGGCGGGTGGCGGCTCTACCTCTCGTGCGCGACGTACGACTCCAAGCATTGGTGGGTCGACTCCCTCACCGCTCCGACGCCTGCCGAGCTCCCGACCGGACATCAGCAGGTGGTGCTGCCTGGGTCGGCCACGGTCGCGGTCAAGGACCCGGTGATCGAGCATCCGCTCCAGCCGGGCGAGGAGTGGGTGATGTGGCTGTGCTGCCACGCGCTCACCGAGCCCGGGCACGAGGACCGGATGACCACGCGGCGGCTCACCTCGACCGACGGCCTCGCCTGGACCGACCACGGTGAGGTGCTCGCCGGCCGACCCGGCCGCTGGGATGCCCGAGGTGCGCGGGTGACCACCGTGCTCACCCGCGAGCCGCTCACCGTGCTCTACGACGGCCGCCCCGATGCCGCCTCCAACTGGCACGAGACCACGGGTGTGGCCCGCTGGGACGGCACCCGCCTGGTCGCGGTCGACGACGAGCCCATCTCCTCACCGCACTCCGACGGCGCCTGGCGCTATGCCGCCGCGGTCCCCTTGCCCGACGGCCGGACCCGCTTCTACGTCGAGGCCGCGCGCCCCGACGGCGCCCATGACCTGGTGACGTTGGTGCGCTGAGGTCCTGCTACTCGACGGAAACCGACGCGGCCCGCTGCACGAACGAGCCGCGGCTCTCCTCGGACAGCCACGCCGAGAAGTCCTCACCGGTGAGCTCGCCGAGTTGGGCGATGTCCTCGGTGAAGTGGGGGAGCAGTCGAGCCCGGGCCTGCGGCGAGAGCTTGGGCCGGTGGGCGCCGCCGCCGCTCAGTTGAGCGATCAACGGGACGGAGGCCGCCCGCCACACGTGCGGCGGCGCGAACTGGCCGAGCCAGGCACCGGCCCGGACGGCCGGGGCGAACACGGCGGTCCGCCACCCCGGTTCGGCGTAGTGGCGGGAGTTGTCGCGGGGGATCTCGGCGACCTGGCTGCCCGGGATGCCCAGGAAGTCGCACACGCGGTCCACGGTCGGGCCGGGCGCCTCGACGATGTCCTTGTAGCGGACGACGAGGACGCGCTCGCGATCGACGTACCGATAGAGGTGCTCGAGCTGGCGGCCGTACAGCCCGAGGTCGCGGTAGCGCCAGAACGGCGCCCAGCCGGCGTCGATCCGGTCGCGCTGCCGGAAGAACGCGCGCTCGAAGTCGGGCTCGCGTTCGAGGCCGTCGGACCACAGGTGCATCCAGTTGCTGTACGCGCGGTCGATCGGGTCGCGCACCACCGCGATCAGCTTCACCTCGGGCAAGTGCTCGCTGATCCTGCGGTGCGCGGGGTAGCTCCAGAGATAGAACGGCGTGCTCTCCCCGCGGACCTGGTGCTCGCCGGCGCTCCGGAACAGCGCATCGTAGTCGCGCCGCCGCCAGATCCACTCCTGCTGCGAGTGCGCGTCGCCCGGACCGGTCCAGTGCGGCGGCGGGGCGTCACCGCAGAGCCAGTACTTCGGCTCCTTCGGCGTGGTGGTGAAGACGTCCGGGTGTTGGGCCAGCGCGGAGTGCAGCGCGGTGGTGCCGGCCTTGGGCGCGCCGATGATGAGGAAGTCGGGTCGCTCCGGCCGGGGCATGAAACAAGACTAGTTCAGTCTTGTTAGAAGGCAATGGTTTCGGGCCAGCTACTCAGGCGCGCGCGTCGCCGCCCCAGTTCGCGAGCTTGACCGCGATGGCGTGCAGGTCGGCGCGCCAGACGTCCTCGGGGCCGGGCGGGAGTACGTCGTCCCACTCGATCGTGGGCGAGCCGATCACGCCGGTCAGGCGCGCGGTGCGGCCGACGAACCACGTGTGTGCGTGGGCGCCCCCGTCGCCGTACCGGAGCACATGACAGCGCGCCACGTGGTCGAGGCCCTCGATGATCCGGACCAGGCGGTTGGAGATCCGGCCGTGCTCGGAGGCCAGTTCGTCGTCGAGCTGGCCGAAGTCGAGGTGCCGTCGCGGCTCGAGGATCAGCACCACCGGCAGCCCGCTCGGCTGTCCGAAGTGCTTGAGGACCCACCGCTCGTCCTCCCACACGATCTGGTCGGCGGGGGCGCCGAAGCATGCGGGGCAGGGCTTGTCGGCGGATTCGCCAGCACGCAACGGGTCGTCGGCGGGCTCCGGCAGGAGGCGGGGCGCGATCGCGCCGTCGACCACCTCCCACGGGAAGTTGTCCCAGTCGTTGCTCGGTGGCGCCGGCAAGCGACCGTCCCCCACCGCTTCCCGGATGCGCGCGTGAACCTGCTCGGCAGACTCGGCCATACAACGACCATGCCATGCGTGCGCGTGCGGCCACGCGGCCGGGGGTTCCATAGACTGAGGTCCGTGCCCGACGTCACGCTCCCGACCGCGCCCGAGCTCGCCGGCGCT
>DOWL01000116.1:13519-13959 GCA_003519585.1 Nocardioides sp. | reverse complement strand
ACCGCGCCCGAGCTCGCCGGCGCTGCGCACGTCCACTCCGGCAAGGTGCGCGACCTCTACGAGCTGACCGAAGGCCCGCACGCCGGCCGGCTGCTCATGGTGGCCAGCGACCGGATCTCGATCTTCGACTTCATCCTCGACACCACCATCCCCGACAAGGGCGAGCTGTTGACCCGGATGTCGCTGTGGTGGTTCGAGCAACTGCGTGACCTGGTGCCCAACCACGTCCTGTCCACCGACGTGCCGGAGGGGGTGCGCGGCCGGGCGGTGATCTGCGAGCGGCTCGACATGTACCCCGTCGAGTGCGTCGCCCGTGGCTACCTCACGGGCACCGGCCTCCTCGACTACCGCGCCACCGCGCCCGACCACGCGGTCTGCGGCATCCGCCTCCCCGACGGGCTCGAGGACGGCAGCCGGCTGCCCGAGCCGATCTTCACGCC
>DOWL01000116.1:0-13439 GCA_003519585.1 Nocardioides sp. | reverse complement strand
TCTTCACGCCGGCGACCAAGGCCGATCTCGGAGATCACGACGAGAACGTGTCGTACGACGCCGTGGTCGGCACCGTCGGCGCCGAGCGCGCCGACGAGCTGCGCCGGCTCACGCTCGAGGTCTACGCGAGAGCCGAGGAGATCGCGCGGACGCGCGGCATCATCCTGGCCGACACCAAGTTCGAGTTCGGCGCCCGCCCCGACGCGACCACCGTGCTCGCCGACGAGGTGCTCACGCCCGATTCGTCGCGGTTCTGGCCGGCCGCCGAGTGGCACCCGGGTCGCACGCAGCCGTCGTACGACAAGCAGATCGTGCGCAACTGGGCGCTCTCCCCGGAGTCCGGCTGGGACCGCGCGTCGGGGGAGCCGCCCCCACCGCTGCCGGCCGAGGTCGTCGAGCGCACCCGGGCGCGGTACGTCGAGGCCTACGAGTTGCTCACCGGCCAGACCTTCTGAACGGGCGCGGCTCGTGAGAGAGGTCTCCGGTTCGGTGCCGTTCGGGGTCTCGCGCGAGGTCGCCTTCGACTACCTCGTCGACCCGCGCCACCGGACCGAATGGCAGTCCTCGCTGCGCGCAGTCTCGGCCATCGACGGCGAACCGCGCGTCGGGCAGACCTGGGTCGATGAGACCAAGCCCGGGATCGACCCGCGGATGCGCACCACCGAGCTGACCCGCCCGAGCCGATGGAGCGAGACCGGCCGTTGGCGGTTCGTCCGTGCCGACCTGACGCTGGTGTTCGCTGAGGCGCCCGGTGGTTGCGTGGTCGACTACCGCTTCCGCATCCGGCTGCTGGGCCCGGTCGGGCTGGCGCTCAGTGCGCTCTCCCGGCCCGCCGTCGGCGCCGACCTCAGAAGAGCGGCCGCGATCCTCTCGTCGCGGTCGTGACTCCTCGATAGGTTGACGAGACACCGACCCACGGAGGCTCACCGTGTCCGAGACCTACAACCTCGCCACCCTGCTCGAGAACAGCGCCGGGAAGTACCCCGAGCGGGAGGCCATCGTCTTCCCGGCCACCGGCCGCCGGATGACCTTCGCCGAGGTCGACGCGGTCGCCAACATGGTGGCCAACTTCCTGGTCAGCCGGGGCATCCAGCCCGGTGACAAGGTGGCGCTCTCCTGCCCCAACCTGCCGTACTTCTCGCTCATCTACTGGGGCATCCTCAAGGCCGGCGCGACCGTCGTACCGCTCAACGTGCTGCTGAAGGCCCGCGAGGTGACCTACCACCTCGACGACTCCGACGCGAAGGCCTACTTCTGCTTCCAAGGCACGCCCGAGCTGCCGATGGGGCAGGAGGGGTACGCCGGCTTCCAGGGCGCCGAGGGCTGCGAGACCTTCGTGATGATCACCGCCGACCTCGCGGCGGCGTCACCCATCGAGGGCACCGAGACCTTCGGCCAGGTGCTCGCCGGCCAGGAGCCGACGTTCGCGACCGTCCAGACCGACGAGGACGACACCGCCGTCATCCTCTACACCTCGGGCACCACGGGGCAGCCCAAGGGCGCCGAGCTGCGACACCGCAACATGCGTGACAACGCGCTGCTCGGCGAGCAGCTCTGGGGGATCGATCCGGAGAGCCCCGAGCGGTTCCTGTGCGTGCTGCCGCTGTTCCACTCCTTCGGCCAGACCGTCATCCAGAACGCCGGCGCCGCGACCGGTAGCACCGTCGTCATGCTGCCGCGGTTCGAGCCCGGGCCGGCGCTGCAGCTGATGGAGACCGAGGGGATCACCTTCTTCGCCGGCGTGCCGACGATGTACTGGGGACTGCTGGGCGCTCTCAAGGAGGCCGGCGACTCCGTCGACGTGCACAAGCTGGCCACCAACCTGCGCGTCGCCGCGGCCGGTGGCTCGGCGCTCCCGGTCGAGGTGCACAAGAACTTCAAGGAGCAGTTCGGCGTGACGATCCTCGAGGGCTACGGCCTGTCGGAGACCTCACCGGTCGCGAGCTTCTCGCCGCTCGAAGCGGAGCCGCGGGTCGGCTCCATCGGCATCCCCATCCCGGGTGTGGAGATGAAGCTGCTCGAGCCCGGCACCTGGGACGAGGGGAACGCCGACGACACCGATCCCGACGCGGTCGGCGAGATCGCGATCAAGGGCCACAACATCATGAAGGGCTACTACGGCCGTCCGGAGGCGACCGAGGAGGCGATCCAGGACGGCTGGTTCCGCTCGGGCGACCTCGGGCGGCGCGACGCCGACGGCTGGTACTACATCGTCGACCGGTCCAAGGACATGATCATCCGCGGCGGCTACAACGTGTACCCGCGCGAGGTCGAGGAGGTCCTGATGACCCACCCCGACGTCTCGCTCGCCGCCGTGATCGGCGTCCCCCACGAGAGCCATGGCGAGGAGATCAAGGCGGTGGTCATCCGCGAGGACGGCTCGTCCCTCACCGAGGAGGAGCTCGTCGCGTGGGGCAAGGAGCAGATGGCGGGCTACAAGTACCCACGGATCGTCGAGTTCGTCGGCACTCTCCCCATGACCGCCACCGGCAAGATCCTCAAGCGCGAGCTCTCGTGACGCTGGGCCGCGCGCTTGGCCTGTCGCTGGCCGGGCTGATGGTGCTCGTCGGAGCGCTGTGGACCGCTCAGGGGCTCGGCTGGGTCGGCGGCAGCTCGATGAGCGGTGAGTCGAGCTGGGCGATCATCGGCCCGATCGTCGCCGGCCTCGGCGTCGCCCTGGCGATCACGATCATCGGGAACGCTCGGCAGAAGCGGCATTAGGGCGTGTCCCGCGGCCCGACCGCGGCCGACGTGCTGGCCGACTGCGCGCCGTACCTCGACGGCGAGACGGAGCTCCTGGCGTTCGTCGTCGGCCGGGCGCTCAACGACCGGCTGCTGTACGTCGTCACCCCGCGCGCCGTCCACGTCATCCGGTTGGGCTCGGGGCTCGGCGGCCGGCTCCGGCCGAAGGAGCAGCTCGGGAGCTGGCCGCGCGGCGAGGTGGAGGTAGAGGACGGTATCGCCTCGGTCCGGGTCGGCCCGCACCGCGCCAAGGTCCGCCTCTCCGACCGTGGCCAGGCTGCCGAGGTCGCCCGGCTTGCCGCTACGCCGGGGTAGTCAGGGAGCGAACGGATCGGGGAGTCCGCCGGGGAGCTGGGTGAGTAGTTCACGTGCCTGCGCGGCGGACTTGTGCTCGACCAGCACCTCGTACTTCGTGGCGACGACGGCGGTCACCGAGGAGAAGTCGCGCTGGCCGCGCGTCAAGGAGTACCCGACCAGCGCCCACACGATGCCGAAGGCCGCGCCGAACAGGATGCAGGCGATCAGGGTCTGCCAGAAGTTCTCGTCGTCGGCGAACAGCGAGAGCACCAGCCCGACGAAGAGGCCGAGCCACACCCCGGAGAGCAGTCCACCGAGGGCCACCCGGCCGGTGGTGAGCCGACCGGTGATCCGCTCGATCCGCTTCAGGTCGGTGCCGACGATCATGCACTGCTCGACCGGGAACTTGTTGTCGGAGAGGAAGTCGACGGCCTTCTGTGCGGCGGCGTAGTCGTCGTAGACGGCCAGCGACTGCGGGAAGTCCAGGCCCAGCGGCGAGGCGGACGCGGCCGCCCGTCCGGGGGAGGGGGTGCCCATGCTCATGGGCCAAGTCTGCCCGACCCGGTGGGCAGCGGGCCTTCTCAGCCTGCCCTTGGGTTCGCCGGTCATCCTCGGCGGGTGACCGCCGAACCTCCCGAGCCGCAGCCGAAGCCGGTCAAGAAGCGCAGGCGGGTCCTGCATACGGCCGGTCTCACCGCGTCGGCCGCCGTCCTCGCCCTCTCGATCCAGGCGGGGTCCCTCAACGCCGACGACGACCCCCCGGTCAACCAGTACGGCGATGCCACGATCCTCGACCCGGACGCGACTGAATAGACTGGGCACTGTGCCCAAGGTCGTTGTCGACGTGATGCCCAAGCCGGAGATCCTCGACCCCCAGGGCAAGGCCGTGCACGGCGCCCTGCCACGGCTCGGCTTCTCCGGCGTGACCGACGTACGCCAAGGGAAGCGGTTCGAGCTCGAACTCGCCGGCGAGGTCACCGACGAGGTGCTCGATCAGGTCCGGCAGATGGCAGAGACGCTGCTCTCCAACCCGGTCATCGAGAACTTCGAGGTCCGGGTCGAGCACTCCGAGGGGGCTGCGTGAGGGTCGGCGTCGTCACCTTCCCTGGTTCGCTGGACGACGTCGACGCCCAGCGCGCGGTCCGGATCGGTGGCCACGAGGCGGTGGCGCTGTGGCACGGCGACCACGACCTCAAGGGCGTCGACGCGGTCGTGCTTCCGGGCGGCTTCTCGTACGGCGACTACCTCCGCTGCGGGGCGATCTCGCGGTTCTCCCCGGTGATGGCCGAAGTGGTCGAGGCCGCCGGCCGCGGGATGCCGGTCCTCGGCATCTGCAACGGCTTCCAGATCCTCTGCGAATCGCACCTGCTGCCGGGTGCGCTGATCCGCAACGACCACCGCAAGTTCGTCTGCCGCGACCAGCGGCTGCGGATCGAGAACACCCGCACGCCGTGGACCTCCGCCTACGACGAGGGTGCCGAGGTCACGATCGTGCTCAAGAACGGCGAGGGCGGGTTCGTCGCCGACGCGGAGACCCTCGACCGGATCGAGGGGGAGGGCCAGGTCGTGGCGCGCTACCTCGAGGTCAACCCCAACGGCTCGCTGCGCGACATCGCCGGGATCACCAACGAACGTGGGAACGTCGTGGGGCTGATGCCGCACCCGGAGCACGCCGTGGAGTCGCTCACGGGGGCCGGCACCGACGGGCTCGGCTTCTTCACCTCGCTCGGCCGCCTGGTCGAGCAGGCCTTCAGTTGAGCCAGTTGCGCCCAATTTCGGTGAACTCGGCCCGCTCCTGACGGTGGCGCCGCAGCCGCGGCGACGATGCCCGGATGAGACCCCGACGCCTGTTCGCCTGCGAGCTGTCGCACGAGGTCGATGCGACCGGCCTCGGGTGCCTGGCGACTTCTACGTATCCGCCTCGCAGGACGGCGCGTTCGGCTCGGCGCTCCTCGTCTCGTGAGGCCTAGCGTGTGTCGCATCCAGTGATTGGTCCCCGCAAGCTCTGGAGGGAGCGCAGCGACCCGGTCTTTCGCGGCTAGCCGCGCGCCCGGCGAAACTCGCCGGGGTATTGAAAGAGTCAGCCTGACGCCGGGCGGCGGACCCCCGTCCACCGCCCGGTCGTCGGGCTTCCTCGTGGGGCTTCTTCCCCGCCGGCCGCTCAACCCCCGTCGATGCGGCCGGACGATCTATCTGTTTCCTGCCTGCAGCTCCGCCCAGGAGGCAGGACCCACGACACCGTCTTCGGCGATGCCGTTCTTGGCCTGCCAGGCGCGTACGGCGGCCTGGGTGGTCGCGTCGTAGGTGCCGCTGATCGGCAGCGCGAACTTGCCGGAAGCGGCGTTCAGTGCCCGCTGGACGCGGCTCACGTCCTCACCGGACGAACCCAGGTTGAGCACCGGGGTCGCGCCCGCGCTCAGCAGGGTCATCCACGCCGAACGCGAGAACATCGCGGTGCGGCCGAGTGAGACCTGGCGCTGCCAGCGGAAGACGGCCTTGGTCAGCCGGCCGGTCCACGCACCCTTGAGCCGGCCCTTGAAGACGCCCTGCTCCTTGAGCAGGCACTTGAGCACGCTGACCTTCCCGGGGTCCGGGGTGTGTCCATGCGTCGGAGCCTTGAGCCGCGGGAAGTTCGTCAGGTCGACCGAGGTGCCCCGGCAGCGACTGGCCGGCGGCGGAGCTGCGGTCGTCGACACCAGGTCGAGGTAGTTGCGATCGATGTTGATCGTGACCCCGCCCCACTTCTCGTCGTGGCCGCCTTGGAACTGCTTCATCCGGCGCCCCGGCACCCAGCCGTCGGAGCGGATGTAGGACGTCGAGGTGTCGGCCTTGCCGTCCCAGCGGGCGATCCAGATCTGGTCGGGCAGGACGAAGGTGCCCGGCCGCAGCACTCGCGCGTCGTCGAGTGACTTGATGCCGGAGCCGGCGCTGGAGTAGACGCCGGAGACGTACCCGAGGGCGTGCAGCTGCTGGGTCCACGCGCTGAGGAACCACAGCGACGACTCCCGGCAGCCGGCGTTCGTGAGGTCGTACCCCTCGAGGTCGTACCACAGCGTGCTTCCGGCCACGATCCCGATCGCCTGAGCGGCGGCGACCGCTGTGGAAGCCTCGGCGGTGCCCTGCCGGGCGGCCTTGGCGTACTGCCCCAACTTGTTCAGCTTGCCGCTGATCACCGGGTCGTTGCCGTAGCGAGGGAACCCGGGGTGGCAGTTGGCCTGGGGGCCGAGGGTGATCGGCAGCAGCCGCCAGCCGTTGGCCAGCTGGGTGGCGACCCAGGTCGGGGTGAGGTTCGGTTGATCGCGGCAGCCGCGCGAGGCGCCGGAGATGTAGATGCCGACGGCGCGGAACGGCGAGGCCTTGAGCCAGGCGTCCATCTTGTACTGCTCCGGCGCGTGGCACTGGTCGAAGCCGAGCCCGGTGTAGGTGCCTGGAGTCACCGGGTTGGTGGCGAGCTGCTTGTACGCCGGACCGGGGTCGGCCACGCGGAGGCTGGTGGCCGCCGAGGCCGAGGAGGTCGAGTCCTCGGCCCCGGCGGGGGCCGGCTGGATTCCGACCGCCGCGGTGGCGACGAGGGCCACGACAGCGGCGAGACGGGTCAGGGACGGCAGTCCGGTGCTGCCCTTGCGGGCGCCGGGACGGGGCATGGTGGGGGCTCCTGGGGAAGGTCGGGGGCCGGGGTCCGCCACGACCGTAAGTCACACCAGTCACATGCGTCACGGAGTTCGGGTGAACTACAAGGTTGTAATTCGATTCCGGCTCAACCATGCGGGGTTCCGCCCGCCGAACTCAGGCTGCCGCGGCCACCTCGACCTCGTCGAGTTCGGTCGCTGCCAACGCAGGTTCGGTACGCCGGCGCCGGGTGGTCAACGCGACCAGGCCGGCGAGCCCGGCCAAAGCGGCCATCGTCGCCGAGGTGAGGAACGCCGCCCGGGCGCCGGGCAGGAAGTCGCCCGGTACCGAGCCCGTGGCGTACACGCTGACGATCACCGCGAGGCCGACCGCACCGCCGAGTTGCTGGAAGGTCTGCAGCAGCCCGGACGCGGCGCCGGCGTGCTCCGGCTCGACGCCGCCAAGGACGATCGAGGTGACCGGCATGAACAGCAGGCCCGCCGAGACGCCGTTGAGGAGCATCGGGCCGAAGACCCCGCTCAAGTAGTCGTCGCCGGAGGTGAGGGTGCTCAGCCAGACGAAGCTCGCGGACAGGCCCACCGCGCCGGTCACGATCATCGGCAGCGGTCCGACCAACGCCATGATCCGCGGGGTGATCCGCGACATCGCGAAGATGCCGAGGGTCAGCGGCAGGAAGGCCAGCCCCGTCTCCATGGGCCCGAAGTCCAGCGATCCCTCGATGAACTGCACGGCCAGGAAGAACATCGACAGTTGGCCACCGACGACCAGGCCGATCGTGATCAGCCCACCGACCCGCCGCCGGCTGCGCAGCAGTGCGGGGCGCAGCAGCGGGTGCGCGACGCGACGCTCGGTGAGTGCCAGCAGGGCGAGCAGCCCGGCGCCGGCCACGAACCCGAGGACGGTGCGCGCCGAGGTCCAGCCGTGCTCGGGCACCCCGATCAGGGTCCACACCAGGGCGACGGCGCCGCCGGTGGCGCTCAGCGCGCCGACGATGTCGAAGCGGCCGGGACGGCGCGCGGTCTCGTCGACGAAGCGTCGGGTGAGCGCGAGGATCGCGAGCCCGATGGGCACGTTGATGAAGAGCGTCCAGCGCCAGGACCCGATATCGGTGAGGAAGCCGCCGAGCAGCAGGCCGAGGGACATGCCGCCGGAGGAGACCGCACCGAAGAGCGCCAGGGCGCGCAGTCGGGCGGGCTCGTCGGGCGCACTGGTGGTCAGGAGGGCGAGGACACCGGGGGCGGCCATCGCCGCGCCGACTCCTTGTGCGGCGCGCGCCGCGACCAGCCACTCGGGGGTCTGGGCCAGGCCGCCCAGCAGGGACGCGAGGGTGAAGACGGCGACGCCGCCGAGGAAGAGCCGGCGGCGCCCGTACACGTCGCCGAGCCGGCCGCCGAGCAGCAGCAGCCCGCCGAAGGCGAGCGTGAACCCGCTCAGCACCCACGACAGCGAGGCGGGCCCGAAGCCGAGGTCGGCGTCGATCTTGGGGAGCGCGACGTTCACGACGGTCGCGTCGAGGATGAACATGAGTTGCGCCGTGAGCACGATGGCGATGCCCATCGCGGCTCGGCCGGCGTTGTCGGGGAGGTCGACCGGGAGGGTGTCCCGGTGTCCGTCCTGGTGAGATGAGAGCTGTGTGGCGGTCATAAAGAAAGAGGTCCTGTTCTGGCCGGGTAGGCCGAGGTACTCTTGATCCGGAGGATGGCTCCGCTTTCCTCCACCACGATACGGAGACTGTCTCCGGTTAGCAAGGGATTTGAAGGAGTTTCTGGTGCGCGCCGACGCCAAGCGCAACTACGACCGGATCGTCGAGGTTGCGCGCGTGGTCTTCCGGGAGCAGGGGTACGACGCCTCTCTCGACGAGGTCGCCAAGCGCGCCGGCGTCGGTCCGGGCACCCTCTACCGCCACTTTCCCAACCGCGACGCGTTGCTCGACGCGATCATGCAGAGCTGGGTCGACCGCGTCGATGAGGCGGCCGAGAAGGCGCTCACCCACGAGGGCTCGCCCCGCGACCTGCTCCTGGCATGGTTCGAGGAGTACGTCCGCCTGATCAGCCTCCACAAGGGCGGCCCGGCCAAGATCACCTCGGCGCTGGGCGATCCCGACTCACCCATCCTCACCAAGTGCCAGGTGCTCACCCGCGCCAGCGACCGCGTCGTCGACCGGCTCCGCGACGAGGGTGCGCTCAAGGACGGCGTCGACACGATCTCCCTGTGCCGCCTCGTCGGAGGTGTCGCCACGGTGGCCGACCAGTCCGAGCTCGACGAGGCCGCCGTACGCCCGCTGCTCGAGGTCGTCGCCGACGGGATGGTGAAGTAGGCCGGGTTCGCGGTAGAACCGACCCCGTGGATGTCGAGGGGCGGCGGGCCGAGCCCGACCTTCGATGGCTGTGGGTGGCACTCGGCGGCGCGCTGGCGATCGCGCTCTTCGCCGGTGGCGGCATCTGGCTGCTGAGCGCTCCTCCGGACGACGAGCCGGTCCCAGCCACGTCACCCTCGTCGTCCGCGCCCGCGTCCCCCTCTCCGTCGCCGGTGGAATCCGCGCCCGCGCCCGTCGTCGAGACCGCGCCGGCACCGGTCGGGGCCCGCTGCTGGGACTCCTCGACCGCGGCCACGGTCGAGGAGTGCTCGATGCCTGACGGAGCGGCCGGGTTGGCCTGGGTCTTCCCCCAGCTCTCCGGGCAGCAGTGCCGACCCGCCTCGACCGGTGGCGAGCCCGGCGTCGTCGTGCGAGTGCTCTGCTCGGCGGTCCTCCCCGACGGCACCACGGTCAAGCTCGGCTACTACCAGTGGGACTCGGTGGACACCGCCCTCGCGTACTACGACGCCCAGGGCATGCGCCGCAACGAGGTGGGGCAGTTCCACACCTGGACCGCACGGCTCGGCAACCGCACGAAGAAGGCGGTGCTGTACGCCGATGCGCCGTACAGCCGCACCCTGCTGTTCCGGACCAGCGCGGCCTACAGCCCCGAGCTGCAACGCATCGGCCCGCGCCCTCCCGACGAGCTGCGCGGCACCGCGGCAGGCTGAGCCGGGCTTCGCGGCCTATGCGGCGGATGCCGTCACCCGGCCGGCCCGGCGATGTCGTCGCGCGAGGAACCATGAGGCCAGGAACGCCAGCAGGGTGAGTAGAGCCAGGGGCGCCAGCCAGAACGGCAGCGCCCTGGCGACGTCCAACGGCTGCGTACCGACGCTGGGGTTGCCGTCCTGATCGAAGCCGAGGACCGTGAGCCGGTGTCCGCCGGCCGCGGTTGTGCGAGGGATCGTGATCGTCGCCGAGCCGGATCCATCGTCGGCGACGATCACCCGGCCCACCAGCGTGCTGGTCGAGGCCAGCGAGAAAAGCACCGGGCTGCCGGGAGCGGCGTTCACCACATCGACCTCCACCGATTGGCCGCCACGGAGGTCGCTCGGCACGTTCGTGAACGACCGGGCGCTGGCGTCGTAGCGGGCTGAGGCCGCCGGCGGCGTCACGGTGATCGCGCGGGCCACGGTGTCGAAGGCGCCCTCGAGGTCGAGCCAGCCCTGCTTGGGGCCCTGGCGCCACGTCCGGTCCGTCTCGAGCTCGGTGTTGCCCACCGACCAGCTGAGGATCGTGTCGGTCTCCGCGGCGTAGCCGTCCTGGTTCGGATGCATGAACTCCTGTCGCTCCGCGGTGTGCAGGCGCCAGTCCTTGAGGAACTGGGCCACGCCGGTGACCACGTCCACCTCGTTCATGAAGGGCGTGGCCTGCTTGCGGGGGCAGGCGGTGTTGTCGGGCAGGAACGCGCCCTGGATCGTGGTGACCAGCGCGATGCGATAGCCCTGCTTCTGTAGCTTCGAGACCGTCTTCTCGATGGTCCGGTCCAGGTCGTCGACGAGGTCGTTGGCGAAGGCCACCTCTCGGCGATCGAAGCCCGAGCAGCGGCTGGCGAACTGCGCCTCCGGGAAGGGCTGGGGATACGGGATGATGTAGAGCGGGGCGACCTTCCCTCCACGCTCCTCGACGAAGTCGGCGCGGTTGAGTTCGTCGTAGACCAGTCGGTAGGTGCGCTCCAGCTTCGCCGGCAGATCGGTCACGAGCCGGTCGATGCCGGCTCGGAACGGAGCGTCGTCGGAGCAGGTGTTGTCCCAGTTCGCGATCAGTGTGGTCGGCCTCCAGAGAGCGCCTGGCGCGGGGTGGCCGAAGAGGCAGTACACGACGATGTCGCCGAAGCCGATGTCGTTGCCGCCGATCGACATGAAGCCGGCACTCACGGCGCCGAACTTCTCCTGCCGCTGGCCGAGCAGGTCGACCTGGTCGTCCTCGACGTTGTTGTCGTCCTTGCCCTTGTCGCCGTCCGCGGTGGCGGTCGCACCGCTGCACGCGACCAGTTCGACCTCACTGCCCTTGAAGAGCCGGTACATGTAGGTGCGCGGGGACTTGTGGCAGCGGTTGCCGTCGACGTCGGTACCGCGCAGGTAGTCGCCGGCGCCCTCGCCCGCCGAGTAGGAGTCGCCCACGATGGCGATCCGTCTGCCCTTCAGCGCCTTCACGAGGCCGCCGGCGTCCTCGAAGGTCTGGGGTTGGTCGGAGACGGTGACCCCTCCGTCTGCGGATGTGGCCGAAGCGTTGGTTCCCCACGCCGTGACCTTCCAGCTCGCAGTGCCGGCTTTGCCCCTGCTGCCGTACGACACGAGCCACTCGCGGGTCTGGGTCTCCCCGGCGTGTACGCGTCCGAGCCGTCGGATGGGCGGCAGTGCCGCCGGCACGATCGCCGTCCCGCCGACATCGGTCTCGTTGACGAAGCTGACCTGGATCCGGGCATTCTCGACATCGATGGCCGTGGGGTTCGTCACCGACACCGTGACGCGGGACGACGAGCCGGCCGGTGCCTTGACGGGGATGCCCTTGACGCTCACCGTGAGAGCCGCCTGGGTCAACTGTTGGGTCACCTGGGCGAGTTCGTCTCCGTCGCCAGCCTCGGAGACCGCGCCACCGGTCGCGTCGGCGATGCACTTGAGCTGCTCGAGCCCCTCCGGGGAGATCTTGAATCCCGCCGCCTGAACGGTGAGGTCGAAGCCGTCGGCGACCACCTGCTTGGCGGCCTCGCAGGGGTCGTCGCAGGTCGAGAGACCGTCCGAGATCAGCAGCAGCGTCGCCCCGTGCTTCCCCTCGGCCTCGAGCTCGTCGACGGCGGCGAGGAGCGCCTCGGCGGTCGGTGTGTCCCCGTCGGCGCCGAGCCCACGGATCTCCGTGATCATCGACCGCTGGTCGAGCGGGGAGACCGGGATGGCGAACGAGCCGCCGTCGCAGTCACCCGACCCGGGGTAGGTCCACAGGTCGATCTGGGTTCCGGGTCGCTGCTGCCGCACCATCTGGCTCAGGGCCGCCTGCGCCGCGGCGAGCTTGATGGTCCCGGTGCCGTCGTCCTCCGACATCGAGCCCGAGGTGTCCAGCACCACCACCAGGGGGCGCTCGTCGTCGTCCGCTCCGGAAGGCGGGGACGTGGATGCGTGGGCCGTTGCCGCGGGCGAGCCGGTGGCCGCGGGACTCCCGGTCACCGGACCGGCGGGACACAGCACGGCCAGGCAGCAGACTGCGACCGCCAGGCCGCCGTACGCCGCCCTGAGTCTCATGAGGTCAGGCCCGCGAGCGCGTCGGCGTCACCGAGCAGGGTGAGCTGCCCGAGTCCCACGTAGCCGTAGTCCTGTGTCGTCGAGCGGTATCGGATCGTGAGGCGCAACACCCCGCTCACGTCGACATCGAGTGGCTGGGTCGTTCCATAGGCTGCGGTCAGGCTGGTGAGTACGCGGCCGTCGCCCACCACCTCGACGGTCATCGCGGGCGAATCAGGGTCCTGGGAGTCCGGGATGCCGACAACAGCGGTGAGCCGACTCCCCGCGCGCCGGATCAACCACGTCTGTTCGGCGACGTCGCGGTCGGTCTCACAGACCAGGAGATCGGCGAAGGTCGTGCCGTTGAGCGAGTCGTCGTCGGTGAAGCAGGAGCTCTCGACCGCGGAGACCTCTGTCATCGGCAACTCGTCGGGCTCGGCGGAGATGGTCACCGACACGGTCTCGGGGAGCGGGTTCCCCGGCGCCGGCTCGATGGCGGCGATCTGCCCCACCGGTACGTCGGGAAGGTAGACCGTCGTGGTCTCGACTCGGGCACCGAGCTCGTCGAGCTCGTCGAGCACCTCCTCAGCCGCTCGGCCCGCGAACTTCGGGACCTCGGCCGGGCTCGACACCGCGATCGTGATCGGTCCGTCGATCGGGTAGCCGTACACCGGCGTCTGGGCAATCACGAGTCCGGACTCTCCAGCCGCAGCGGCGTTCGTCACTGTCACGTCCGCGGCGTCCACGCCCACGTCGGCGATGACCTGCCGAGCATCGTCGGTGGCGAGCCCGCGCACGTCGGGCATCACCGGTCCCGTTGGTGCAGCCGAGGTGGTGGAGCTGACCTTCGGGGGTGCCGGCTCGGCCTCGACCAGGTCCTCGTCGGAGCCGAGCGCCCAGCCGACCAGGATCCCAGCGCCCACGAGCGCCAGGATCAGCAGCGCTCGGGAGGCGACCAGCAGCCGGTTGCGGGCCAGCCACCCCGGCCGGGTCGACGGCCCCACCTCCCGCGCCATCCCCGCTCCTGCTTCTGGTCCTGCGCCCGTCGGGATGAGTGGCTGTTCGGCAGGCTCGAGGGGTGGCTGCTCGGGCGACAGTGCTGCGGTCGACGCTGGGACCGGCTCGGCGGTCGGCGCCCCGCAGTCGCGGCAGAACGCCGCGGTCACCGGCGCTCCGCAGTCTCGGCAGTATCGCAA
>DOWL01000149.1:17678-17967 GCA_003519585.1 Nocardioides sp. | reverse complement strand
GCGCGAAGCGCACAAGAACTTTCGGCACGCGGCACTAGTCACCAATCCCCTTACAAATGTCATGGCGGGCTCATGACGCCCGCCCGAGGCACCGGACCGCGCGGCGTACGACGCTGGGGCCATGACCCAGACCCAACTCTCCAGGACCGTCGCGCCGACCGGCGTACCCGCGGTCTCGCTCTCGGGGGTGACCAAGTCGTTCGGTGCCGTGGAGGCGGTGCGCGGGATCGACCTGCAACTCCAACCGGGCGAGATCGTGGCCTTCCTCGGGCCCAACGGTGCGGGCAAG
>DOWL01000149.1:13807-17565 GCA_003519585.1 Nocardioides sp. | reverse complement strand
CCAACGGTGCGGGCAAGACCACGACCATCGACATGGTGCTCGGGCTCTCCCAGCCGACCACCGGCAAGGTGAGCGTCCTCGGCCTCGAACCGCGCCAGGCGATCGCCCGCGGCTTGGTGTCCGCGGTGATGCAGACCGGTGGCCTGATCAAGGACCTCACCGTCCGCGAGACGGTCCAGTACACCGCCTCGCTGTTCGCCGACACCCGACCGGTCGCCGAGGTGCTCGAGAACGCCGGGATCACCGGCATCGCCGACCGCAAGGTGGCCAAGTGCTCAGGTGGTGAGCAGCAGCGGCTGCGGTTCGCGATGGCGCTGCTGTCCGACCCGGCACTGCTGCTCCTCGACGAGCCGACCACCGGCATGGACGTCGAGGGCCGCCGTACCTTCTGGTCGGCCATCCGCCGCGACGCGGCCCAGGGCCGGACCGTGCTGTTCGCGACGCACTACCTCGAAGAGGCGGACCAGTTCGCCGACCGGATCGTGCTGATCAGCCAGGGCCGGATCGTGGCCGACGGCACCGGGAGCGAGATCCGCGCGCTGACCGCGGGCCGCACGGTCCGCGCCACGCTGGCCGACCCCGACACCGAGCGGCTCGCCGCCATCGGCGGCGTGGAGGCCGTGGAGGTCCGTGGCGAGACCGTGCTGGTCCACGCCAAGGACAGCGACGCCGTCGCGCACTACCTGCTGACCGAGACCGACGCGCACGACCTCGAGATCACCTCGAAAGGCCTCGAAGACGCGTTCTTGAGCCTGACCCACCTCGACGAGGGAGAGCAGTGATGAGCACCACCACGAGCACCACCCTGCGCACGATCGACCCGTCTGTGCGCCAGGTCCCGTCGTTCGGCGGGTTCAACCGGACCATGCTCGGCATCGAACTCAAGCGCGTGCTCCGCAACCGCCGCACCGTGATCTTCACGCTGATCTTCCCCGCCGGCCTGTTCTTCGCCTTCGGGGGCACGAAGGGTTGGGACGACTCGGTCGGCTACGGCAACGTCGCGGCCTACATCATGGTCTCGATGGCGTTGTACGGCGCCGCCCTGACCGCGGCGTCGGCCGGCGCGATGGTCGCCATCGAACGCGCCCTGGGCTGGTCGCGGCAGCTGCGCCTCACGCCGCTGCGCCCGATCGCCTACATCCTCACCAAGGCGATCGTGGCCCTGGTGATGGGTGCTCTCGCCGTCACGGTCGTCAACGCCGCCGGACTGTTCCAGGGCAAGGCCGAGATGCCCGTCGGCCGCTGGGTGGCGTGCGCCGCCCTCTGCGTGGTCTGCACGCTGGTCTTCGCCGCCCTCGGCGTCTTCGTCGGCTACCTGGTGCCCGGCGAGAACGCCATGCAGGTGCTCGGCCCCGGGCTCGCCCTGATGTCCTTCCTCGGCAACGTGTTCATCCCGATCGAGGACCACAGCAGCCTGATCTGGCACATCGCCCAGTGGACGCCGATGTTCGGTGTCGCCGAGATCGCGCGGTCGCCACTCACCGGCGAACTCCCGTGGTACGCGGTCGTCAACGCCGTGGGGTGGCTCACGATCTTCGTCCTCGGCGCGGCGTGGCGGATGAGCAAGGACACCGCTCGCGTGTGATCAGGCCTTGTCTCCCCAGTACCGGCGGCGCAGCCGCCAGCATCCACCGCTACTGAGGAGACAAGGCCTAGCTTTGTGGCTGTGAGCAGGACCGAGTCGGCCGACGCGCGGGTGGTGGCCACGGAGTCACCCACCCTGGGCGGTCGGCTCGGCCCGCTCTTCGCCGGCATCTGGCTGTTCTTCCTGCTCAACCCGCTGCTCGAAGGCTGGGCGCACCGCGACGAGCTCCGCGGCGTACTCGGGATGCTGTTCACGGTCGCGTTCGCAGCGGTCTACATGCTGCTCTGGGTGCGGGCGCGTGCAGTCCGGGGCCGGCTCGTGACGAATCCGCCACTGAGCTGGTCGCTGCCCTACATCGGCTCGCTGGCGGTGCTCGGTGCGCTCACCGTCTGGTGCGTCGGGGAGCCGGGACTGGCCTGCGTGGTCTACGTGAGCGTGGCCTGCGTGATGGTCTTCTCGTTCCGGGTGGCCGCCCTGATCGCGATCGTCCTCGTCCTGGGCACCATCGCGCTCGGCGCGCGCGAGGAGTGGGGCAGCCAGGTCGGGACGGCGTTCGCGATCATGGCCGCCTCGCTAGCGGTGTTCGGGATGCGGGCGGTGATGAACCGCAACATCGACCTGATCAACGCCCAGATCGAGAACGCGCGGCTGGCCGTCGACAACGAGCGCAGCCGGTTCGCGCGCGACCTGCACGACATCCTCGGCCACTCGCTCACCGTCATCACCGTCAAGGCCGAGCTCGCCCAGAAGCTCCTCGACGTCGACCTCGACCGGGCCCGCACCGAGATCGCCGACCTCGAACGGCTCAGCCGCGACGCCCTCACCGACGTACGCCGTGCGGTCGAGGGCTATCGCGAGATCACCCTGCCCGGCGAACTGGTCCGTGCGCGGGTGGCGTTGCGGGCCGCCGAGATCGACGCCGACCTGCCCAACTCGACCGACGACGTACCGTCCGAACTGCGCGAACTGTTCGCATGGACCGTCCGCGAGGGCGTCACCAACGTGATCCGGCATTCGGGCGCCGCGCACTGCGAGGTCCGGCTCACCCCGACCAGCGCCGAGGTCCGCGACGACGGAACCACTGCGCCCTCGCCGACGGGACATGGCTCGGGCCTGGCCGGGCTGCGCGAGCGCGCGGCCGACGTCGGCGCCACCGTGATCACCACCGAACTCGCACCCGGCTTCTCGCTGCGCGTGGTGCGACCATGACGATCCGGCTTTTGCTCGCCGACGACCAGGCGCTCGTCCGCGGCGCCCTGTCGGCCCTGCTCAACCTGGAGTCCGACCTGGAAGTGGTCGCCGAGGTCGGCGACGGCGCCGCCGTCGTACCCGCCGTCCTGGAACACCGTCCCGACGTCGCCCTCCTCGACGTCGAGATGCCCGGCCTCGACGGCATCAGCGCAACCGCCGAGGTCCGCGCCGCCGCCCCCGAGACGCGGGTGCTGATCGTGACCACCTTCGGCCGCCCCGGCTACCTGCGCCGCGCCCTCCAAGCCGGCGCCGCCGGCTTCGTGGTCAAAGACACCCCTGCCGCCGAACTCGCCGACACCGTACGCCGCGTCCACGCCGGCCTCCGCGTCGTCGACCCCGCCCTGGCCACCGACTCCCTCGTCGCCGGCGAGTCCCCCCTCACCCAGCGCGAAACCGATGTCCTCCGCGCCGCCCGCGACGGCTCCTCGGTCGCCCGCATCGCCCACAAGCTCTTCCTCTCCGAAGGCACCGTCCGCAACCACCTGTCGTCGGCCATCGGCAAAACTGGTGCCAACAACCGCGCCGAGGCAGTGATCACCGCCGAGGGCAACGGGTGGTTGTGAGCGCTGTCTGGCAGCTCGGATTTTGGTAGACAGTCGACCTATTTCCGAGGCACCGCCGCCAGTTCACGCCGTTTGCTGAGCATTTTCGGCACCGGGTGCCGAGAAAGCTCGGCAGTCGGCCGAACATGGGGTGATCCACCCGTCCCAGCCGAGAGCACGGAGGGCAGAGGCAACCGCGTAGGCGAGCCTGCACGGGTCAAGGACGTGGATCCAACGAGCGCGAAGCGTGAGACCTCCTCCCTTGAGGGTGAGGACATCCCGCTCGAGATCGCACCACTCGTCTTCGACCGATGCATGCGCGAGTCGCCCATCGAGTTCGACAGTCAGCCTTTGCGACCGGTACTCGACGTCGCGGTACG
>DOWL01000149.1:430-13697 GCA_003519585.1 Nocardioides sp. | reverse complement strand
GTACTCGACGTCGCGGTACGTCACGGTCCCAGCAGCGGTCACTCGTCGTTGCCTCGCGCCCATCGGGAGGCCATGAGCGCGCTCCACGTCGACGAGGTAGCGATGCTCCAGGACGGAGTTCGCTCCTGACTGGACATCGATCAGGATCGAGATGAGCAGCGCCCTGTGACGAAGCCTCGTGCGCATCGCCAGGGCGGCGAGCAGACGTCGCGGTGTAGTTCTGCGAGCTTGGACCAGATCCGCCAGGACCCCGACACTCGCATCGAGTCTCCTCTTGCGTGAGGCCACACCGATAGCTGCGTGCTCCAGCCGCTCTCGGGGCGGGCTTAGGTCCATGTTGCAAAGGGTGGCAAACCGCGCGTGCTGGCGAACGACGATGCCCGGGCGACGCTTGACGTGTCGATCGCGGCCGACGCATACCTCGACCGGCTCGTTCGGCGCGGGCGTGTACCCACGCACCTTGTGCGCATGCAGGGCCGAAACGCCGGCCAGCGCAGCGGGCCAGTAGAACAGCACTGCGGCCCACTCGCATTGAGCTCGCGTCGGCGGCCCGGTGTGGTGGACGTAGACGCCTGGGTGAATCCGTGCCCACTCCCGGCGGCGCAATTTGCGCTCTATCTCAGCGTCGGTCACGTGCAATGCCCGCAACTGACGTCGTGACACAACGCCATGTTGTGCATCGAGCAGCTCGTTGACAGCCCGTTCATCCATGGAACCAGGCTCGTCTGACGATCTCGGGCGGCGCCCCCGCCTCATCAACACCTGTGGATGACAGCGCCGGACAAGAGAGCTGTGAAAGGTACCTGGACGGCTCGCCTCGGAAAAAGGTCGACTGTCTCCCTCACCACGAGCACCAACCCACGCCATCTGACCGCATGCGCATGGAATGTGGGTACCTTGCAGCCCATGCGCTCGGTGCTGCTCTCGCTCGTCCTGGCCATGCTCGTCCCCATTGCGCCGGCAGCGGCCCAACCGGCAACGGCTCGACCCGCAGCGACACCTACCGCCACGAAAAGCTCGCCACCAGGCCCAGGACGCAAGGCACCCAAGCTCAAGGTCCGGACGGTGGTGTCCCAGCTCGACCACCCGTGGGACGTGCGGTCGCTGCCAGGGGGTGCGCTGTTGTTCACACAGCGGGACCGGGCGACGCTGTCGGTGTTCCGCAAGGGGCACGTACGTCGCGTGAAGTTCCCGAGCAGTTCGGTGTGGGTGTCCGGCGAGACGGGCCTGATGGGACTCGAGGTCGACCCGGGCTTCACGAAGAACCGGCGCATCTACACGTGTCAGGGCGGGTTCACCGGGAACGGCGGGCACGACGTCCATGTCACCGCTTGGACGCTCGACAAGCGGCTCAAGCGGGCCAAGTTGGACCGCGAGTTGGTGGGCGGGTTCCCGACCACGTCGGGTCGGCACGGCGGGTGCCGGCTGATCGTCACCTCGGACGGCTCGCTCTTGGTCGGTACGGGCGACGCGGCAACGGGCACCAACCCCGAGGATCTCGACTCGTTGGGCGGCAAGACGCTGCGGCTGGACCGGTTCACCGGGGCCCCGTGGCCGGCCAACCCGTTCGTGAACCAGGACGGGCCGCGCCGCTACGTGCACACCTACGGCCACCGCAACGTCCAGGGCGTGACCGAGCGGGCCGACGGCACACTCTGGTCGATCGAGCAGGGCACCAACCGCGACGACGAGGTCAACCGCCTGGTCAACGGCGGCGACTACGGCTACAACCCCGTGCCCGGCTACAACGAGTCGGTCCCGATGACCGACCAGTCACTCCCCGGTCACCAGGTCCGGGCGCGCTGGAGTTCGGGCAATCCCACGCTCGCGACGTCCGGCGGCTCATTCGTCGACGGCAAGAAATGGGGTTCCCTCGATGGCGCGCTGGCCGTGGCCTGCCTCAAGGCGAGCCGGGTCGTGTTCCTGACGTTCAATGCCAAGGGCAAGCTGCGCAAGGCCCGTACGCCGGCGGTGCTGCAGCAGTACGGCCGGATCCGTCAGGTCGTCCAGTCGGCGAACGGCGACCTGCTCGTCACCACCGACAACGGCGGCGGCCAGGACAAGATCCTGCGAGTCACCCCGCGCTGAGTTCCTCAAGCAGCGGGATCAAGCGGTCCAGTCGAGCAGCAGTTCCCCCAGCGTCAGGACCACGAACCACACGACCAGCGCGACCACCGGCAGCAGCAGGGTCAGCCGCGGATGCGGCGTCCACCAGCGGACCGCGACCACGAAAAGACCCACCCAGATCGCCAGCAGCAGCGCGATGCCGTACCACGGCGCGAGCAGGCCACTGACGGCGTACAGGAAGAAGCAGCCGGCCATCCCGATCATGGCCAGGAACGGCCACGGCGACGCCTTGTCGCGCTGCGGAATCGCCACCTCGTGACTCGCTCAGTCCTCGAGGTTGTCGTTCCAGTTGGGGTCGTTGTCCCACTCCTCGTTGCGCTCCTTGACCTTCTCGAGCGCCCGGGCGGCCTCGGCCTCGGTGTCGTAGGGCCCGAGCCGATCCTTGTACGCGCAGCCGTCGGTGCCCTCGACGGCATGATGGTTGAGGCAGTACCAGTACGTCATGCCGCTGAAACATACGCGCCATCTCGTTTACTAGGTTGGGTACATGACGGCCATGTTCGACGGATACCGCTCGTCGGGCCCGGCCTACGACGAGATGTACGACGGCGCCGAACTCCGGCCGCCGTACGCGCGGCTCCGCACCTCGCTCCAGACGATGACCACGCCCGAGCTGGTCAGCCGCGTGGAGGCGCTGCAGGCCGGCTACCTCGACCAAGGGGTCACCTTCGACATCGGCGGCGAGGAGCGGGCCTTCCCGCTCGACATCTTGCCGCGCGTGATCGAGATGGACACCTGGACCCGGATCGAGAAGGGCGTCCAGCAGCGGGTCCGGGCCTTGGAGCTGTTCCTCGCCGACGTGTACGACACCGGGCAGGTCTTCGACGACGGCGTGATCCCGCGCCAGGTGATCACCACCTCCTCGCACTACCACCGGGCCGCCGCCAGCGTGCGGCCACCCAACGGCGTTCGCGTGCACGTGAGCGGGATCGACCTGGTCCGCGACGACGCGGGTGAGTTCCGGGTCCTGGAGGACAACGTCCGGGTGCCGTCGGGGGTCTCCTACGTGATGACCAACCGGCGCGCGATCTCCGCCGCGCTGCCCGAGACGATCGCCGAACACCGGATCCGGCCGGTCGCCGGTTACCCGCTCCGGCTGCTGCAGGCGCTACGGGCGGCCGCTCCAGCAGGAGTGCCGGATCCGTCGGTGGTCGTGCTGACTCCGGGCGTGTTCAACGGCGCGTACTTCGAGCACGCCCTGCTGGCCCGGACCATGGGCGTCGAGTTGGTCGAGGGTCGCGACCTCGAGTGCCGCCGCGGCCGGGTGATGATGCGGACGACCCACGGTCTCGAGCCGGTGCACGTCATCTACCGGCGCATCGACGACGACTTCCTCGACCCCGTCCACTTCCGCGCCGACTCCGTGCTCGGCGTGCCCGGCCTCCTCGACGCCGCCCGAGCCGGGAACGTCACCTTGGCGAACGCCGTCGGCAACGGCGTGGCCGACGACAAGCTCGTCTACACCTATCTCCCCGACATCATCCGCTACTACCTCTCCGAGGAGCCGGTGCTGCGCAACGTCGACACGTGGCGGATGGACGACGCACAGGCCCGCGAGGAGGTGCTCGACCGGCTCGACGAGCTGGTGCTCAAGCCCGTCGACGGATCCGGCGGCAAGGGCATCGTCATCGGTCCCGCCGCGACCGCCGCGGAGCTCGACGAGCTGCGGGGCAAAGTGCTCGCCGACCCTCGGTCGTGGATCGCGCAACCGGTCGTCCAGCTGTCCACGGTGCCGACCTTCGTCGACGGCTCCCTCGGTCCGCGGCACGTCGACCTGCGACCGTTCGCGGTCAACGACGGCTCCCGCATCTGGGTGCTTCCGGGCGGGCTGACCCGGGTGGCGCTCGCCGAGGGCGAGCTGATCGTCAACTCCTCGCGCGGGGGCGGTTCCAAGGACACCTGGGTGCTGGCCGGTCCGACCCAGGTCGAGCTGACCGAGGAGCTGTCCGATGCGGCGGCAGACGAGCCGGCAGCGGCCGCGCCACCGACCTCCACGCCGACCTCCACTCCGCCCCCCACCCCGATGCACCACGGACCCGAACTCGCCGTCGGGCCCGTGTTGAGCGACCTGCAGGGGCACAACCAACACCAGCAGCAGCAGCAGCAACAACAGCAGCAACAGCAGGGACCTCGATCGGGGGCAACGCCGTGTTGAGCCGGATCGCGGAGTCGATGTTCTGGATCGGCCGGTACGTCGAGCGTGCCGAAGACACCGCCCGGATCCTCGACGTACAGACCCAGCTCATCCTCGAGGACTCCACGATCGACGAGGAGCCGACCTGCCGGGCGTTGCTCTCGATCATGGGCGTCGACGAGCCTCCCGAAGGCCGCACCGACGTGGCGTATGTGTTGGACGTGCTCTGCTACGACCCGTCGTCGTCGACCTCGATCGCCTCGGCGCTGATGGCCGCCCGGGAGGGTGCCCGCCGGGCCAGGGAGACCCTCTCGGTGCCCATGTGGGAGGCCATCAACACGACGTACCGCGCCATCCCGAGCGGCCAGCTCCAGCGAATGCGCGCACCCGCGATCTTCCAGTGGGTGCGTGAGCGGGCGGCGTTGATCAACGGCACCGCGGACGCGACGACCGTGCGCGACGAGGGCTGGCACTTCCTCATGCTCGGCCGGTGCGTGGAGCGCGCCGACATGACCTCGCGGCTGGTCGCCAGCGCGGCCCTCGCGGGGGGCTCGGGCCAGCCGTGGACGCCGACGCTGCGCGCCTGCGGCGCCTACGAAGCGTTCCTGCGCACCTACCGCGGCGTCGAGACCGAGCGCAGCGCGGCCGAGTTCCTGCTGCTCGACCGGCTCTTCCCACGGTCGGTGGTGTTCGCGCTCAACCGCGCCGAACAGTGTCTGGAGAACGTCGAGTCGGCCCAGCGGGCCGGGTTCCAGAACGAGGCGGTGCGGCTGTTGGGCCGGATGCGCGCCGAGTTGGAATACCGCAACCTGTCCGACCTGATGGCCGACCTCGCCCACGAGATGGAGCGGGTCCAGGTCGCGTGCATGCACGCCACCGACGCAGTGGCCCGCCGCTACTTCGCCGGCTCCGAGCCGTTGGCCTGGCAGGGGGTGACCGCGTGAGCATGCAGCTGCGCGTCGTCCATGCGACCCGGTTCGCGTACGACGGCAAGGCGGTCGCGTCGTACAACCAGGCCAGGCTGACTCCGGTCACGACGCCGGAGCAGATCGTCGTGCACACCCGGCTCGAGGTGACGCCGGCGCCGTGGACCTACGAATACCGCGACTACTTCGGCAGCCACGTCATCGCCTTCGAGGTGGTCGACCCCCACGAGTCGATGACGGTGACCGCCACGTCGACGGTGCAGGTCAACCGCGCTCGCGCCGCCGCTCCGAGCACCACGTGGCAGCAGCTGGAGGCCGTCGAGGTCGCGGACCGCTGGAACGAGTACCTCGGCCTGCCCGGTCTCGTCGCTCCGCCGGAGGATTTCGCCCATCGAGTCCAGAAGGCCGCCGCCGACGCCGCCCTACCCGGCGAGGCCGCGCGCCGGGTGTGCGCGCTCGTCGCGGGCGAAGTAGAGTACCTCCCCGGCGCCACCGACGTGCACACCGATGCCGCACACTCCTGGGACCAGCGGGCTGGCGTCTGCCAAGACATGGCCCACCTCGCGATCGGCGGGCTGCGCTCGTTGGGCATCCCGGCGCGGTACGTGTCCGGCTACTTCCATCCGTCCTCCGACCCCGTGATCGGCGAGACCGTCGCGGGCTCCTCGCACGCCTGGCTGGAGTGGTGGGACGACGGCTGGCACCCCTTCGACGTGACCGCCGCGACCGAACCCGACGACCGGTACGTCGTGGTCGCCGCCGGCCGCGACTACGACGACGTCAAACCGATCAGCGGCGTCTACTCCGGCGCCGCGACGAGCGCCATGACCGTCTCCGTTGAGCTGACCAGGCTCGTCTGAGGCTCGTCTGAGGCTCGTCTCAGGCTCGTCCCCGGCCGCGATCCCGTACCCTTCTCCTGCGGACGGGCTGGCCGGGCGACCGCGTCGACGTACTCCCGGAGACGGGAGGACGGCGCCGAGGAAGGTCCGGGCTCCACAGGGCAAGGTGGTGGGTAACACCCACCCGGGGTGACCCGCGGGACAGTGCCACAGAGAACAGACCGCCTCTCCCCCTGATTCGTCAGAGAGAGGGGTAAGGGTGAAACGGTGGTGCAAGAGACCACCAGCGACCCGGGCGACCGGGCCGGCTAGGCAAACCCCACCTGGAGCAAGGTCAAGAAGTCCAGTGCCTTCGGGCACCGGGCGCGCGTGCGACTGAGGGCGGCCCGCCCGAGTACGCGGGTAGACCGCTGGAGGATGTCGGCAACGGCATCCGTAGATGGATGGTCGCCGACCAGGGCCCGCGAGGGACCTGGAAACAGAACCCGGCCTACAGGCCAGCCCGTCCGCCCCACCTCGCCAGGAGGTCATGCACCCGGGTCGCTCAAACGACCGGGGCGGATGACGGTCTTCGCGACGGTCCTCGCCGAGACGGCCAGACGTGCGAAGAGCCCCGGCCGCACGTGTGGCGGTCGGGGCTCTTCGTGGTGAGTCAGGAGACGCGGACGTTCTCGGCCTGCGGACCCTTGGGGCCGGAGGCGAGATCGAACTCGACCTTCTGGTTCTCATCGAGCGACTTGAAGCCGCTGGTCTGGATCGCGGAGTAGTGGACGAACACGTCCTCGCCGCCGCCGTCCTGAGCGATGAAGCCGAAGCCCTTGTCGGCGTTGAACCACTTGACGGTTCCCTGAGCCATGATCTTTTCCCTTGTTCGTGCCGAGGACACCGTGCCCTCGAGCCGCTGAAGACATCCACCTGCTGATGTCCAGCGAACCGAAACCAGGAGCAAGAGACACGAGCCGCACCTTTGTGCGCGGCCAGGACGGTCGTAGAACCGTCCCTTCAACAGGACCAAGGGTAGAGCACAACGCGCAGGTTCGCGGATTTGGATGTGGCAAGCCCCGAGTCACTCGGCCCGGATCACCCCCGGCGCATCGGGCACCAGCGTGACGATCAGCGTCATCAGGAAGCCGAGTCCGAGGAGTTCGCGGAACGGGCTTTCGGACGGGTAGGCGATGAAGAACTCGGTGCCGACGATGAAGCCGAACCAGACCACGATGTTCCACGCGAGCGCCTGGTAGACCTCGGTGAGACCGGTGCCGCCACCACGGAAGCGGCGCAGCGCCCGGACGAAGAGCAGAGCGCCGATCCCCTCGATCGTCGCGGCGCCCAGCACGGCGAGGTCGTCGAACCAGCTCGGCATCGAGTAGATCTTCACGATCGAAGCGATGTAACCGGAGTTCTGCGAGTTGAGGAACGTCTCGTGCGCGCCCGTCACCGAGGTCACGAAGTCGACCAGGTTGGTGACGCAGACCATCGCGAGGTACGTCGCACCGAAGACGAGCACGATCCGCTTGAGCAGCAGCCCCGGCGCGCGGGTGGTGGCCGGGAGGAGGTGGGTGGACACGGTCAGGAGCCTTTCTTGGGAAGAACGACGGCGACCAGGACGGCGGCCGCGAGCGCTGCGGAGGCACAGATGAGCAGGGCGAGGTGGAGTGCGTCGACGAAGGCGCTGGTGCCCGCCTGGGCGACCGGTCCACCGATGTGGGCCGCGATCGCGTAGGACCCCTGGGCCTTCTCGACCAGACCGGCGGCGGCGCCGCTCGGTACGTCGGACAGGTGCGGCATCGTGAAGTTGCTGCGGTAGACCGACGAGAGGACGCTGCCCACGACGGCGATGCCGAGGGCACCTCCGAGCTCACGGGACAGGTCGTTGACGGCCGAGCCGACACCCTGCTGCGCCGCGGGGAGCGCCTCGGTGATCGCGCTCGTGGCGGGGGTCATCGCGGCGCCCATGCCGGCACCGAGCGGGAGCAGACCGCAGAGCAGGAGCCAGTACGGGCTGGAGGCGTCGACCTGGGCGATGACGAACAGGCCGCAGGCGACCAGCACGAGACCTGTGCAGCAGACGACCTTGGCGCCGACCCGGCTGACCAGCCGCGGGACCAACCGCGCCGTCGGCATCATGGTGATCGCCATCGGCAGCATCGAGACCGCCGAGACCAGCGGGGAGTCGCCGCGGGCCAGCTGCAGGTACTGCAGCACCACGAAGATGAAGCCGTAGAACGCGAAGAACTGGACGAAGATCGACATGCTGCCGGCCGCCAGTCCGCGGTGGCCGAAGATCCGTGGGTTGAGCAGTGGGTTCGCCGTACGCCGCTCGAAGAGCACGAAGCCCGCGAGCACAGCGAGCCCGATCGCGAGCCCGCCGAGTGTGCGAGCGGCGGTCCAGCCGTAGGTCGGTGCCTCGATGATCGAGTAGACGAGGACGAACAGGCCGGTGACCGCGAGCAGTGCGCCGGACACGTCGAGCCGGGGCGCGTTCGGGTCCGCCGACTCGGGCACGAACCGGAAGGTGCCGACGATGGCGATCGCCGCGAGGACCACGTTGAGCGCGAAGATCGAGCGCCAGCTCCAGAACTCCAGGAGGGTGCCCGAGGCCAGGACGCCGAGGACGGCGCTGCCGCCGGCCACACCGGCCCAGATGCTGACCGCCTTGGTCCGCTGGGCCGCCGAGAAGGTCCCGGTGATGGTGGACAGGGTCGCGGGCATGACCAGCGCGGCACCGAGGCCGAGTACGGCGCGGAGCACGATCAGCTCGGGCGCACCGCCGGCCGTCATGGCGATGGCCGAGCCGACGCCGAAGATGCCGAGCCCGACCAGGAGGGTGAGCCGGCGGCCGAACCGGTCGCCGAGGGCGCCCGCGGGTAGCAGCAGGGCGGCGAAGAAGAGTGAGTAAGCGTCGACGATCCAGGTGAGCTGGGTCGAGTCGGCGTGGGTCGAGCGGGCGATGTCAGGCAGCGCCACGTTGAGCGACGACATGGCAGCGACGACCGCTGCGAGCGCGATGCAGACGACGGCGGTGACGGCGCGGTGCGGGACGGGCGGGGTCGCCGGCTCGGGCTTGGCGGTCGTGAGGCTGGTGCTCATCGGAGTTCCTAGGGCTGCGTAGACGGGCTGCGTAGATGGCGAGGGGCTGGCGAGGGGCTGGCGACCGAGGGCCCCGGCCACCCAGCGGTGGCCGGGCACCCTCAGACGGGTGACTCTCACTGGGCCCGTGGGACTCAGTGGACCGTCACGGTGAAGGTCCGGACGGCGTTCGGCTGGTTACCGGTGCCGACTCCGACGACTCGCAGGTCGCGCTGACCCTTGGCGTTGAGGATGACCGCGATGTCGTAGGCGCCCTTGGCGGTGGTGCGCTCCTTGGCGCCGGTCAGGGTCTTCCAGGTGCCGTTGGCCTGCTCGGCCTGGACCTTCACGACCTGGTTCGCGGCCGCCGTGCCCTGCGCGGTGAACTTGCCCGAGACGGTGAACCGCTTGCCGGCGGCGGGGGTCTTGTCGGAGACGTTCGCAGAGATCTTCGTCTGCGGCGCCGGTGCGGCCTCGGCGGCACTCACCGTGGCGCCGAGCGCGACCAGCGGCAGGGCGGTGACCATGGCGATGGCGCCGAACTTCTTGGTGTTCATGGTTGCTTGCTTCCTTCGTTCTTCTAGGGGTTGAGCCGGGCTTCTGCACCGACTGGAAATGTCTATCCGCGTCAGCGGGTCGAGCACCCCCTGCGAAGTACGCAGTCCTGCCCTGGTGATTCCTGGGAGTTCCACACAGGTGAGCCGGGCCGGATCGGTGACAGCGTTCGGAGCACCGCAAGCACCAGCTCGTGGCCCACCAACAACCAGAGGAGTGCCGCACCATGAACGCCGTCGAGATCATCGCCATCCTGGCCATGACGGGATATGCCATCTACAAGCAGACCCAGGTGAGCGAGGTCCGCGACAAGGGCCGCTTCAAGCTCGCCCTGATCTACGCGATCGTCGGTGTCGCGGTCGGCGGCTTCGCCCTCCCTCACACCGCGCTGTCCATCACGCTGCTCGCCGTGAGCATCCTCCTGAGCGTCGTCGTGGGCGTGGCCCGCGGCTACCTGACCAAGGTCTGGGTCGACGCGGACGGCAGCGTCCTGCGTCAGGGCACCGCGCTCACCGTGGGCCTGTTCCTCGGCCTGGTGGCCGTGAAGTTCGGCATGGGCACCTGGGAGTACTTCGAGGGCGTCCGCGACACCGCCGGCTTCGGCGAGATCATGGTCATGATCGCCGTGATGGTCGCGGCCCAGGCCGAGATCGTCCGCAACCGAGCGCGCGCCCTGACCGGCACCGTCACGACGGCGATCCGTCGGGACCAGCACGTCGGCGTCTGAGCGCCGTACGGCGGGCCGACGGTCCGCAGCAAAACAGCTCCCGGAAGGGGCGCAGGGTCTCCCTGCGCCCCTTCGGTCATTTCTTTCGACCTGGTAGTCACAGCGGCAGGACTGCACATTTCACCGGGGGTGCCGGCCCTCCTCGACCCGTAGAACTTCCGATGTGGCCACCGTCTACCTCGCCGCGCTCGGCGCCCTGCTCCCTGTGACCAACCCCGTCTTCGTCCTCGCGGCGTACGCCGGCATGACCGAGTCGTTCGAACGAAGGGAGGCTCGGCGCCAAGCGCTGCTCGTCGGCCTCTACTCCTTCATCGTGCTCGCGGCCTTCGCCGTGCTCGGCACGCTGGTCCTGCACGCCTTCGGCATCTCTCTCTACGCCCTCCAGATCGCAGGGGGCCTCGTGGTCGCGTACGCCGGGTTCGGGATGCTCAGCCAACGCGAGGGCTTCACCAGCCCGACGTCGAACGGCGCACGCCCGGACATCGCAATGTGCCCCATGGCCCTCCCGATCGTGGCCGGGCCCGGCGCGATCGGCGTCGTCATCGCCCTGGCGGCCCGCCACGAGGGCGTGCCCGCACACCTCGGCATCGTCTTCGCCATCGGGACGATCACGCTCGGTCTGGCCCTGCTCCTGCAGTGGGCGACCCCGCTGGTCACCAAGGTGGGACCGGAGGTCGTCAGCGCCCTGGTGCGCGTCATGGGATTCCTCATCTTGGCGATAGGCGTGGAGCTAGTCACTCACGGCGTCCTGGACCTGCCACGATGAGCCATGCGCACTTGGCCCGAGTCCGTGGTCTCGTCGTGACGGGCCAGTCCGAGGAGGAGCGCGAGACTCTGGCCGACAAGGTCGACGCCTGGTTCTTCGCCATCTCCGGCCTGATCGCGGCGTGGTACGCCTACGTCCTGTTCCGTGACGGCGTCCGGCCCGGCTGGCCGACGCTGCTGCTGCTCGTCTTCTGGATCTACGTGACCTACCTGGTCCTGCCGCGACTGCACCGGATCCTGACTGGGCTCTACCTGCCCGGCTACTTCATCGGCCGGACCCGCACCAGCGACGGGCTGCTCGGCGACCCCGTGAACCTGGCGTTGCACGGCTCCGAGGAGCAGCTCCACGCCGCGATGACCTCGGCCGGCTGGACGCGCGCGGACCAACTGACCATGCGCACCGGGACGGCCATCGTCAAGAACACGCTGGGACGACGCAGCTACGCCTCGGCGCCGGTGAGTCCCCTGCACCTCTTCGACCGCCGCCAGGACTTCGCCTACGAACAGCAGGTGGCCGGCAGCCCAGCTCGCCGGCACCACGTGCGCTTCTGGCGGTGTCCCGACGACTGGCTGCTCCCCGGGGGCTTCGCGGTCGACTGGCTGGCCGCCGCCACCTACGACCGCAGCGTCGGGCTCTCCCTGTTCACCCTCCAGATCACCCACAAGATCGACGAGAACACCGACGTCGAGCGGGATTTCGTCGTCGCGAGCGTCACCGCCGCCGAGCCGCGCGCGGAGCTGGTCGTGCTCGAGAACTTCTCCTCGGGCTACCACTCCCGCAACGGCGGCGGCGACCGGATCCGCACCGACGGCGACCTCCCGGTGCTGGACCTGCGGCAGGTTCCCGAGGCGGATGGCGTCCTCGTCGCGGAGCCCGCGTCGGGCCGCAAGCGGCCCGCGTCCACGATCGCCGGAGCCGGCATCGCCCTGATCCGCTCCCTTGCCTACATCGGGCTGATCGTCGTGCTGCTCGCCTCACCCCGCGACACCACGTACTTCGCCGACTTCGGCCTCTCGCCCGATGACCTGGAACAGTTGGAGGTCGTGCTCGCGGCCAGCCTGATCGTCGCGATCGTGATCGACGCCGGCCTCGCCTTCGCCATCCTCGCCGGTCGCAACTGGGCTCGACTCATGCTCATGGTGGTCTGCACGCTGACCGCGATCGCGGCCTTCATCGCGACGATCGGCCGCACCGGTCATCCCGTGGGTGTGGGCTCGCTGCCCAGCCTGGGTGGCAGTGTCCTGGTGCTGCTCGCCCTCTCGACCCCCAGCGCGCGCGCCTGGGCGACGGGTCGTACGGCGCACACCACGACCGACCGCACCACGGGCGGCCCGAGCGGCCTGGCACCGGCGGCGGCGTCATGAGGCGGCTCGATCGCGGCGACGTCGCGCTACTCGTGTGCGGCGCGGCGGCAGCACTGCTCTACTCGAACTTCCTCCTCGACTTCACCCGCACCCGGTACGTCGGCCTCTACGACATCGTCAGCCAACTCGAGGCGCACGGGCAGCCCAACGCGATGTTCCTGCGCGTGACCGACGTGATCTGCGTCGTACTCGTCGCCTGTCTCCTGCCCTGGGTACGCGCCGCGCTTCCCCGCGGCGCCTGGCGCGAGGTCGTGGTCTGGTCGACCGTAGTCTTCGGCATCGGCGCGGCCACGGCGGCGTTCGTGCCCGAGGCCTGCGGACCCGATGTCACCTGCGTCGGCGGCGCGGTGCAGAACGCCATCCACGACGGCAGCAGCATCGCCTCGGATACGGCGCTGTACGTCGGCGTGGCCGCGGCCTGGCTCGCGACGCGGCGCACCGGGCCGCTCTGGTTCGCCCGCGCGGCGTGGTGGATCTTCTGGATCGGCGGCGTCGTGACCAGCCTGCTGTTCACCTATTTCCAAGCCACCGACAACCCGGCCTGGGCCGTCGGCGTCAGCCAACGCGTGCACATCGTCTGCATCAGCGTCTGGATCATGTGCCTCGCCGTCTTCGCCGTACAGGGCCGCCGACCCCGGGCTGAGTCCCCCACCGCGGACGCGCCAACGCGCCTTCGGGTTCAACCACCGTCCGGTGGTTGAGCCGCGAGCGCAGTGAGCGTCTCGAAAACACCGCTACCGCTGGTTGAGCCGCGAGCGCA
>DOWL01000149.1:0-205 GCA_003519585.1 Nocardioides sp. | reverse complement strand
GCGCCTTCGGGCTCAACCACCGGATGCGGGCAACTAGATGAACCTGCATGTTTCTCAGGGGGTGCAGGGGGTCGGTCCGGCCGTAGAACTGTCCTGAGGGCTTCATCCGGGGGCCCACGGACCGAAGGATCCCGAGCATGGACCACCACGGAAGCGGCGCCACTGTCGTCGAGCTGGTGCTCGCCGCCGCCGCGGCGGCGCCCGA
>DOWL01000094.1 GCA_003519585.1 Nocardioides sp. | reverse complement strand
GTCGCGCTGTGCGACACCAACGGCGGCATGTTGCCCGACTGGGTCTCCGACGTGGTCTCCGACGTCATCGACACCACCGGCGTCCGCGTCGGGATCCACGCCCACAACGACAGCGGCTGCGCGATCGCCAACTCCCTTGCCGCGATCGACGCCGGCGCCACCCACGTGCAGGGTTGCATCAACGGGTACGGCGAACGCACCGGCAACGCCGACCTGGTGTCGGTGGTCGCCAACCTCGAGCTCAAGCTGGACCGCTCGGTCCTGCCGACCGGACTGCTCCAGGAGGCCACCCGGATCGCCCACGCGGTCGCTGAGGTCACCAACGTTCCGCCGGCGTCCCGGCAGCCGTACGTCGGCGTGTCGGCGTTCGCGCACAAGGCCGGTCTGCACGCCAGTGCGATCAAGGTGGATCCGGATCTCTACCAACACACCGACCCGGTGCACGTCGGCAACGACATGCGGCTGCTGGTCTCCGACATGGCCGGGCGTGCCTCGATCGAGCTCAAGGGGCGCGAGCTCGGCTTCGACCTCAGCGCGGACAAGGAGTTGCTCACCCGGGTGACCGATCGGGTCAAGCAACTCGAGGCGACGGGCTACACCTTCGAGGCCGCCGACGCCTCTTTCGAGCTGCTGTTGGAGGAGATGGTCTCGGGCCATCGGCCGTCGTACTTCGATGTCGAGTCGTGGCGCGTGATCACCGAGACGCTCAGCCATCGGATGGCGGGCGACGAGGCGGTGTCCGAGGCGACGGTGAAGCTGGTGGCCCAGGGGGAGCGGCACGTGGTCACCGGCGAGGGCAACGGGCCGGTCAACGCGCTCGACCAGGCGCTCCGGACGGCGATCGGGCAGGCCTTCCCCGAGGTGGTGAAGTTCGAGCTGATCGACTACAAGGTGCGGATCCTCGACCAGGGCCACGGAACCGACGCGATCACCCGCGTCCTGATCGAGACCAGCGACGGCGAGTCGTCGTGGGTGACTGTGGGTGTCGGCCACAACGTCATCGAAGCGTCGTGGGGGGCACTGGTCGACGGCCTCACCTTCGGGCTGCGTCGTCAGGGGCCCGACGCTGGAGTCAGCGCTGGAGTCAGTGCTGGGTTCAGCGCTGGGTGATCCGGTGCGCGAGGTCGACCCAGGACCCGAAGATGCGGTCGACGTC
Organism: Nocardioides sp.; assembly: GCA_003519585.1. Classification (GTDB taxonomy): domain Bacteria; phylum Actinomycetota; class Actinomycetes; order Propionibacteriales; family Nocardioidaceae; genus Nocardioides. The sequence continues at coordinate 9,558 of DOWL01000094.1, read as the reverse complement.
GATGCCCTCGATCCGGACCTGCTGCTCGAGGATCGGCACCTCGAGCGGGGCGAGCAGGGCGGTGGCCAGCAACGCGATGTCGCCGTCCACCTCCATTTCGTTCATCAGGTGCCGGGTGTGCATGGCGACGAAGGAGTACGCCGCGTAGGAGCGTGATCCGGCCCGGCCGGCGGCTCGGATCAGGTCGGCCAGCAACAGGTTCTGCTCGAGGCGTGAGCGACCGAAGGCCAGCAGTCGCTCCATCGGTGGTGCTCCGGGACCGAGCGGGGGAGGGCCCGAGATCACCGAGCCCTGCCACTCCGACTCGGAGAAGTTGAGCAGCGCCGCCATCAGCCCTTCCCGAGAGCCGAATCGGCGGAAGACCGTCCCCTTGCCCACGCCCGCGCGGGCGGCCACGGCATCCATGGTCAGGGCCTCGATGCCGCAGCGGTCGATCAGGGCCTCGGCCGCGACCAACAGCGCCTCGCGGTTGCGGGCAGCGTCGCGGCGCTCGGGCGCAGCGTCCTCGAGCAGCGGTAGCAGCGGTCGGTCGGTCATGGGTGAGGGCAGTGTAGGAGCGCCGGGCGACTGGTCCAGACCACCATGCACGACATGGCGCGCTGGAATGAAAACGGACCATGGTCCGTTTTGCTCATGACTCTGTCCCCACTCCTCCAGGAGCACTTCATGTCCGACACCCGTGTCGCCGTCCTCGTCGGCAGCCTGCGCGCCGACTCCGTCAACCGCCGCCTCGCCGAGTTGCTGCGTGACCAGGCGCCGTCTGGGGTGACCCTCGACCTCGTCGATGGCCTCGGAGAGCTGCCGTTCTACAACGAGGACCTCGACCACGACACCGACGTGCCGCGGGCCGCCGCTGCCCTCCGCGAGCGCGTCGCCGGTGCGGACCGGGTGCCTGCCGTGACGCCTGAGTACAACGGCACCATGCCCGCCGTCCTCAACAACGCGATCGACTGGCTCTCGCGGCCCTACGGTCAGGGCGCGCTGGTCGGCAAGCCGTTCGGTGTGGTCGGCGCGACTCCGACGCCCTATGGCGGCAAGTGGGCGCACGCTGACGCCGCGCGATCGGCCGGGATCGCCGGCGCCGTCGTGGTCGAAGACGTGACCGTGTCGCAGTCCGCGATCGACGTGGACGTGCTGACCGACCCGCAGGTGTTGACCACCCTCCACGACGCCGTGAGCCGACTGGTGGAGTACGCCGGGGCGACCGCCGCCGCCTGACTCCGGCGGCAACGGACGCGGGGCAGATCTCTGTCTTCCCCTTCCCCGAGCCCACCCACCACCTCCACCTCCATGGCCGGGCAGCTGCGCGCGGTCACCCGGCGCCGTCTAGGTTCGACGGGTGGCCGAGCTGCACGATCTGACTGCTCTCGAACAAGGCGAACTCGTTCGGCGGCGCGAGGTGTCGCCTCTGGAGCTCACCGAGCACTACCTCGAACGCGCTCACCGGATCGACGACGACCCGTCGACCACGGTGGGCGCGTTCGTCACGCTCACCGATGAGCTGGCGCGCGCCCGAGCCAGTCAACTCGAGACCCTCGAGCGCGGCGCCGGCTCACCGCTGTACGGCGTACCGACAGCGATCAAGGACCTCAACCTGACCGCAGGCATCCGCACCACCTTCGGGTCACCGGTGTTCGCGGACTACGTGCCGGACGTCTCCGACGGCGTCACCCTGGCGTTGGAGGCCGCGGGCATGATCAGCCTCGGGAAGACGGCGACCCCGGAGTTCGGCTCGCCGTGCTACACCGAGCCGGAGGGCCGTCCGCCCGCGGTGACGCCGTGGGACCGGACCCGGATGGCCGGTGGCTCCTCCGGCGGAGCGGCTGCGGCGGTCGCGGCCGGACTCGTCCCCGTCGCGCAGGGCTCGGACGGGGGTGGCTCGATCCGGATCCCGGCCTCCTGCTGTGGGCTGTTCGGGCTCAAGCCCACGCGCGGACGGATCAGCGGTCACCCGATGTACGGCGACCCGGTGGGTTTGGCGACGGCCGGGCCGATCGGCCGGACCGTGCGCGACGCGGCGGCGATGCTCGATGAGCTCGCCGGTCGTCGGGCGGGGGATCCGTCCTGGGCACCACCTCCTGTCGGCTCGTTCCTCGCGGCGTGTGATCGCGATCCAGGCCATCTTCGGATCGCCCGGTTCACGGCGCCAGTGATCGCCGAGGCACCTGTGGACAAGGCATGTTTGGACGCGGTTGTGGACGCTTCGCGGATGTTGGAGGGGCTCGGCCACGAGGTCGAGGAGGTTGCCGTGCCCCTGCCGCCCGAGGCCGTGCCGGTCTTCGAGACCTGCTGGGCTGTGCTCACCGCACTGTCGGTGGTACCACCCGAGCAGGAACACCTGCTGCGCCCGCTGACCCGCTGGCTGAGCGAGCGCGGTCGACAGGTCAGCGGTCCCGACTTCGGCCTCGCCATCGGCGCGATGCGGCGATTCGCCGCCGGAGCGCTCACCGCGCTGGCGCCGTACGACGCCGTCCTCACGCCCACCCTCGCGGCGCCGCCGCTCCCGGTCGGCGCGATCCGGAACGACGACGACCCGGCCGCCGACTTCGAGGCGCAGAAGCGGTTCACCCCCTGGACCAGCGCATGGAACGTCACCGGCATGCCCGCCGCCTCGCTACCACTGTCCTGGACCGATGAAGGCCTGCCGATCGGCGTGATGCTCGCTGCTCGGCCCGCGGAGGAGGAGCTCCTGCTCTCGCTGTGCGCCCAGGTCGAGGCGGCGGCCCCGTGGCGGCAGCGCACTCCGCCGGGCTGGTGAGCGGTTGGTGGGAAGGTTGGAAGCATGAGCGAGCTGACCCAGGATGTCTGTGTCGCGGACTGGTGGTTCCTCAACCAGAGGTTGACGGTGGAGGCCTGAACCAATCGGGCGCCGCGGCGACGAACGCATCGCGCTGCAGCGCTCCGGCCCCCGCCGGAAGCACCGCAATCAGGGGCGCTATGCGTTGCAGGTCCTCGAGGTTGCACTGCTCGGCCAGCCCGGGGGAGTCCGGCCACGCGCCGATGACGAGCCCGCGGACCTCGAGTCCCCGTCGCCGGAGCGCATCGACAGTCAGCTCGGTGTGGTTGAGGGTCCCGAGGCCGGCCGCCACCACCACGACGACCTCCACCTCTATGCGCGCGGCCAGCGCCGCGGCCAGGTCGAGGAGCGTCCGGCCGTCGGTGTCGAGCCGCACCAGCAGCCCGCCCGCGCCCTCGACCACGAGGTTCGGATCCGGCAGCGCGAGCAGGCGCTCGGCGTACGCCGCGACGCTCGGGATGGCTACCCCCTGGCGTCGTGCGGCGGTGTCGGGGGCCAGTGGCTCGTCGAGCGTCGTCCACTCCTGCACGCGGACACCGGTCAGCCGTCGCACCTCGCGAGCGTCGGAATCGCCGTCGGCGGCGCCGGTCTGCACCGGCTTCACCACGAGGACGTCTGGCGTGACGACCGCAAGGGCCGCGGTGGCGATCGTCTTGCCCACCCCGGTCGAGGTGCCCGTGACCACGGTGATCACGACGCTTCCTTGACCACCGCCACGAGCACGTCCACCGCGCGAGCCCAATCGGAGTCGGGGACGCCCGCGCTGACCGTGATCCGCAGCCGCGAGATGCCGTCCGGCACCGATGGCGGCCGGAAGCAGCCCACGGTGACGCCCTGGGCCAGCGCGGCTGCCTGCGCCGCGACCGCCGCTTGGGGCGACGGCATCGGCACCGAGAGGACCGCACCGGCTGATGGCTCGGCGCCGAGGGCCGCCGCGAGGTCGGCCATCCGCCGGCGTACGACGTCCGCGAGCTCGGGACGGGCACGGAGTTGTTGCAGCGCTTCGAGGGCAGCGCCGGCGGAGGCGGGCGCGAGGCCCGTGTCGAAGATGAACGGCCGGCCACGGTTGACCAGGTGGTCGACCACCGCCGAGGGACCGAGCACCGCACCGCCCTGGCTGCCCAGGGCCTTGGAGAGGGTCGCGGTCACGAGGACGTGCGGGTGGCCGGCCAGACCGAGCTCGGCGACCAGGCCCGGACCGTGTACGCCGAGTCCGTGGGCCTCGTCGACGATCAACAGCGCGTCGTGGCGTGCGCACAGCTCGGTCAGCTCCACCAGCGGTGCCGCGTCGCCGAGCACGGAGTAGACCGACTCGGCCAGCACCAGAGCCCGCTGGTCGCCAGCAGCGGAGAGGGCTGCCTCGACCGCGGCCACGTCGTGATGCGGGACCACCTCCACGGCCGAGCGCGAGAGCCGCACCGCGTCGACCAGTGAGGCATGGATATGCGCGTCGGAGACCACGAGTGCGTCGCGGCCGCCCAACGCCGCCACCACTGCCAGGTTCGCGTGGTAGCCGGTCGAGAACACCAGCGCCGCAGGCTGTCCGAGGTACGCCGCCAACTCGCGCTCGAGTTGCGCGTGCAGCTCGAGAGTGCCGGTCACCAGGCGGGAGGCGCCGGCACCGGCGCCCCAGAGCTGGGCGGCCGTCGCCGCGGCGGCAACCACCGCTGGGTCGCGGGCGAGGCCGAGGTAGTCGTTGCCGGCCAGGTCGGTGGTCGCCCCTTCGGCGGGCCTGGGCCGCAGCGATCGACGCAGCCCGGCGGCGTCACGAGCCGCGGCCTCGGCGGCGAGCCAGCGCTCCCAGCGAGTCATGCCACGCTCACCGCCCGCTCGATGGCGGTGCAGATCCGCGCGACGTCGGCGTCAGGGGTGACGTACGGCGGCATCGTGTAGATCAGATCGCGGAACGGCCGGAGCCACACGCCCTCCTCGACGGCGGCATCGGTCGCCTTCACCACGTCGACCGGCTGGTCGAGTTGGACCACGCCGACCGCGCCGATCGCCCGCACATCGGCCACGCCCGGCACCTCGCGCAGTGGCTCCAGGCCACCCGCCAGCCCGGCGCCCACCCGCGCGACGTTGGCGCGCCAGTCCGAGGACTCGAGCAGGTCCAGGGATGCCAACGCGACCGCGCAGGCGAGCGGGTTGCCCATGTACGTCGGCCCGTGCATCAACACGCCCGACTCCGACGCAGACAACCCGCGCGCCACTTCACCGGTGCAGAGGACGGCCGCCAGGGTGAGATACCCGCCGGTGAGCGCCTTCCCGACGCAGATGATGTCTGGCGTGACGCCCGCGGCCTCGGCCGCGAAGTAGGTGCCGGTCCGGCCGAACGCGGTGGCGATCTCGTCGAAGACCAGCACCAGGCCGTGCTCGTCGGCGACCTCGCGCATCACCCGCAGACACGCGACGTCGTAGACGTGCATGCCGCCGGCACCCTGGAGCAGTGGCTCGACGATGATCCCGGCGAGCTCGTCGGCGTACGCGCGCGCATGCGCCCGGAACGAGGCCGCCCATGCGTCCACGTCGCCGCCGGGCGGCGGCGGTTGCGGCGCGAAGACCTGCTGGGCCAGCACCTCGGCGAACATCGAGTGCATCCCACCGACCGGGTCGCACACGCTCATGCAACCGAAGGTGTCACCGTGGTAGCCACCGCGCACGGTGAGCATCCGAGTCCGTCCCGGGTGATCCAGGCCGCGCTGGTGCTGCAGCACCATCTTGAGGGCGACCTCGACCGACACCGAGCCCGAGTCGCAGAGGAACACGTGCTCGAGGCCGTCAGGCGCCAGCGCGACCAGCCGCTCGGCGAGGTGTACGGCGGGAGCGTGGGTCAGCCCGCCGAACATCACGTGCGCCATCTGGCCGAGCTGGTCGGCGACCGCGGCGTCGAGCTGCGGCACGGCGTACCCGTGGATCGCGGCCCACCACGACGACATGCCGTCGACGAGCTCGGACCTGGTGCCGTCGGGGCCGACGACCCGCAGGCGGACACCGGAAGCGGACTCCACCAGCCGCACCGGAGTCGGCTCGGTCATCGAGGTGTAGGGATGCCAGAGATGCTCGCGGTCGAACGCGAGCAGCTCCGCGGGGGTTTCAGGCATTCGGTGCGACGGCGGTGCCGGCGCCGCGTCGCCGCTTGGCCGGGTCGTGCGTCCCGCTGGACTCGGTGGCCTGGTCGGGGGAGCCGAGCACCGCGAAGCCGTGGTCGCGGATCAGCTCGAGGTCGGCCTCGGCGGCCTGGCCCTCGGAGGTGAGGTAGTCGCCGAGGAAGATCGAGTTGGCGACGTGCAGCGCGAGGCCCTGCAGCGTCCGCAGGTGCATCTCCCGGCCGCCGGCGATCCGGATCTCCTTGTCGGGGCAGACGAATCGCGCCATGGCCAGGATCTTCACGCAGCGCATCGGCGTGAGATCCCAGACGTTCTCGTAGGGGGTGCCGTCGAAGGGCATGAGGAAGTTGACCGGGATCGAGTCGGAGTCGAGGGCCTGGAGCGCGAAGAGTGCCTCGACCAGCTGTTCGTCAGTCTCACCGAGTCCGGCGATCAGGCCGCTGCACGGCGAGAGTCCTGCGGTCTTGGCCCTCTCGACGGTGTCGACTCGGTCGGCGTAGGTGTGAGTCTGCACGATCTGGTCGTGGTGGGACTCGGCGGTGTTGATGTTGTGGTTGTAGGCATCCACGCCGGCCTCGCGCAGCCGCTCGGCCTGACCGTCCTTGAGCAGCCCGAGGCATGCGCAGATCTCGACCTCGGGGTGCTCGGCCTTGATGGTGCCGACCATGTCGGCGACCCGCTCGACGTCCTTGTGGGTCGGCCCGCGGCCGCTGGAGACCATGCAGACGCGGGTGGCGCCGCCCCTGAGCCCGGCAGCGGCCTGCTCGAGCGCCTCGTCGGTGCTCAGCCATTTGTACTTGAGGATGTCGGCGGTCGAGCCCAGAGCCTGGCTGCAGTAGTTGCAGTTCTCCGGGCAGAGTCCCGACTTGAGATTGACCAGGTAGTTGACCTTGACCGTGTTGCCGAAGTGCTCTCGTCGCAGCCGTCCCGCGGCGGCGACCACGTCCAGCAGCTCCTCATCGTGGGCGCGCAGCACCGCGAGTGCGTCGTCCTCGGTGGCGGGCTTCCCGTCGAGCACCGAGTCGGCCAACTGGTCGAAGTACGACGAGGTCATGCCCGCAGTGTGCCGTACGACGGTGCTTATCTCTCCGAGACGTCCACCACAGCGCCGGTCCGCTCGGCCAGGAGCACGGCCCCCTCCAGGTCTACGCGGGCACCCCGGAGGTTTGCCGCATCGAGGTCGCTGCCAGCAAGGCTGGCTCCTCGCAGATCGGCGTCGGTGAGGTCGGCCTCGCGCAGCTCGGCACCGCTGAGGTCAGTTCCGCGCAGCGTTGCACCGGCCAGGACGGCCATCGAGAGGTCGGCCTCGCGCAGGTCGACTCCGGACAGGTCCTGACCGGTGAGATCGGCGCCCCGCAGCAGCACACCGCGCCACTGCCCGCCGCGGACCGTGATCGGCTTGAGCGTGCAGCGCGTGAACGTCGACCCCGTCAGCTTGCAGCCGTCCAACGTGGCGTCGAAGAAGCTGGTGCCGCTGAACGTGCAGCCGACGAACGCCGTCGCCATGTGCACCGAGGCGTTGAACCGGCACCGGTCGAACGTGCATCCCTCGAACACCGCGCCCGCCGTGCGCACCTCGGTGAGGTCGACCTCGACGAACCGGATCTGCTCGTGGCGCACGTCGGCCAGGTCGTCGCCGTACCAGTCCTCGCCGTGGATCTCAGCGTGGATCTCGCCGCTGCCGGTCATACCTCGAAGGTCCCTCCGCTGCGCCAGTACACGTTGTCCTCCCTGGTCATGAAGTCGTTCTCCACCAGGTAGCGGCGCAGTGCCGCGTGGTCAGGGTGGAACCGGCGCAGCGTCTCGTCGACCTCGGCCTCCGGGTAGGTGCGCCCGGGCGCGAACTCCTGGGCCAGGCGATCGAGGACCACGAGCAGCTTGCGGTGCTTGCTGGGAATCGTGTGCAGCCGACCGTCCGGGTCGAAGAAGCCGCGCAGCACGCGTTCCTGCTCGGGTGTCATGGGCATCGGGGGGTCACGACGGCGTCAGCGCGAGCAGCGGGCGGGGCCAGCGCGCGGTGTCGAGGCCGCCCCCGATCGCGCGGACCTCGAAGTGCAGGTGGCAGCCGTCCGGCGCGCCGCTGTCGTTGGCCCGGGCGAAGATCTGTCCACGCCGGACCCGGTCGCCGGGCTGCACGAAGACCTTGCGGGTGTGGCCGATCACCAGATCCCAGCCCAGCTTGCGGTTGCGGAGCAGGACCGGGTTGTCGCCGTACGCCGGTCCGAGGCTCGCCGCGTCGACCACCCGGACCCGTTTGCCGGCATACAGCGGGGTCCCGCACGGCATCGCGATGTCGAGCCCGTGGTGGAATCCCTCGTCTCCGGGGCACCGCGAGTCGTGCGCGTAGTAGGGAGCCTCGGTGCAGCCGTACGGGATCATGATCCGGCGGGCGCCGGCGAACCAGGGCGAGGTGTAGCGCGTCGTGTCGTCGGTCCAGAACTCCCAGCGCGGGTCTCGGGCGTGGGCCGCGGATGCGGGGCCTAGTAGGGGGCCACCGAGCAGCCATGCGACCACCGCCAGGAACCCGAGCGCACGCATGGCTCTACTCTCACACAGGCCCGCGACTGCCAGGGCTCGCCAGGCATGATGGCGCGGTGAGGCTCCTCTCTGTCGCCGCCGCTGTTCTCGTGCTCGCGCTGGTGCCGGGCTGCACGTCCGACGACGGAGACGGCGGAGCTGGCAGCGGTGGGCAGGGGGGCGACCTGCCGACGGATGCGAAGCTGACGACGTACTTCGACGCAGTCGGCTCCTACGACCCGGAGCAACTCGCGGACGCGCAGGAGATCGCGGCCGACGGATCGCCAGCGCAGGGGTACGCCGCCTACCTCGCGGGGTACTCGGCCGCCGCCATCGCCGCTGGTCAGGCGATCGACGACGCGGAGGTCAAGCAGGTCGACGACGGGTTCGAGGCGTGCGGCGGCACGGGCAACGCCGACGAGTGCGTCACGTGGGCGGACCTCGAGGGCGCAGATGGCGAGCTCACCGACTTCACCGTGTCCGGGACCTCACTCGACGACGCTCTGGTCGACCTCACGGGGCAGGCGCCGATCGAGGCCTCGGGCTTGTACACCGTCCAGCCGGAGTACGCCTATCGCTCGCCGCAGAGCGGCACGCTCTACGTCGTCGTGACGATCACCGCGGGCGACGTTCCACTCGCGCCGCGGCCGGGGTTGTACATCGACCAGGACACCACGATCACCGGCGAGCAGACCCGTTCACCCGCCTCGATCGAGCCGGGGGCGAGCAGCCCGGTGGTCCTGGCCTTCCCGGAGGCGCAGGATGCGGGCCTCGCGGGCTCGGTCACCTTCGGGATGAAGGTGGGCGACTCCCGGGAGTCGATCGGGTTCGATCTGGTCGATCCGGCGGCGTGAGGCAGCAAACAACGCGCCGCGACAACCGGTGTCCGGAAGGTCCTTTTTCTGCGTCGTCGATCCTCTGAGAGCGCACTTTCAAACTGTGCGCGGAGATGCTGATCTGCGGGCTGTTTCGAGCGCCGAAATGTCGGTGGCGCCTGGTTGGGTTGATTCATGCTCGGGGCGGGGGAGTTGGCGGCGATGGGCGAGGCGGATGTCCTCGCTGCTGCTGGTGCGCGTGCTGATGCGATCCGGATCATGGAGGCCGAGACGCTGCTGCTTGCCTACCAGTGGGCGATCC
>DOWL01000097.1:6936-7409 GCA_003519585.1 Nocardioides sp. | reverse complement strand
AGACGCGGCCACCGACATTCCGATTCTCGTCATCCACACACACCGAAACGACCGGTCGAAAGGCGCCCGGATAGCCCCAAGATGCCCGATGAGCGGACGTAGGCGGAGCGCGTAGGCGCAGCGACTGGTCCTACGCTGCGTGGGTGTTCGAGATCGAGATTCAAAGCCCGACGCGCATCCGCCTTCGCGTCGGCCGATTGCACTTCCGCACCTGGAAGTCGCGGCTCATGGTGCTGCCGCGCGGCTACCGATGTGCCGACATCGTTTACTCGGTCATGGAGGATGTCGACGGCGAAGCAGCCACCAACTTGGGAACGTTCTACTCGCAAAAGGCCGCTGAGGAGTGTGTCGAACAACTTCGAGCCGAGGGGCGGACTGGGCTAACGCTGGACCTCAAATCTGTCTACTTGCGCCCGCAGGACTGGGAGTTCAACCGCTAGGGCTGCCGGATCTGCCGAGATCCGACTGACGGC
>DOWL01000097.1:6138-6783 GCA_003519585.1 Nocardioides sp. | reverse complement strand
CCCCCCGCCCAGTCGAATCGGTGCCGAGCGCGCCTGCGACCGCCTCTCGAACTGCTATGGGAACATATGTTCGAGGTGATGACCATGGAGCCGGCCCGGCACGTTGTCTATGCATTTGGCGTGAGCACCGCGCTCGTGTTGCGCGCTCCTCGGACTCCGCGGCCAACATCTCGCCGTAGGAATAGAGACGCTCTGCGCGGAGCGGTGATGGAGGACGGTTGAGTGACGAGGATCCGGACCTTCAACGGGTCCGGTTCTACGGCGTCGACGACCTTGCGGCTGGTTGGCATGTCCCGCGGGCCGTCGAACTCGTTGAGCAGTTCGATCCGAACAACGCCCCGACGAACACCGTAGACGTCCTCGAACTCCACAACGTTCAGAAGTACCTCGAGCACGGTCTCCTCCCGAGCACCCTCACCGACGCAGAGAGAGAACGCGTCAAGGAACGGATTCCTCAGATCCGTAGCGCCGTCGCGCGGCACTTCTCGCAAGTCGACAACTCCAACTTCGCGGCCAAAGTGCATGGCATCGGCCACGACTATCACGCAGATCTTCTCGATCTGCTGGGCCGGAGCGGGGCCTTCAACCGCTGCGACGCGTCCACGGTGCTTCCCGCCCTCACCTCTACTTGCGTCCGCCTCGGCG
>DOWL01000097.1:4682-5968 GCA_003519585.1 Nocardioides sp. | reverse complement strand
TCTGTTGGCGAGCAAGAAGCTCGTGACCGCCTACGACGGCGAGATCCGGGGCATGCTTTTTGCCTCGCCTCGCGGCGCTGAGCACCTGGTCAAGAAGTACCTGCAGGCCGACGTACGAGCTGAGATTCATCTCCCGCCCAGCCTTACCTCGGTCGATTCAGGTGAGCTCTTCGAGAGGTACGTCGACAGCACCGATGCCAACCCGAACTACCTGGGCCTGATTGCAACGTCGAAAGAGCATCCGGAGGCGGGGATCGACGACAAGCTCAAGTTGCGCGCCCAACGCCGCCGCGCGGAGATGAACGCCAAGTTCTTCGAGCAGAACACCGGTTTCAAGACAGGCTGCGAGGTCGGCATCGCCGACGACCAGGCCGAACCGGTGCTCGAGGATCTCCGCTCGACCGACGATGAACTGGTAGCCCGATACACCTACAGCCGCAGGTGGTTGGACCAGACACTCGATAACGCCAGCATCCTCAACAACTTCGTCCACCTCTTCGACTTCGTTGACCGCCATGCGCTGTTGCACTTTCCGTCCTACCCATCCCAGCTGGGTGTGATGGAGCGCTTCATGGGCACGCCAGGGAAGACCGAGTACCGGACGGGCGCCGCATTCCGTGCGATCGACTGGAGCTCACTGCTCCAGATCCGGCTCTACATCCACTACCTCGAGACCAAGGACCTCAACCTTGAGCAGGTCATCTCATGGTTTTCCAGGAATACCTCGTCGAGGAGTTCAGCGCCGCGAACTTCTCCTTTGCCCCTTCCGTCTCAGGCACTTCCTACCTGCAGAGAGTCAGACACCTGTTCGCCGAGATGGACAGCGTGGCGCAACAGTTCGCTCTCTACGTGAGGGACGGCGAACTCGACCGAGACCTTCTGTCAGTGGGTTCCAAACCGGTTGCCTTCAAGGATCTGCCCAGCCTCCTCGACGGCAAGTACATCTATCCGAAGGAGGACTCTGACATAGGGGGGATCCTGCACGCCCTCTTCTCCGACCAATCGAGCTTGACCTACATCAACGATGACCTCCAAGACGACAACGCCGCCATGCTTCTCGCGCGCCACGACGTCGCCTACATCGCCTTCCACGACTACCAGAAGCCCAGCATCGACCATCTGATCCGCCTCGGCGTCCTCGAGAACACCGGAGCACGGGTACAGCTCGCGAACGTCGAACAGTTCCTCATCCTCAACGCCCTCTTCACCACTCAGGCAGCGAGCTACTACCGCCTCTCCCTCGCTGGACAGGCCGAGGTGGACGCGATGATCGGGAAAGGCTGGGC
>DOWL01000097.1:0-4473 GCA_003519585.1 Nocardioides sp. | reverse complement strand
ATGATCGGGAAAGGCTGGGCGACCCGCCGCTCCTCACTACTCACCGAAGCTGAAGGGAAGTACTTCAACTACTTCCTCAACGCCCAGGAGTTCAGCAACGGACCTGAGTTGCGCAATAAATACATACACGGTTCACAGGCCAACACAGAGGGCGAAGACGCCCACTTCCACACCTACCTGATCGCCCTCCGAATGACACTCGCGCTCGTTATCAAAATCAACGACGACTTCGTTCTCGCGGCGACGAACCGAGCCGCACAAGAACGGCCGCGTTAGACGCCAACCTGTGCCTACGCCAGCCAGCATGCTCCGTCCGACCACGCCGCGATGTCCAGCCGACGCGCGAACTAACCGTCACAATCGAGGCCGGATGTCGACACTAGTCTTCAACGAGTGCTTGAACGTCCACAGAAGTCAACCAGCCGCGAGTTGGTCGAGACCGGTGCCGAAGCAGGCATCAACATGCTGCCCGTCGTCGGTAGCACGATGGCTGTCGCCTTTGCCTACGCCGTCAACTACAGCTTCAACAAGCGCCTCAACCACTGGTTCGATGAGCTCGCCGCCGCAGTCGACGACCTGCAGCAGCAGATGGACGAGCCACTTGCGTTTGAGGACCTAGCCCAAAATGAGACATTCGTTGATGCGGTGATCAACGCGACGCGCGCCGCTCAGGCAACGCACGCTAGGGAGAAGCTAGAAGCTCTCCGAAACGGCGTCCTCAACTCAACCCTTGTAGGTGCTCCAGATGACGACGAGCAAGCGCGATTCTTCCGACTCGTCGAGCAGTTCACGCCGGCCCAGTTGCTCATGCTTACCTACTTCGATGACCCGCACGGATGGTTCGCGGCACGGGGGATCCAGCCTGAGCAGTACATGGCCGGCTCGCGCATAAACGGCCTCCAGCCGGCACTACCCGAGTTCCGGAACAGTGACTGGGCACATCTGGTGGCCAAGGACCTCGCCGACAACAGCCTCCTGATTGCGGGGCTCAGCGGCATGGTCTCCGGATCTGCGGTTTATGACCGGCTCACCACACCCTTGGCCCAACGCTTCCTCAGATTCATCGCTGACCCTCGCGAGCTCAACACCGGCCAGGACGAAGAGGACGGCTGGACGTAGATAGTCGACCATGCCGGGCTGAGCGCACCCGGATCTGCCGCGACCCGCTCACACATGGTCTGCCTTCGTCAACACGCCTAGCCAGCACCACCGGAGTGGCCGCCCGCGTCGTACCAGCGCAGCACCCGCAGAGCACGCAAGGTGTTCCACCGGCTGGGAGTGCCGTCGGGTTCCTCGAACCGGAAGTGGACCGCACCAAGATGGGTGTTCTCGAGCAGCCAACGCCCGTCGGGTTGGCGTTTGGCGCGGACGCGTTCGACCGCTTCGGTCAGCCGCGGATCAGGAGGGCCACCACGCTGGGCGAAGTAGTCCGTGGCCTTGAGCAGGTCGTAGTGCCACCGTGGCGGGTAGGAGAACAACGCCCACTCAGGGTTGACCTCCTCGCCGGTACGCAACGACCGGAACAGGTGGCGCCGGAGCAGGTACTCCTCGCCGTTACGGCGGACCTCGCGGACCTCGAACGATGACGGCGCGGGGCGGGTCTCGGCCCAGCAGTTCCAGCCACCATCGGGCATCTGATCGGCCACGAGCCGCTGCACCACCGGCTCGACGTCGACGCCCAGATAGGTGCCGATCAGGATCGTGCCGGCGTTGATGCAGCAGTCCACCTCGCCGCCGAAGAACGGCAGCCCGTCGTACTCCCAGCGGCAGTTGCGGGCCACCAGTTGCGCGGTCTCCTGCATGACCACACTGTTCGGGGGGACGCCGAGGTGGCACAGGTCGAGCAGGACCGGGTACGTCGCGGTCCAGGGCTGACCCGGCTCGGACCCGGGCGACTCGGCCGAGGGCCAGGGCGGCGGTGGGTCGCCGGCAGCCCGCGCCTGTGCGGTGGCAGCCGCGAACGCAGCGGTATCGGGAAAGCAGGCTCCATTGGCCCACAGCCCATCAGCAGCCCGCAGCGCCAGCAGCCGAGCACCCCAGCCCTCGTGCTCGACCCGGGCTCGCTCGGTCGCCACCACAGTCTCGTCGGCGTCGAGCAGATCCCGCAGGACCTGCCAGCGGATCGCCGGGTCGCCCTGTAGCAGCCACTGCACCACTGGCTCGTCCACGGCTCAGTCCGGATGGGCGGCGCCGAGCAGCGCCGCGCGTACCTCGGGTTCGGGCTCGGTCGAGCGGCCGCTGGCCAGGTCGAAGAAGACGACCACCACATTGGCGCGCGCGAGGACGACGTCGCCGTCGAGGAACTCCGACTGGACGGTCATCGAGCGGGTGCCGACCCGGGTGATCGTCGAGCGGCAGTCGTACGGCGTCGCGCGGAACAGGAGTGGGCGCACGTAGTCGACGTCGGTCTGCGCGACGACGACGCTGAACCGGCGTACCGGCACCAGGTCGTTGACCATCGAGATCCGCGCCTCTTGGAGGTACTCGAAGTACTTCACGTTGTTGACGTGGCCGTAGACGTCGACGTCGGAGAACCGCACGTGGATCGGGTAGTGCGCGGTGATCGGCTCGGGCAGTGGCGGCGTACGCCGGCGCGGCTGGTGATCGGGTTCGAGATGCACCTCGAGAGCGGCCCGCTCCTCGTGGGTGATCCGCCGTGGGCGCTCCTCGGCGAAGACGTACGGCGTGAGCACCGTCGTGGCGCGGAGGTAGACCACTCGCTCCCCCGCGTCACCGTCGTCGAAGATCTCGTAGGCCATCGTGAAGGTGGCGGCCTTGATGTCGGTCACCCAGCACTCGATGGAGACCGGCCGGAAGTCGTAGGTGAGCGGCTTGAGGAAGGTCACCTCGTGTCGAGCGACGACCAGCCCCTCCACGAGCGCCGAGGCGAGGGCCTCCGTGCCGCGGCCGTGGGCCCGCAACATGTCGACGCGAGCCTCTTGGAGGTAGTCGACGTACACCACGTTGTTGACGTGACCGAGCTGGTCGAGGTCGGCCCAACGCATCGGGCACTCGTAGCGATGGCGCACACCCCGACTCTGCCAGAGGCGGCGAGCCGGGGCGTGCGAGCGGGTCAGTGGGCCAGCACGAGCCGGCGGTAGTACGTCGGGATGCTCTGGTGCCGGGCCACCCGGAGCTGGTGGTGGCGGACCACGGACTGACCGAGGACGGTGACCGAGGCGATGCTGCCGACGAGGGCGAGCAGGGCGACGATCACGACGAACGGGAGGACTGCGCTGAGTTCGTACGACATGATCGATTCCTTTCTACGTCTGTAGAAATCTTCTACGTGTGTAGAAAGTACGCTCCTGGCCGCCCCGCCGCAACTCCTTGGGTAGATTCGTTCGACGTGCCCTCTATCACAGCCACCACGAGCCCGCCGGCGCTCACTCCGCGCCGCCGCGCGCTCATGGACGCCGCCCTGCACGTGGTCGCCGACGAAGGGCTGCGCGGCCTCACCCACCGGGCGGTGGATCGTCAGGCCGGGCTGCCTGAAGGCACCTGCTCGGCGTACTTCCGCACCCGCCAAGCGCTACAGGTGGCGGTGGCCGAGCACGTGGCCGCGACACTCGCGGCCGACGTGGACGAGCTCGCCACCGAGCTCGTCGCGTGCTCGGGCGAGGACGAGCGGGCGGTCGCACTGACCCTCGCACTCTTCGAGCGCTGGCTCGAGGAACGCGAGCTGATCGTGGCCAAGCTCGAGCTGTCGTTGGAGGCACCACGCAACCCCGAGGTGGCCCAGACGCTGACCGCTTCCCGCACCCGGCTGGTCGGGGTGGTCGACGGGATCCTCACCCGGGCCGAGAAACAGCACGACGACGGCCGGGCCGAAGCCCTCGTGGCGTCGTTCGACGGTCTGCTCATCGGTGCCTTGCAGAAGCCACCGGGCGAACGCCGCCCGTTCCTGTCGACCTCCTTGGCGCTGGTGCTGCACGCTCTGACGCAGCCCTGATCGAGCCAACCCCGTGACGGTGCCCACATCCCGCTAGAGCCGCCTCTCCCCTAGGCTCGAAGGCATGCCTGAAGCCGTCATCGTCTCTGCCGCTCGCTCGCCCATCGGCCGCGCCAACAAAGGTTCCCTCAAGGACCTGCGGCCCGACGACCTGACCGCCACGATCATTCAGGCGGCGCTGGCCAAGATCCCCGAGCTCGACCCGGCGACGATCGATGACCACTACCTCGGCTGCGGCCTGCCCGGCGGGGAATCGGGCAACAACATGGCCCGGATCGTCAATGTGCTGATGGGCTATGACGAGCTGCCCGGCGCGACGATCACCCGCTACTGCTCCTCCTCGGTGCAGACCACCCGGATGGCCTTCCACGCGATCAAGGCGGGCGAGGGTCACGCGTTCATCTCGGCCGGCGTCGAGACCGTCTCCCGGTTTGCCAAGGGCACCTCCGACCACTGGCCCGACACCCAGAACCACCGCTACCACCAGGCCCAGGCCCGCACCCAGGAACACGCCAAGCGCG
>DOWL01000045.1:26296-34370 GCA_003519585.1 Nocardioides sp. | reverse complement strand
GCCTCGCTCCGCTTCGCGGGCTTCGCCGTCGCCATGGCCATGGGGCCGATCACGAGGCGCGCTCGCTCCGCTCACGAACCACTCCCCGACGAGGCCTTGCGCAAGAGATTGTTCGTAGCTGTCAGCGCCGCAGACGACGTCCGCGACACATGTAGCGCGACATTCCCAGCCAGCGGCGACGCTCGGGTTCGTTCGTCGGGATGAATCCCAACAGATGTTGAGATTCCTGACCTCTCACCGAAGGTCTGGCAGCAGCCAGACCGCGGTGTCGGGCGGCAGCTGCCGCCCGTCCAGCTCGCCGCTGGCGACGACGATCTCGCCGGCCGGCAGCTCGACGGCGCCGTCGCCGGTGTTGAGGACCACGGTCAGCGCGGAACGTCGGTAGGTCAGCACGTCCGGGCCGGCGTCTAGCAGGTCGACGTCCTCGGGGAGGTCGACCGCGTGCTTCCGCCGGGCCGCCAGTGCCTGCCGGTAGAAGCTCAGCGTGGAGGCCGGGTCCGCCTCCTGCGCGGCTACGGTCCGGTCGGCCCAGTCCGTGGGCTGCGGAAGCCATGGCTGGCCGGTGCCGGGCCCGAAGCCGTACGGCGGCGCCGCGCCGGACCAGGGGAGCGGCACCCGGCAGCCGTCGCGCCAGTCGCGACCGGTGCGGTGCCAGGCCGGGTCCTGGCGGGCCTTGGGTGGGACGTCGACGTTCTCCAGCCCGAGCTCCTCGCCCTGGTAGAGGTAGGCCGACCCGGGCAGCGCCAGCATCGTCAGCGTCGCCGCCCGCGCCCGGGACAGTCCGATCCGACCGCCGCCGTACCGCGTCGCGTGCCGGGCTACGTCGTGGTTGCTCAGCACCCACGTCGGAGCCGCGTCGACTTCCGCCAGCTCGTCGAGCGTGCGGCGGATGACTTCGGCGAAGGCCGTCGCCGACCAGGGAGCGAGGAGCCAGGAGAAGTTGAAGGCCTGGCTGAGTTCGTCGGCGCGGACGAACCGCGCCATCGACTCGGGGGTCTGGGTCCAGGCCTCGGCGACGGCCATCCGGTCGCCGTCGTATTCCGACAGCACCCGGTGCCAGCGGCGGTAGACGTCGTGCACCTCGGGCTGGTCCCACATCGGTTCGTCCTGCAGGACGCGTTCGACCATGGAGTGGCCGCCCTCCAGTTCGGCGCCGCCCGGGTCGGCACCCTTGTCGACGACCTGGTCGCGCAGGGTCGCCTCCTTGACCAGGCCGTGGGCGACGTCGATCCGGAAGCCGTCGACTCCGCGGTCGAGCCAGAACCGCAGCACTCCCTCGAACAGGTCGCCGACCTCGGGGTTGCGCCAGTCGAGGTCGGGCTGGGAGCTGTCGAAGAGGTGGAGGTACCACTGATCCCCAGCCTGAGCACCGTCGCCATCGACGACCCGCGTCCATGCGGGGCCACCGAAGACCGAGCCCCAGTTGTTCGGCGGCTCCGCACCGTCCGGCCCGCGGCCGTCGCGGAACAGGTAGCGCGCCCGCTCCGGCGAGCCCGGTCCCGCGGCCAGGGCGGCGCGGAACCACGCATGCTCGCTCGAGGTGTGGTTGGGCACCACGTCGACCACGACGCGAAGTCCGAGAGCATGCGCCTCACGCACCAACTCATCGGCGTCGGCGAGGGTGCCGAACAGTGGGTCGACGTCGCGGTAGTCGGCCACGTCGTACCCGTGGTCGCGCTGGGGCGAGGTGTAGAACGGCGTCAGCCAGACGGCGTCGACGCCGAGGTCGCGCAGGTAGCCGAGCCGGCCGGTGATGCCCGGCAGGTCGCCGACCCCGTCACCGTCGCCATCGGCGAAGCTGCGGACGTAGACCTGGTAGACGACCGCGTGTCGCCACCAGGGCGCTGCTGATCCTGCTTGCCGCTGGCTCGTCAATTGAAGTCAGCCGGGTCGACCGCGATCCACACCTGCTCGGCGGTGCCGACCAGCCGGCCGTCGGCTCCGTAGAGAGAAGTCGCGCTGATCCGCTTCCGGCCAGACTCGCCGCGCCAAGCGCCGACCACGACGTGCTCGGCGCCGACCACCGGCAGCGAGTCGAGCCGGGCGGTCATCGTGCCCAACACCATGTGGCGTACGCCGACATCGGCGGCCCAGCCGCCGGCGCAGTCCAGCGCTGCCCAGGTGACGGCGTGGCCCACCTCGCGGGTCGCGTCGGTGTATTCGTGCCAGTCGCCGGCCACGCTCGGGTCGGGCGTCCAGGTCGCGGCCACCCGGTCGTCGCCCACTGGTCCTGGAAAGATCCGAAGCCCGTCACCGGGATCGCGGCCGGTGCCGCACGAGAAGCAGGTCGGGAAGGGGTGCGAGGCCAGTCCGGGGTAGCCCGCCTCGGCCGCCCGCGCGGACGCGGCATCGAGCGGCTCGACCGGGGTCAGTTCGTGGTCGGCCCGGATCGCCCGCGCCACCTCGGCACCGTCGTACGACGCCACGACCCGTTCGTCATGGCGGACGACGGTCATCGCCACGTCGATCGGCGGTGGGGCGCTGAGCCGGACCGTCACCGCGGGCCACTCGCCGGGAGCGAGCGCGGCGAGCGCCCCGGCGGTGTAGCCGCCGTTGCCGGATCGGGCCGGGCCGCGGAACCGGCCGGCCACGACAAGGTCGGTGTCGAGGGTGCTCTCGCTCACCCGGCCACGCTAACCCGCTGGGGTGCGGGGTCGGCGCGGCGGATCGCCAGGCAACCGATGGCGACGACCAGAGCGAGCAGCACCAGGTGGTGCCCGAGCTTCTCCGCGGCGCTGACCGTGCCGATCGGCTCGGTCCAGAAGGCCCCGATCGCGAACGCCGTCAGCCAGCCGGTGGCCAGTGCCGCGACGTGGGCGGGGCGACCAGTGCGACGGCCACGAGCCCGGCACCGACCAGTTGGCGGGGCGAGGCGATCGCGCTCCCCTCGGTGTCGAGCATGTCGGCGTAGACCAGGGACGACGCGCCGACGTAGAGCAGTGTGGCGACGGCGATCATCGGTCGACCGAGCCACGGATCGCGGCCGCGGCTCGCGGCCAGCCCCTCCACCAGCGCGATCGGACCGACCATGCTGGCCAGCACGTGGTTGGCCACGAACGTGACGGCCAGGAAGATGCTCAGCCCGATCGGCGCGACGTACGTCGGATCCGCCATCTCCGACCAGTAGGGGATGTCGCGGTAGTCGCGGCTGAACATCGACTGGTCGACCAGTCCGGCCTCGACCACGCCGAACGCCGCCGCGAGAAGCACGATGCCGGGCCAGCCCAGCCCTCGGCGCCGAGCGACTTCGCGGATCAGCAGTGCGGGGGCGCCGTACAGCGGGACGAAGACGATCAGGTTGCCCAACAGGGTCACGGGGTGGCCGGTCGAATTGTCGTAGCCCCAGAGGTATTCCGCGCAGACCGGTGCGAGCACGGTGAGGCCCAGGACGGGGAGCCACCGGGTGCGCATGGCCTCGACGCTAGGGAGCGCCGCCGACAGCGGGAAGCGACCCCGGTCGGCGGTCCCGTGTCCAAAGTCGTCCCGGTCCGAGTCTCTTGGGCGCCGAGGCGCGTCCGCAGCCATTCATGGGTCAGAATGACAAGGTGAGCGACCTGATCGACACCACGGAGATGTACCTCCGGACCATCTACGAGTTGGTCGAGGAGGGGATCGTCCCGCTGCGGGCCAGGATCGCCGAGCGGCTGCACCAGAGCGGCCCCACCGTCTCCCAGACCGTGGCCCGGATGGAGCGCGACGGCCTGCTCACCGTCGAGGGCGACCGCCACCTCGAGCTGACCGACGAGGGGCTGCGGCTCGCGACCCGGGTGATGCGCAAGCACCGGCTCGCCGAGCGGCTGCTCACCGACGTGATCGGGCTCGACTGGGAGCTGGTCCACGACGAGGCCTGCCGCTGGGAGCACGTGATGTCGGAGACCGTCGAGCGCCGCCTCGTCGAACTCCTCGACCACCCGACGGAGTCGCCGTACGGCAACCCGATCCCGGGGCTCGCCGAGCTCGGAGAGGTGCGGCTGGGAGAGGACTTCATGACCGGCGTCGAGGCGCTGTCGGAAGCCGCGTCGGTCGAGGAGGGTCGAGTGCTGGTCCGCCGCATCTCCGAGGAGATGCAGAAGGACGAACTCCTGATGAGTGCCCTGCGCCGCGTGGGAGCCCTGCCCGACAAGACGATCACCGTGGTCGCGACCGCCGAGGGTGTGCTCGTCGGCTCGGGTGGCGAGACCGCCGAGATCGTCCCCGATGCGGCCGACCATATCTTCGTCCGCAAGCTCTAGCCACAGCGCGCTTGGCCGGTGGTTGAGCCGCGAGCGCAGCGAGCGTGTCGAAACCGCCGCAGCGACCACCGTGCGGGGTTGAGACGCAGCGAGCGTCGCCGGGGTGGACAGGCTAGACAACTGGACCACCGGAAGTGCTTCGAGGATCTACTGGAGTTCCGTCAGACCCCTCCCTACAGTCGAGGCATGGGGACGGACGCGGGGGCGTCCGGGGGATGGGGGAAGCAGCATGCTCGCTGCGTTCAAGAGGGGCACTCGTCGACGCGAGTTCCTCGATCTGACCGCACCGGCCAAGGGCGGCGACGACATCGTGGATCGTTGGCTGCGTGACTCGACGGCTCGTGAAGAGTCCGAAGCGCCCCACGCGGAGCAGCCTCCGGGAGAGTCTGCCCACTGATCTCGTCAAACCACGCGATCGGCCAGCGCGGTGAGGAACTCCGAGGTGCCCACCGCCAGGCGATGGGTCGCTAGGTCATCGCCGCGGGTCGTCCCGCGGTTGACGATGACCACCGGCGTGCCGGCCTTCGCGGCCCGGCGCACGAACCGGAAGCCGCTCATCACCGTCAGACTGGAGCCGGCCACCAGCAGTACGCCGCCGGTGTCGGCGAGCGCGTCGACCGCCTCGTAGCAACGCTCGACGCGGTCGACCGGGACGTTCTCGCCGAAGAAGACGACGTGCGGCTTGAGGACACCGCCGCACTCGCGACAGCCGGCGACGACGAAGTCACTGGTGTCGTCGAGCTCCACGTCGCCATCGGGCCGGAGCTCGGCGCGGGCGTGCCGCTCGGCGTACCCGGGGTTGAGTTCGTCGAGTCGCTGGTGCAGCGCCGTACGCGCGGTCACGGCGCGGCAGGAGAGGCAGACCACGTCGGCGATCCGGCCGTGCAGGGCGACGACCCGGCGGGACCCGGCCCTCTCATGCAGGCCGTCGACGTTCTGGGTGATCAACAGCTCCGGGTCGATCCGGGCCAGCGCGCGGTGGCCCTCGTTGGGCTCGGCACCCCGCATCCGGCCCCAACCCAGGTGGCTGCGGCCCCAGTAGCGCTGCTGGCTCCGCGGGCCGGACACGAACTCCTGGTAGGTCATCGGCGTGCGCGCCGGACTGCCCGGGCCGCGGTAGTCGGGGATGCCGGAGTCGGTCGAGCAACCGGCCCCGGTCAACACGACCAGCCGCCGGCCGGCGAGGAACTCGAGCGCCTCGTCGACCTCGTCTCGCGTGGGAGTCTCGGTCAGCTGGGTCATCGTGCGTAGCGGAGCGCCGCCCGCTCACGCGCCTTGGCGGCCTCGACCTCGCGGTCCTTGGGGGGTGCCGTGGTCACCAGGTCGTCGATGAGATGGCGTACGACATGGGTGATGTCGTGGACCGCCTGGTCGAAGATCGCCTGGTTGGCCGACGACGGCTTGGTGCTCCCACTGACCTTGCGCACGAACTGCAACGCGGCCGCGGCCACTTCGTCGTCGGTCGCGGGCGGCTCGAAGTTGTTGAGCGGTCGGATGTTGCGGCACATGCGTCCAGCGTACGGGCGGCCGCGGGCGCCACACGGCTCGTGCCGTTCACGGCACTAGGAACGCGGCGCTCTTGGCGGTCACCAGCACCACCCGGCCGTCGGCGAGTGGGACCAGGCGGATCGCGGCGACGTCGTTGCTGTGCTCGACGGGGACCATCCGGTTGTCGAGCCTGCCGCCGCCCAGGGTGAGCACCGAGACGTAGCCGACGGGACCGCGCCGGTTGTAGTCCGACACGACACTGAGCACCGTACGGCCGTCGGGAAGCCAGGTCAGCTGCCGCGGGTCGATCGTGGCGAGCGCCTGGGTGCCCGGGCCGTACGACACGACGTCCAGCTGCCGCGGCTGGGCGAGGTCGGTGACGTCGAACAGCGCGGCCTGGGCGCCCCACGCGTCGGCTGCGCCCGGTCCCTCGCCGAGTCCCAGGAGGCGGTGCTCGCCCAGCGGGTGCAGGTAGGCGGAGAAACCCGGAATCTTCAACTCGCCCAGCAGCACCGGTTGGTCGGGGTCGGTCAGATCGATGGCGTAGAGCGGGTCGACCTGCCGGAAGGTCACCACGATGGCGAGGGTGTCGAACCAGCGCACGGACTGGATGTCCTCACCCACGCCGAGGCCGTCGAGCCGGCCGGCCTCCACCAGGTCGTTGCCCTCCTGGCGGAAAGTGACCACGGAGTTGCCTGTGCCGGTGCGCCAGCTCGGCCCGACCGCGACGCGCAGCGTGCCGTCGGCGGCGTCCATCGACCAGCGGTCGCGGATCACGCCGTCCACCTCGCCCGCTGCGACGAACGTCGTGTCGATGCCGTCGAGGTCGAATGCGTACAGGTGGCTGGTGCCGTCGTCGGTCTGCTTGTCCCACGCGTCGGAGGCGCCGCTGGGCCGCGGCACCCAGCTCGGTAGGAGGCGACCCCAACCCCGGGGCGGCACCGGCTCGAAGCAGTCGAAGCATCGGTCCATGACGTCGTACGACGGGCTGGTCGCGAGGTAGAGCTGATCGGTCGAGGCGTAGGCGAGCTCGGAGTCGACGGCGAGGCCGGTCGCCGAGGTGGTGTCCGGCGTGGCCGCATCGAAACCGACCACGGCGATGGTGCCGAGCCCTGCGTCCTCGTCGGGGACGGCGACCTGGTCGCAGTCGAACAGCTGCTCGGCCGGGCCGCCGTCCACTGCGAAAGTGGGCAGCCAGTCACCGATCTCTGAGGTGCGGACGGCAGCGCGGTTCGCCTGGGTGGCTTCGTAGTCGGTGGTGTGCCGATCGGGGAGCGTGAAGTCCAGCGCGGGCAGCGCCGCCTCGAGCACGATGCGGACGACGCCGCCGTGCAGCCGCGCGGTGACCAGGGCCGCGTCGTACTCCACGGTGTGGGTCACCACGGGAGCCGCGGGGTCCGATACGTCGAGGCTGACCACCTCGGTGGACGCGGGATCGGCATCGGCGTCGACCGGACCGTCGCCTTCGATCACGTACCCGCCACCGCGACCGTCGTGGTGTGACAGCACCACGACGGTATCGCCCGACAGCAGGAGCTCGGTGCTGTCGGCGCCACGTGCGCGGGGCAGTTCCACGGCGCTCAACCGCACGACGTCGGACCCCGTGAGGTCGTAGGTCACCAGGTCGCCGTCCTCGATCCGGAACAGCGTGGTCCCGTCGGTCTTGACCACGTCGGGCTCGTCGACGCCGGCCTCCTGCACGTTGGTCCCGGTCGCCTCGCTGGTCGAGCGCACCGGCGCGGGAGCGGCTGCCGCCAGGTCGCGCTGGGCGGAGTCCGACCCCGCCTCGGATGCCGCGGAGACGGCCGAGTCGGCGAGCATGCCGTAGCCGTATCCGTAGGTCCAGCCGTAGGGACCGATCCGGTCGACGCCGTGCTCGACGTACCACCGGAGCAGGTCGTCGCACGAGGTCGCGAGGGTCAGGTCGCTGCCGGCGTACGCCGCCGGACGGAGCTCGGGGCCGGCAGCCCCGGCATCCCCGCCATCGCCACGCTGCCACGGCATCAGGTCCTCTCCGCCGTACGACGTGCCGGCGACGAACGCGGCCGCGAGGCCGGCGACCGCTCCCACGGTGACGAGACTTCGGGTGAGGTTGCGCGACAGTGCCATGGTTTCGCCCTAGCTGGAGGTGCGGTGGGGCTCGCCGGATCAGCGGAGTCCGCCGATCGGACGTGCGGCTCCGTGGGCCGGTTCCGGGAGTGGCAGAGTCGAGGTATGACGTCCGCCTCGGATCCCCCTCCCGACGCACGCACCCTCGACGTCGTGCTGCTCGGGGCCACCGGCTTCACGGGCGCACTGACCGCCGACTACCTCGCCCGCAACGCGCCCGCCGGGCTGCGCTGGGCGCTGGCCGG
>DOWL01000045.1:25261-26168 GCA_003519585.1 Nocardioides sp. | reverse complement strand
CAAGCTCGAAGCGGTGCGCGCGCAGCTCGCGGAGGCGGACCCGGGGCTGGCCGAGCTCGAGCTGATCGAGGCCGACAGCGCCGATCGCGCTTCCCTCGACGCGCTGGCCCGTCGCACGCGCGTGGTGATCACGACGGTCGGCCCCTACCAGCAGTTCGGCGAGGCGCTGGTTGCGGCGTGCGCGGAAGCCGGCACCGACTACGTCGACCTGACCGGCGAGCCGGAGTTCGTGGACCGGATGTACGTCGCCCACCACGCGACCGCGCAGGCCTCGGGCGCGCGGATCGTGCACGCGTGCGGCTTCGACTCGATCCCCCACGACCTCGGCGCCTACTACACCGTGCGGCAGCTCGCAGCCAAAGGACCGGTCGCCGTACGCGGTGTGGTCCGCGCCGGCGGCATGGCCTCGGGCGGCACCCTCCACTCCGCGATCGGTGCCTTCGCCCGGGCGCGGCAGATGCGCGAGGCGGCGCAGGCCCGGCGCCGCGTCGAGCCGCGTCCCGAGGGTCGCTCTTCGAAGGCGGTCGCCGGCAAGCCGCACCGCGACAAGCTGCTCGGCTTCTGGCTGCTGCCGTTGCCCACCATCGACCCGTCGATCGTCGCGCGCAGCGGCGCCGTGCTGGCGGCCTACGGTCCGCGGTTCACCTACTCCCACTACGTCGGCACCAAGACACTGCGGTACGCCGCCGGTGGCACGGTCGGTGTCTCCGCGCTCGCTCTCGCGGCGCAGGTGCCACCGGTGAAGAACTTCCTGCTCGGCCGGATCAAGCAGGGCGAGGGTCCCGACGAGGCGCGCCGGGCGAAGTCGTGGTTCACCGTCGACTTCGTGGGCGAGGGCGACGGCCGGACGGTTCACACCCGGGTCTCGGGCGGCGATCCCGGGTACGGCGAGACCGCCAAGATGCTC
>DOWL01000045.1:16973-25160 GCA_003519585.1 Nocardioides sp. | reverse complement strand
TACGGCGAGACCGCCAAGATGCTCGCCGAGTCCGCACTCTGCCTGGCCTTCGACGACAACCCCGCGACCGCCGGCTGCGTGACCACCGCCCAGGCGATGGGGGACAACCTCACGGCCCGACTGATCGCGGCCGGGATCCGGTTCGAGACGCTCTAGCGGTCCAGTCCGGCGTTTGCCGTACGCCGGAAGTGGTTATTGCTCAAGGCGGATCGCGACATCCTCGTCGCGGCCGGAGACGAGGAGTTGTCCCATGGGCTACGGCTTCGGAGCGTTCTTGCTGGTGCTCGGCCTGGTGCTTGCGCTGGCCGTCACCGACCAGGTGAGCGGTGTCGACCTGACCATGGTCGGCTGGATCATGGCCATCGTCGGTGCGTTGGTCATCGTGCTGACCGCGGCGACCCTGAGCCGCGGCCGCGGCACCCGCAGTGTCGCGACCACGACCCACTCCGACGGCACCCAGACCGTCAGCGAGCGGCGTACCGAGATCTGAGCGTCAGGGCAGCGTCAGGAGACTGAGACGCGCAGCGGCGCGTCGGTGGTCGTGCGTCCGTTGAAGTTGCCGCCGATCAGCACGCGCACCCGGTAGTCGCGGTCTACCTGGCCGGCGGATAGGTAGGCGCGGTACGTGCACGATGCCGTGCCGGCGGCCTGGACCTGGGCGATGCAGAGCACCTGGTTGGTGGTGGCGTCGACGAACGTCGCGGTGGAGATGGTCAGGTCACCGGGCAGGTCGTCCGCCTCCTGACTGACGGCGGCGGACAGGGGCACGTCGACCGGGCCCGTGCCCGTTGCAGCCGTCACTTCCGTCGGTCCGCCGTAGGTCACGCTGGCGCGCTCGGGCGTGACCACGATCGCGTAGGTGACGATCTGGTGGTTCGTGCCGTCGGTGACGTCGACGCTGACGGGGTATCGGCCCGGCGTGGCGGTGACCCGGCCTTGGTGCTGCCAGAGTTTCGTGCCCGGCACCTGACCGGCTGGGCTGGTCGCGAACCCCTTCAGCGTGATGCCTGGGGGCAGACCGGTGGCGGTCGCCTCGAGCGTCGAGGAGTCCCGGAAGGTGGTCGATGCCCGGGTCGGCCCGAACGGCACGTCGGAGTACGACGTCGTGATCGTCGTGGTCGGAGCGGCGGTGATGCTCAGCGTCGCTTCGGACGAGATCGAGATGTCGTCGATGGTCATGTCGCTGGCGCCGTAGCCCGGCTTGCGGTAGCTGAACGAGAGCGCGTGGCTCTTGCCATCCGCGAACGCTGTGATGTCGACCTTCTGCAACGCGTATCGATCGTCCGCGGTCGTCGACTGGCGATGCTGCTTCACCACGGTGCCGTCGATCAAGACCTGGACCTCGGCGTCGAACGGCGCCTCGGTGAGGCCGTTGCGGTACCAGTAGCTGAGCGTCGTGGTGCGGCCCGCGGGGATGACGACCGACTGGGAGATCGATGCCCAGTGCGCGGTGCCGTCGAGGTTCCGGTTGCCGTAGAACCACAACCAGCCGCTGCCGGTGCGGGGCTGAGAGGTCGCATTGCCGCCGCCGCAGAAGCCGCCACCGCAGAGCGGAGTGTTGAGGATGCTGTCCACGCTGGCCCAGTAGCGGTTGGGGTGCGCCGTGTGCACGCTCGTCTCGAGGCCGCCGTCCTGCAGCAGCTCGACGCGGGTGGACGAGGATGGCGAGGCCGCTTGGGCCTCCTCGGGTGCGCCGAGGCCGAGGGCCAGAGCGGCCAGGGTGAGCGCGAGGCACGCGAGTCGCGTGCGGATGCCACGTGGTGAGCTCAAGACTTTGTTCCTCCCGAGAGAGCGCGACCTGGCGCGGGTGCTCGGCCACGGTGTGGCTCGCAGTCTGGGTCGCAGGCCCGCCCCCGGGTCGACTGAGAGCGCACGGGTCGATGCCCTCGCGCCCGGAGGTTCCGTCGCTGCGTGCGGTGGTGGGCCTGGCCCGTGCTTTCGTGCGCCCTGCGGCGACCACGGGGCGGAGGAGCTGACGAGACTGGTCGGGCGAAGCGAACGGTGCGCCGGTTCGCTCCGCCTCATGACCACGACGGGCCTTGGGGGGCACGCTCTGGGGCCCGTCGTCTCCCATCTCCACTCCGTGCCGACGCATGCTGAAGCGTGCCGACTCGGGAGGCTCGTCCGTGTTCGATCTGATCGATGGTCTGCCCGTTCATCCGCTGGTCGTGCACGCCGTCGTGGTGCTGCTCCCGTTGGCCTGCCTGGGCACGATCGCCATCGTGGTCAGGCCGGTCTGGCGAGCGACGTACGGCCTACTCGTCGCGGCGTGTACGGCGGTTGCGACGGTGTTGATCCCGGTGGCCACCTCCAGTGGTGAGGCGCTTGAGCAGCACGTCGGCGATCCCGGCGCGCACGCCGAACTCGGGGAGCAGTTGATCTGGTTCGCGCTCCCGCTGCTGGTGTTCGTGGTCGCACTGGTCTGGCTGGCGCGACGGTCCCGGCCCGCGGCGCCGGCCGCCTGGGTCCCGACCACGTCCGACTCCCAGCGCCGCGCGATCCGTATCGTCGCCGTACTCGCCCTGGTCGCCGCCGTGGCGACCTCTGTGCAGGTCTATCGTGTCGGCGACTCGGGAGCGCGGGCCGCCTGGGGAGACCAGGTCTCCGACTGAGTCACCCGGCGCCGCCCGTGCGCCGTGAGTCGACACACTGCCATGCGGACTGGTCAAGATGGCTGTGGCAGACAGTGATCCGGGCGCATGGGTTCGCATCGCGCTGCCACGCGGTGTGAACCGCTCCGAGGGGGCGGGGACACCTTCCAGGTCCCGCCTTTGTGATCACACCTCAGGCTCCCGCGTGGGTCCGGCTCCGGCACGGACTGGTGCCCGACCCACGCGGGTGCCGATCGCCGCAGCGCGCACAGCTCGCACCGATCCGCGGTTCGTGACAACTCCAGGCGTCTGGTTCCCGTCTGGACGGTCGCAACTGATGGAGAGGAGGAGTACCCATGCGACGGACCCGGCGCGACGAAGAGTTCACCAGGTACGTGGAGGAGCGGCACCGCTATCTACTGCGGGCGGCGTACCTCATCTGCGGAGACCTGCATCCCGGACTAGGATACGTCCACGAGAGCGATCCCGAGCTCGCGCGCAGCTCCCGCCAGCGGATGCTCGACCAGGGGTTGCCGCTGGCGACGGCGCACCTGGGTACGCCGTACCTCAAGCCGCCGTTCCGGGTGCCTTCGCGCTGAGGGCCCACCTGCGGCGACGTGCCTATAAGGCATATCACCCGGCTATGTAGCCAGGCCGCTCTCGATCGACCTCCGGGCGTTGGATCCGGTCGGCGCGAACGGTGATGACGAGCCAGAAGTCCAGTTCGCAAAGAGGGCACTCGGCATAGCCATCACCGTCGGCGTCGCCATTCGGAGGTCGATGCCGTTGATCGCGACCGCTCCACGTCAGCTTGTCGCCCTCGTCGTAGGTCGTCAGGTCGCAGAACCCGAGCTTGAACTCTGCAAGCGTGCTGACCTCGGACCCGCATCGCGGGCAGGTGACCATGACGCGCACGAAGTTGTAGATGCCCATCGATCTCCTAGCTAGAGGTCTGCGCTCGACGCCGCGAGGCGAAGCCCCGGGGGGAATGGGGAGCTTGGTTTCACGTGCTCGCGGCCGCGCGAGTGCGTCGGCGGGCTCGTTGCTCCGACCAAGAAAGAAACGCGCTAGGACCCGCCATCCCGGTCACGCGTCATGGGGATCTGTGCCTGTGCCTGCTGTCCGGTCAGCACCGGGACCAGGTCGATCTCCATCAGATCGTCCCAGTACGCCTTCCATGCCTCCAGGTCTTGAGGCGTCGCGCCCTCCATCACCTGCCAGCAGGTGCGGAGCTTTTCGTCGAGCCACGACCCGTGAACGGAGACCGACGGCGGGAGCCCGCGCCCGGTCTCAGCGAGCCGGGCGTAGACGGCGCCCGCCGCACCGTCCTTCCATCGCTCGATTGCAAGGACGAGCATCAGAAGGTCCTTCCATTCGGGGCCAGTCGGAACGCCGCCACCGCGCTGTCGCCGCTGAGCTTGTGGTCGCGACCGAGGAAGACCGCGATGACCTGGGCAGTCGGGTCGACGTCGAGTCGACAGAGGTCGTCGCGCCACAGCCAGAGGTTGGGGTGACCATGGCCGGTGTACGCCTCGGCCGGGGAGAGCAGGTCGACAGCTTCGTCGAGCTGGGCCCGGTCGAGCCGGTACGACGCGGTCCCGCTGGTGTGACCGACGATGGAGGCCATCACGAGTGCAGGCAGGCTATGCGCGCTGGTGTTGACGAGGGGGAAGTGCTCCGGGCCTGGGGCCTTCGCATTGGACGGGACGAACCCGACGCCGTGTGCGAGCGGTGTCTCCCATCCGGGGATCTCGGCCGAAAGCCGCGCACACGCGTCGGCCAGGTCCTGCTCGGTGGACCAGCGGTCACCTGGTCGGGCCGACACCGCTCAGCGCCGCCGATTGGGTGCTCTTCTGCTCGCGTGCGCCCTCGCCGGACGCGGAGTCGTGCGGGCCGAAGGCGTTGGTCGCCATCAAGATGGCCACGAGCCCGGCGATCGCCGCGGCGATCAGCACCACCTCGATGAGGTGACGGCGAGTGGCCGGCAGCCCGCGGACTGAGGTGGACATCGTGGTGCTCCGTTCGGGATCGGTCGGGTGGGCGGCTCCGAGTGGCTGTCGCCCATCGTGGACACGCTCCCAAGTCGCGGCAACCAGGTCGGGCGCCTCGTACGCCCGCAGCCGGGTGCGGTGCGCGCTCGGAACAGAACCCGTCCACACCGCGAGACGGCGCGAGCCCGACCCGGCCCGACCGTGCCCGTCCGAGCCCGTGCTAGCTCGCGGGCGCGGGCAGTGGCGGGAAGGACTGGCTGCAGGAACGCTCGCCGGCGCAGAGTCCGAGCAGGTCGGTTCGACGGCGCAACTCGGCCAGGATCTCGGCGTACGCCGGGTCGCCGGCGAGGTTGTCGGTCTCGGCCGGGTCGACGGTGTGGTCGTAGAGCTCCTCGAAGCCCTCGGCGAAGAAGTGCGCGTAGGTGTAGGGGTCGGTCGTCACCCCACGCCACCACCAGCCGGCCGCCGCCTCCCCCTGGCGGGTGGGACCGGCCTGGATCAGGACCGTCTCGCGCAGCGGCTGGTCCCGCTCGAGCGTGGGCAGCAGCGACGCGCCGTCCTGGGTGACCAGAGGCTGGGCGTTGGCGATGTCGGCGAAGGTTGGCGCGAGGTCGATCATCAGCGCGCGCTGGGATCGGTGCTCGCCGCGCGGGATGCCGGGGCCACGCGCCAGCATCGGTACGCCGATGGATTGCGCGTAGGGCACGTTCTTGGTCAGCAGCCTGTGTTCGCCGAGCAGGAACCCGTTGTCGGAGGTGAAGAACAGGTAGGTGTTGTCCAGCTCGTGGTGGGCGCGCAACCGTGCCACGATCCGGCCGACTCCCTCGTCGACCGCCTGCAGTGCCCGGACCCGCGACCGGAACACGTCGTTGATCTTTTCGCGAGGGATGACCTTCTCGCCGCGGACGAAGGCGTTCTTGTCCGACACCGCCGTCTCGTCGAACGCCGGGTCGCGCAGGGACGGTGACTGGGCGTGGGTGAACTTCGAGAGGAACCGTTCGGGTGGATAGGCCTTCGACGAGCTGTGGCCCGCACCATCGACGATCCGGCCGTGCGGCGCGACGTACGACGCCCAGATGAAGAACGGCTTCCGCTGGGGCGCCCATTGGTCGATCAGGCCGGTGACCCGATGGTTGGTGTAGTCGGTGATGTTGATGTTGCGGTGCCAGGTGGGCTCAGGCTTGTTCTGGGCGGTCGCGAACGGCGTGTAGGCGTAGACGTTCTTCATGGTGGCGTCCCAGTAGTCCCAACCCGGCTGGCGAGGACCACGGCTGGTGAAGCCGTTGAGGTACTTCCCGGTGAACGCCGTGCGGTACTCCGCGCGGTGCAGCCAGACCGGCAGCGCGGTGCCCGGCCGCAACGCCTCGTAGTCGTAGGGCGCCTGGTTGGACTTCACGCCGTTGTTCTGGGCGTACTGGCCGGTGAGGATCGCGGCCCGCGCCGGACAGCAGAGCGGGTGCGGCGACAGCGCCTGGTCGAAGGTGACCCCCGCGCGCCCCAGGACCCGGCGGGTGATCGGCATGTACCGCAGGTCGGACTTGATCATGTCGTCGGTCAGGATCAGGACGATGTTGGGACGGTCCTTGCCGGTCCGGCCCTGCGGGTCGGCGAATGCGCGCGCGTCGGGATCCGGCCCGGCGAGCTGCTCGCGCACTTCTGCCGCGGTCTGTCCCTTCGCCGCAGGGCTCGGCGGGTGCGTCGTGCGGCCGTCGCTCGGGCCGTCGTTGCCGGTCGGGAGCAGTACGGCGAGCGCGGTGGCCACGGCGACGGCGACCATGACGGCAATGACCCGGCCGGCCGTGGACAGCCTGAGTCGGGCAGAGGGGGACATGGACCGGCGCTCCGTTCGTCGCGGGGGACCGACCCCGACGACGGAGGAGCAGGCGGACTTCCACGGTGCGTCGGTGGTGGGCCGCGTTCAAACCACGGGCCGACCTTGGACGCCGACGTCCTGGACGTGTGCGCGCTGGAGCCAGCTGAGCCGACTGGACCGGCGAGGCGGCAGCCGCCGGAGAGAGGGTGGCCTCCCGCGTGGCACCGGAGAAGGTCTGAGAACGCCGGGCACGCGGGAGGCCGGTGCGTGACGCGACCTCGTCGTCGTCGCGAGCCGAAGCTCGCCCAAAGTAGCGTCACGCGCGGCAGCGCGGCCCTGCACGCATGCGCACAGTGACCCGACCGCGACTCCCGCCGTCAGTCTCCGATCGCGATCGCGCAAAATGTCGACTGAGCGCGCACGATCCCCCGCGACGACGTGTCGAGCTCGTAGAGGTCGGCGAGCGCAGCGGCGTACGAGCCGCGCCGGCGCCCAGCCGGTGCGGATGTGCGGATCGCGGGATGTTGCAGGAGCCGGTCCGCGATCCGATCGAGCACCCGAAGCGCCTCGGCACGCAGCGAGACCGTGGCGCTCGGCAGCCGCTGCTCGAGGCGCATCAGCTCCACTTCGACGATCGTGCTGCCGCGGGCCTGGAGGGCAGCCACGGAACTCCTGCTCATGGCTTCAGCGTGTGGTCACACGTCCGATCGTGGTCGCCCGGCCGTGCACGCCTATGGGCTGGGAACGAACCAGTGCCGCGTGTCGAAAGTTCTTGGGCGCTTCGCGCACTGAAGCCACGTACCGCGCTTCGTTACCGCAACTCGCTGGACGTACAGGTAGAGCGTCGTTCCGGCGCCTCGCTAGGCACGCACCTTGAGCACGCCAGCCATCCAACACTTCCGACACGACACTAGGTCACAGTGCCCGGAGGTGCGGCGCGATGAACTCGAGGAGTCGGTCGTGCGTGGGGCGGTCGGCCGAGATCACAAGCCCTCGACCGGTGTGCAAGGGATCGCCTGCAAGGTCGCTGACGACGCAACGCGCCGCTGTGCAGATGGCGATCCCTGCGGCGAAATGGACGTTGTCGCGGAGCTGGCCGTCGGTGACGTACGCCGCCCTGCGGCCCGCTGCGACCCACGCGACCGCCAAGGTCGACGAGATGACACGGGGTCCGAAGACCGACCGCAACCTCGGATCGGCAACCAGTTGCCCGCCGAGGAAGGGCCGGTCCAGCGGCCCGTCACAGTTCACGTCCACCAGCCGGGAGACCGCCGCCGGCTCGAGCCTCTGGTCGCCCTCAGCGTTGCGGACATATGCAGCGATGCCGTCGGTCCAGAACGTCTCACCGCTCAGAGGGTCGGCGGCCGCGGCCACCCGCACCTCTCCGTGCTCGCTCAAGGCGACGTTGACCACGGCCAACGGAGTCGTCGCGGCGAAGTTGAGCGTCCCGCAGAGCGGATCCACCAGCCAACGTCGGGCCACGCCTGGCCCGCCAGTGGCGCCGGTCTCCTCGCCGGTACGCGCGTCGCGCGGACGGCTGGCTTCGAGGACCGCGATCACCGCGTGCTCGGCGTCGAGGTCGGTCTCGGTGGCGAAGTCGGTGGCACTCTTCGGTGCGCGCTGGTGGCGACGGCCGTAGTCGCGAGCCACGACCGCTGCTCCCGCGGTGGCCGCGGCTACCGCGACCTCGGCATCGGTCGTCTGCACGCCCGCGAGCGTAGTGACCGGCTCGGACCTGGCCTATTTGCGATCCGTCGGCTGTGACCATGGGGGTTTCGACACGCTCGCTGCG
>DOWL01000045.1:0-16773 GCA_003519585.1 Nocardioides sp. | reverse complement strand
GCGCTCGCGGCTCAACCACCGGAGGGGACGCTCGCTGCGCTCGCGGCTCAACTCAACCAGCAGCGGTGTCGGCGACCACCAGCGCCGTGGCGATGGCGGCCACGCCCTCGCCGCGGCCGGTGAGGCCGAGGCCGTCGGTGGTGGTGGCGGAGACGGTGACGGGTGCTCCGGCCGCGGCGGAGAGCGCGACTTCGGCCTCGGTGCGGCGGGGGGCGAGCTTGGGTCGGTTGCCGATGACCTGGACGGCGGCGTTGCCGATCCGGAAGCCGGCGGCGCGCACCCGGCGGGCGGCCTCCTCGAGTAGCGCGGAGCCGGA
This sequence comes from Nocardioides sp., assembly GCA_003519585.1. GTDB lineage: Bacteria > Actinomycetota > Actinomycetes > Propionibacteriales > Nocardioidaceae > Nocardioides. The sequence goes on along the minus strand of DOWL01000045.1, from coordinate 16,457 downwards.
GGCGCCCGCCCACTGCGGGTCCGCCGTACCGAACTGCGAGCCGAGGTCGCCCAGACCGGCCGCCGACAGCAGCGCGTCGCAGAGGGCGTGCGCGGCGACGTCGGCGTCCGAGTGACCCTCGAGCCCCTGCGGTTCGTCGGGCCACGACAGCCCGGCCAGGTGCAGGGGCGTGCCCTCGGCGAAGCGGTGTACGTCGACCCCCACGCCGACGCGGGGCAGGCTGGGAAGGGCGCCAGGGTCGCTCACCTGCCGCATCATGCCCCGTCGATCGTGGGCCGCGTAACGAACCACCGGGCGTGAGGGACAATCGAGACGTGAGCACCGTCCGGGGGGCGTGGTCGCTCGCCGGGATCACAGCCGGTGCGGCAGGCCTCGCCACCAGCTACTTCGTGGCGATGGCGATGACCATCCGTGAGTCACCCGTGGTCGCCGTGGCCGAACTGGTCATCAGGCTCACGCCGGGTTGGCTGGCGGAGTACCTCATCGGCCTGGTCGGACGGCTCGACAAGCCGCTGCTGCTGCTCGGCATCTTCGTGGCGCTGGGGCTGATCTTCGCCTGGGCCGGACGACTCGCGCGCCGGACCTGGTGGGCGCCTGCACTGGTGTACGCCGCCCTGGCCGGTGTCGGGGCGGTCGCGGTGAGCGTCCAGCGCGGGGCCACCGCCATCGACCTGGTCCCGGTCGCAGTCGGCTTCGTGACCTGGCTGGTCACGCTCTCCCTGCTCACCGAACCGCTCCGACGTGCCGAGCTGGCGGCTGCGTACGGCGGCGACGCGGCGCCAGCCGTGGGGCCGGAGACCGTCGATCTGATCGGCGGCGGCGAATCAACCGAGCCGTCGACGGCGGCCGACCACACCCGCCGTACCTTCATGATCCGCGCGGGGTTGATCGCGGCGGGCGCCGTGGTGGTGGGCACGGTGGGCCGGGTGGTCGGCAAGGGGCGCCGCAAGGTCGAGGAGTCCCGACGGTTGCTCCGGCTGCCGCAGGTCACGGAGCCCCGGGTGCCGCCCACCGCCCGGATCGGGGTCAAGGACATCACTCCGTGGCAGACCAACGCCGGCTCGTTCTACCTGATCCACACCGCGATCGTGGTGCCCACGATCGATCCCAAGGACTGGATGCTGCGGATCCACGGTCGGGTGGACCGGGTGGTCACCTTCACCTACGCGGAGCTGATCGAACGGCAGTTCACCGAGGCCTGGATCACCCTCAACTGCGTCTCCAACGAGGTGGGTGGGCCGCTGATCGGCAACGCCTGGTGGAGCGGCGTGCGGCTGGCCGACCTGCTCGCAGAGGCCGGACCACAGCCGGGCGCCGACGCAGTCCTCCAGACCTCCGAGGACGGGTGGACCTGCGGCACTCCACTCGCCGCGCTGACCGACAACCGCAACGCGATGCTGGCGGTGGCGATGAACGGTTCGCCGCTGCCGATCGAGCACGGGTTCCCGGTCCGGACCATCGTGCCGGGGCTCTACGGCTATGTGTCGGCGTGCAAGTGGGTGGTCGACATGGAGGTCACGTCGTTCGACGACATCTCGGCGTACTGGACGGAGCGTGGGTGGAGCGAGCAGGGCCCGGTCAAGCTGTCGTCGCGGATCGACGTACCCCGCTCAGGAGCGGAGGTGCCGAGCGGCCAGGTGACCTTCGGCGGGGTCGCGTGGGCCCAGCACACCGGCATCGAGGGGGTCGAGTTCGCGGTCGACGGCGGCGACTGGATATCCGCCGAGATCGCGCCCGGGCCCACCGACGACACGTGGGTCCAGTGGAAGGGGACCGCGCCGGTCGAGCAGGGCGACCACACCGTGCAGGTCCGCGCGGTCGACAAGCTCGGCAACGTGCAGACCGGCGTCGAGCAGGACGTGCTTCCCGACGGCGCGACCGGGTGGCATACCTCGGACTTCTCGGCGTCCTGAACCACCCGTCACCTGACGGTGGCTGAGGTGTGAGGCCGTCCACGGCCGAGCCTCGAAGCCGCGGAAGCCGGGGCTTCTACTCGCCCATGTAACTTCCCTGCGGAGGCTTCGAGGCTCGCAAGCTCGCACCTCAGCCACCGTGGTGGCTACCAGTTGCCGGGAGAGGGTGGCAGCGGGTGCGCGGCATCGTGGATGACGTAGACCGTGCCGCCGGAGCCGCCGAGCCAGGCCGCTTCGAGCTGGGCCCGGTCGTAGGTGCGCCGGACGCCGGCCGCGGACTTCGCGGCCGGGTCGTTGACGACGACGTCGCCCGATGCGGTGAAGCCCACGATCACGAGCAGATGGCCGGCGGTCGAGGAGATGGGTGCGCCGCTCAGGGCGCCCGAGGAGAACGACACGGAGGCGATGACCGGGATGCCCGCGGCGACCAGTGACTCGGCCTCGGTGAGCGAGCGCAGCCGGGTGACGAACGCCGAGAGCCCCCGCGACGCGGCGTACGCGGTGTTGAAGGGCCAGTTGCCCGTGCCTTCGTACGACGCGTCGTAGGTACGTCGGGCCACCTCGTCGACCCACGGGTCCGGACGCGCACCGACCCAGGCCAGCGCGGATCCCGAGGGCAGTCGGCCGTAGTAGCCGAGCACCATGGCGGTGGACGTGGGCGAGCACCACGCCTCGCCACCGCCGCCGTACTGCGCGAAGTCGCCGCGGTGCACCATCTGCGAATAGCGGGGCACGTCGAGCACGACGCCCCGGGCGGCAACGGGGGTCGACGCGGCTGGTGCCGACGAGGGGAGTCGGGAGGCCACCGCGCCGAGCATCGCGACGGTGGGCGAGGCCGACCCGGCGCCGGCGCGGCGCATCAGCCGGACCTGCAGTTGGTACGACGAGGCTCCGGCGGACGACGCCTTCCAGGTGTCGACGTCGACCCGGCCGAGTGCGTCGGACTGGTCGGGCACCGACGTACGGCGGACGTGCTTGTCGGAGGACGCCCACCGGCCGAGCACCATCCACCGGCCCGTGGTGGCACCGGTGAGCCGGGCTCGGATCTCGACCCAGCTGTTGCGGGGCGTGCTGGCCGACCACGACGCCACCAGCTGGGTGAACGCGAATCCCGGAGCGACCGGCGCCGAGGTCCAGGTGCCGACGTCGTACCTCGTGCCCCGGTAGCGACGCTGCTTGGCGGGGTCCTTGAGGACCAGCACACCCTGCTTGAGCCGGGTGCCGGATCGGACGCCGGCCCGGAACGCCGAGCCGCCCTCCCAACGGGTGAACCCCACCTGGGCCGGCTCCCGCTTCGCGGCGCTGGCGGTAGCACTTGAGGAGGGCACGGCCACCAGCATCCCTGCGAGGAGCCCGAGCACACAGAGGGAGAGCCGATGCATCCGTCGAGGCTACGTCACACTGGTCACTTCCGTCACACCGTCGTCCGCACCTCAGTCACGCCGCACTTACACCAACGGGTGAGCCACTTCACCTCGTCGGGATGTGGTATCCGCGTACTCTGCGGCATGGCGGAGCGCGATCGGATGGTCGCCGGCGGAGGGGAGACCCGGACAGTGAGCGGGGAGTGACCCACAACCTCTCGGGAGTCCTGCTCGTCGAGGACGACGAGGGCGACGCACTGCTGGTACGCGAATCCCTTCGCGAGGCCGGGCTCGTCGACGAGGACGTGACCTGGTGCCGAACCTTGGCTGACGGCGTCGACGCGCTGGCCGACCGGCCGAGCTGCGTGCTGCTCGACCTGGGTCTTCCCGACGCGTCCGGCCTGGAGGCGCTGCACCGAGTGGTCGCCGAGGCACCCGGCACCACGCCGGTCATCGTGCTCACCGGCCGCCACGATCGCACCGGGGTCGACGCGGTGGCGGCAGGCGCCCAGGACTACCTCGTCAAGGACGATCTCACTCCCGAGCTGCTCGACCGCACCATCCGGTACGCCGTACAACGCCGCCAGGCCCAGGTCACCGAGGTGCAGCTTCGGGAGGAGCGGCTGCTCGCCGCAGAGAACGCCCGTCTGGAGAAGGGGTTGTTGCCGCGTGCCCTGCTCCGCACCGACTTCGTGACCTGCGCAAGTCACTACCGCCCGGGTCGGGCTCGGGCCGTGTTGGGTGGCGACTTCTTCGACGTGGTCGAGCTGCCCGATGGGCGGGTGCGCGCGGTGATCGGCGACGTGATGGGTCACGGTCCGGACGAGGCCGCCCTCGGTGTGCACCTGCGGGTGGGCTGGCGGGCGCTGGTCCTGGCTGACGTACCCGACGACGAGCTGCTCCTCACCCTGGCGCAGCTGCTCGACGCCGAGAGCCCCGGCGGCATCTTCGTCACGGTCTGCGATGTGACACTGCATCCCGATCACACCCTCGAGATCCGGGTGGCCGGGCACCCGCCGCCGCTGCGCGCCGTCGCCGGGGTGCCGAGCTATCTCGACGTGACGTTCGGTCCTCCGCTCGGGATCCGCGAGGTCGACGCCCGCCCGGGCTGGCCCGTGACCCGATCCGAGCTCGCGCCCGGCTCCGCGCTGCTGCTCTACACCGACGGGCTGCTGGACGCCTACCGCACCGTGCGGAGCCGCAGCAGCGTCGGGCTCGAGGAGCTGCTCGAGGCTGCCACGGCGGCGTTCGCCTCGGCGGAGTCGCCCGACGAGTTGCTGGCCTCGATCGTGGAGCGGGCACCGACCCAGGTCGTCGACGACACCGCGATGGTCGTGCTGTCCGTCGGAGAGCGCGGGTCGTGACCGACGGCGCACGCTGGAGCCTGCGGACCCGGGTGACCCGCTCGATCATCGGCGTGCTGCTGCTGCTGATGGGGCTGGTCGCGATCGTGTCGTTCGCGATCTACCAGGCCAAGAGCGCCGGTGACGACCTCGTCGAGCAGTGGGATCCGGCGTACACCGTCAGCCAGAACCTGCTCACCGCCATGGTCAACGAGGAGACCGGGGTGCGCGGCTACGCACTCGCCCAGGACCCGGCCCTCCTCGAGCCGTACACCCTCTACCGCGGGTTGGAGGACGACGCGCAGGTCGCCCTGAGCGGTTACCTGGCTGGCTATCCGGAGCTGCTCGACGCCTACGACGCCCAGTCGGCGGCCATCGACACCTGGCACGAGACCGTCGGGGATCCCGTCCTCGCGGAGGTGCGGGCGGGTGGCACCGAGGCGGCCGCGACCGCTTCCTCGCCCGAGGCGAAGGCCACCTTCGACCGCGTCCGCGTGACGTCCGCGGAGCTGACCGGTGCCATCGGAGATCGACGCGCTGCGACTGCCGATGCACGCGAGCGCGCGTTCGCCGTGGTGTGGGTGACGGTCGGGTTCGGCGCGTTGGTCCTCCTGCTCACCGGACTTGGCCTGGCACGAGGGCTGCGTCGCCAGGTGCTGGTCCCGGTGTCCGGCCTGGTCGACCAGACCCGACAGGTCGCCGACGGCGACCTCACCCGGGAGATCGCGCAGGACGGTCCTCGCGAGCTCGCCGACCTCGCGGCCGACGTGGAACAGATGCGTGCGCGGCTCGCCAGCCAACTCGAGAGTGTCGAGCGCGCCCGGCTGCGGCTGCAGCAGCGCAGCGCCGAACTGGCCCGCAGCAACGCCGACCTCGAGCAGTTCGCCTACGTCGCCTCCCACGACCTCTCGGAGCCGCTGCGCAAGGTCACGAGCTTCTCCCAACTGCTCGAGCGACAGTACCGCGACCAACTCGACGACCGGGCCCGCCAATACCTCGCCTTCATGGTCGACGGGGCCAAGCGGATGCAGGCCCTGATCCGCGACCTGCTGGAGTTCTCCCGGGTCGGGCGGACCCACGAGCACTTCGAACCAGTCGACCTCGGTCGGGCCCTCGACCGCGCCCTCGACCACCTCGACGATCCGATCGCCGGGGCCGGTGCCGTCGTCGAGCGCGATCCGTTGCCGACCGTCCCCGGTGACCCCGCGCTGCTCACGGCACTGCTGCAGAACCTGATCGGCAACGCGGTGAAGTACCGCAGCCCCGAGCGCCCCCTCGTGGTGCGGGTCGGCGCCGTACGCCAGCCGGACGATTGGCTCCTCACCATCGACGACAACGGCATCGGGATCGATCCGGAGTACGCCGAGCGGATCTTCGTGATCTTCCAGCGGCTGCACCTGCGCGACGAGTACGACGGGACCGGGATCGGCCTCGCCCTCTGCCGCCGGATCGTCGACTTCCACGGTGGCCGGATCTGGTTCGACGACAAGGACGAGCCGGGTGCTAGGTTCCGTCTCACTCTGCCCGTGACCCAGGCCCCCGTCGATGCGTTGGAGAGCGATGAGCCCGCACCCTGACCATCCCCTCTCTGTCCTGCTGGTGGAGGACGACCCCGGCGATGTCGTGATCGCCCGCGAGGCGCTGGCCGCGGGCCGACTCTCGACCGAGCTGCACGTGGTCACCGATGGGGTCGAGGCGATGGCCTACCTCCGCCGCGCCAACGGCTACGCCGAGGCCGACCGTCCCGACCTGATCCTGCTCGACCTCAACCTCCCCCGGAAGTCCGGCCACGAGGTGCTCTCCGAGGTCAAGCAGGACCCCGAGTTCCGCCGCATCCCGGTGGTCGTGCTCACCACCTCGCAGGCCCGCGAGGACATCGTCAAGAGCTATGAGCTGCACGCCTCGGTCCATGTGAGCAAGCCGGCCGACTTCGACCAGTTCACCGAGGTGGTCCGGCAGATCGACGACTTCTTCGGCAACATCGCCGAGCTGCCGCGGTAGCAGCGCCGGAATGAGGAGCCGCCACCGTTCTCTCCCTAGACTTGACCGGTGCTCAGGCTCTACGACACCCAGACCCGCGAGGTCCGTGACTTCGTGCCCCTCGAGGAGGGGAAGGCGGGCCTCTACGTCTGTGGCCTGACCGTGCAGTCCGAGCCGCACGTGGGCCACGTGCGTTCGGCGGTCAACTTCGACGTGCTTCAGCGCTGGCTGCGCTACCGCGGGTACGACGTCACCTTCATCCGCAACACCACCGACATCGACGACAAGATCCTGGTCAAGGCGGCCGAGCAGGGGCGCCCCTGGTACAACCTCGCCTACGCCATGAAGCGCGAGCTCGACCGCGCCTACGAGGCGCTCAACGTCGCGCCGCCGACCTATGAGCCCGCCGCGACCGGCCACGTGCCCGAGATGCTCGAGCTGATCGGTCAGCTGATCGAGAAGGGCCATGCCTACCCCGCCGCCGACGGCTCGGGCGACGTCTACTTCGACGTGCGCTCCTGGCCGTCGTACGGCGAGCTCACGCACCAGCGGATCGACGACATGGAGGCGGCCGAGGACGCCGATCCGCGGGGCAAGCGCGACCCGCGGGACTTCGCTCTGTGGAAGGGCTGGAAGAAGGAGTCGGAGCCGGAGACGGCCGCCTGGCCGAGCCCGTGGGGGCCGGGGCGGCCCGGGTGGCACATCGAGTGCTCGGCAATGGCGGGGAAATATCTGGGCGCGGCCTTCGACATCCACGGCGGCGGCGTCGACCTGCGCTTCCCGCACCACGAGAACGAGCAGGCCCAGTCGCGTGCGGCGGGACACCGGTTCGCGGCGTACTGGATGCACAACGCCTGGATCACCACCGCCGGCGAGAAGATGAGCAAGTCGCTCGGCAACAGCCTGCTGATCCCCGAGGTGCTCAAGCGGGTGCGCGGGATCGAGCTGCGCTACTACCTGGTGGCGGCCCACTACCGGTCGCACGTCGAGTTCTCCTTCGAGGCGCTCGACGAGGCCGCCGCCGGCTTCCGGCGGATCGAGAACTTCCTCGACCGGGCCGGGGCCTCAGAGCGCGGTGACGTCCCCGACGCCTTCGCGGCGGCCATGGACGACGATCTCGGGACGCCCGCAGCAGTGGCCGTGCTGTACGACGCGGTGCGCGAAGGCAACCGCCAGCTCGCCGCCGGCGAGGACGCCACCGCGACCGCCGAGTCGGTCCGCGCGATGCTCGACGTCCTCGGCCTCGACCCGGCGGACCCGTCATGGCCGAGCAGCGGCAGCGCCGACGCCGGACTCACCCACGCGGTCGACGTCCTCGTCGCCGGCCTGCTCGAACGACGCGCCGAGGCGCGCCAGGCCAAGGACTTCGCGACCGCCGACGCCATCCGCGACCAGATCAAGGCGGCCGGCATCGAGGTCGAGGACACGCCCGACGGCCCGAAGTGGAGCCTGTCGTGATCATCGCGATGGTTGAGCCGCAAGCCGAGGCTGGGACGCATCCAGGTGCCTTCCTGGGGAAGGTTTCGACACCGTCGGCGCTGGCGCGCCTCCGGGCTCAACCAGCGGAGGTGTGTGGTGATCGTCTCGATGGTTGAGCCGCGAGCCGCTAGGCGAGCGTGTCGAAACCTCGCAAGCCGAGGCTGGGACGCAGCCAGGTGCCTTCCTGGGGAAGGTTTCGACACCGTCGGCGCTGGCGCGCCTCCGGGCTCAACCAGCGGAGGTCACGATGCCGGGTAACTCTCAGCGCAAGGGCTCGGTCCGCAAGACGGCGAAGAAGCCGACGGCGGGGTCGGGCGGCCGGGTGCGCCGCGGGCTCGAGGGTAAGGGTCCGACGCCCAAGGCCAAGGACCGCCCGTACCACCAGGCGCACAAGGCCGCGAAGCGCGCCGAGAAGTCCCAGCAGCGCAAGCCCAAGCGCCGTACCACCGGCGACGCCGAATGGATCGCAGGTCGCAATCCGGTCGTCGAGGCGCTGCGCGAGGGCGTGCCGGTCAACGGGCTGTACGTCGCGGAGGGGGCCGAGCGCGACGGCCGGTTGCGCGAGGCGTTCCGGCTGGCCAGCGAGCGTGGCATCAGCCTGCTCGAGGTGACGAAGACCGAGCTGGACCGGATGACCGGTGGCGCGGTCCACCAGGGGTTGGCGGCCCGGATCCCGGCGTACGAGTACGCCCACCCCGACGACCTGCTCGACCGTGCGCAGGAGCTCGGGGAGCCGCCGTTGGTGGTCGCCCTCGACCAGGTGACCGACCCGCGCAACCTCGGCGCGGCGATCCGGAGTGCGGCGGCGTTCGGTGCTCACGGCGTCGTCATCCCCGAACGCCGCGCGGCGGGCATGACCGCCGCGGCCTGGAAGACCAGCGCCGGTGCTGCGGCCCGGATCCCGGTGGCCCAGACGGTCAACCTCGTCCGTCAGCTCAAGAGCTATCAGGAGGCCGGCTGCATGGTCGTCGGCCTGGCCGCCGACGGCGACGTCTCGCTGCCGGCGCTCGAGCTCGCTGACGGTCCACTGGTGATCGTCGTCGGCTCCGAGGGCGACGGCCTGTCGCGGCTGGTGGCCGAGACCTGCGACCAGCTCGTCTCCATCCCGATGGCCAACCAGGTCGAGTCCCTCAACGCCGGCGTCGCCGCCTCGGTCGCGCTCTACGCCGTGGCGCAGGCGCGCACCTGAGCGTGCCCGTCACTCGAGGGCGGCGGGTCTTCGTCGCGGCGGCCTACGCAGTGACGTGGGCGCTGCTCACCGTGGTCTGCAGCACCGTCATCTTCTTGCACAGCAGCCGCGAGACCACGCTGGCCAGCCACGACGCGGTGCTCCGGCCCGACCTGTCCGGACACGTCGTCCTGCTCACCGGGCCAGTGCTGCCCGACGTACGCGTGCCGACGGGGGATCGGGTCGGAGTCTCGGTCCAGCTGGGCAAGACCGACGCGGCGAGCACCGCCGATCTGGTCGACCGGTACGCCCTGATCGCCAGCCAGCCCGAGGGTCCTGAGGCCCGGGTCCGCGAGGTGCTGGCCGACCTGGCCATCGACTCGCTGGTGCGCGGTGCCGCGGTGGCGACGCTCCCGATCATCGTCTGGATGCTGATCGGGGCACACCGGCGGAACGTCTTGTTCAAGCGCGCTCGCCAGCGCCGGACCATCGCGCTGCTGCTCGCGGTCGGGCTGGTCGGCGTACTCGTCGCGCAGCCGTGGGCGAACGACGAGGAGACCCTCGACAGCGAGCAGGAGTGGCAACCGCTTGCGGAGTTCCTCGGCCCCGACGTACCCATTCCGGCCGAGCTGGACCGGGTCGAGGTCCGCGGGGACGTCACCACCAGCCAGACCCGGCGGCTGATCGAGAGCGCGGTCGGCACCTACGAGGACGGCAAGAACTTCTATCGGGACGCCGCGGAGGCGGCCGCCGATCTCGACCTTCGGCAGCCCGAGGAGGGCGAGACCGTCGTGCTGCTGATCTCCGACCGGCACGACAACATCGGCATGGACCGCGTCGCGCGCGCGGTGGGTGACGCGGCCGGCGCCGAGGCGGTCTTCGACGCCGGCGACGACACCTCGACCGGCAGCACCTGGGAGGCGTTCTCGCTCGACTCCCTCGATGCGGCCTTCGACGACGGGCCGTACGCCGACCAGAAGTGGGCGGTCACCGGCAACCACGACCACGGCACGTTCGTCGGCCGCTACTTGTCGGATCACGGCTGGGTCGTGCTCGACGGCGAGGTGGTCGACGGCCCGGCCGGGGTCCGGCTGCTCGGGGTCGGCGACCCGCGGTCGAGCGGGCTCGGCAGCTGGCGCGACGAGAGTGGCTTGAGCTTCGACGAGGTCGCCGACCGGCTCGCGGACGCCGCGTGCCAGGCCCAGGACGACGGCGATCGGATCGGCACGATCCTGGTGCACGACGCCAACATGGGCGACCCGGCCCTGGAGCGCGGCTGCGTGGACCTCGTCGTCGGCGGCCACCTCCACGTTCAGAGCGGCCCGACCGTCGTACCCGGCAACAACGGCGCGGTCGGCTACAGCTACACGACCGGTACGACGGGCGGCGCGGCGTACGCGATCGCCGTCGGCGCCGCGATCCGCCGACCGGCCGGTATCACCCTGCTGACCTACCGCGACGGCCGCCCCGTCGGCGTCCAGCCGGTCACCCTCGACACCACCGGCACCTTCACCGTCGGCGACTTCACCACCCTGGCTCCCATCGCCCCTCCCGAGAGCAACTGACCAACGCCGAGTCGGCGTTACTCGTGGGGAGTAACGACGGGTCAGCGCGAAATCGACGGTGACCCGTCGTTACTCGTGACGAGTAACGACGGGTCGGCGTACGGCGATAGGTCAGCGATAGATCGTTCAGGCGTCGGGGGTGATGGCGGCGGGGGCGGAGGTGATCGCCTCGTCCGGTTTGTGGGTGAGCACCGTGGCGAAGTAGTCGGCGGCGGCGTCGAAGGTGTCGATGTTGTGGCCGGCCTGTTCGGAGAGGTACCACCGGTGTGCGAGCACCTCGTGGAAGACCTCCGCGGGTTCGAGCTTGCCGCGTGCGTCGGCGGGGATCATCGCGATCACCGGCTCGTAGATGTCGTCGAGCCAACGGTTGGCGACCAGGTGGCGGTCCTCCCGGCCGAGGTTGAAGTGAGCGGTGTACGCCGCGATGTCGTTGAGCAGTCGCCGCGCCTGCGCGTCCTCGACGTGCAGGCCGGTCAGCCCCTGGAGCTCGCGCTGGTGGTGACCGGCCTCGACGACCTTGGGCTGGATCCGCACCCGGTCGCCGTCGAAGTCGGTGACGATGTCCAGCTCGTCGACGTCGAAGCCGAGGTCGTTGAGCTGCTCGATGCGCTGCTCGATGCGCCACAGCTCGTCGGCGGAGAACTCCTCCTCCGACGTCAGCTGCTCCCAGAGTGCGGCGTACCGCTGCTCGAGCAGCTCCACGATGTCGTAGGCCTCGACCTCGTGGCTCAACGACTCGCTGGCCTGCAGGTCGAGCAGTTCGGCGAAGACGTTCTCGGTGGCGATCGTGACGTCGTACTCGCGCATCGACTTCGACAGGCTGGGGCGCAGCTCGCCGGTCTCCGCGTCGACGAGGTACGCCGCGAAGCCGCCGGCGCTGCGACGGAACAGCACGTTCGACAGCGACACGTCGCCCCAGAAGAAGTCCGCGAGGTGCAGCCGCACCAGCAGCACGACCAGCGCGTCGACCAGGCTGGGCAGGCTGTCGTGGGTGAGGCCGTGGCTGAACAGACTGCGGTAAGGCAGCGAGAACCTCAGGTGCTCGGTCAGCAGCGCGCTCGGCAATGGCTCGCCGTCGGCGTCGACCCTGCCGGTCACCACGCCCTGCGGCACCACCGCAGGCAGCCCGAGCCGGTGCAGGTCCCGGAGCAGGCGGTACTCGCGGAACGCGATGTCCTCGACCGTCTCCTTGACGGCGTACACCCGATCGCGCAGCCGCACGATCCGCACGACGTGCCGCGACAGTCCACGCGGCAGTGGTACGACGTACTGCTCGCCCCACTCCTCCAGCGGCACCGACCACGGCAACGTGATGATCGCCGGGTCCGGCCGACTCGCCACGATCCGCAGGGCCATGCCCTCACGCTAACGTCACCAGGGGCGGCGGTCGGGATCGAGGAGCACCGCGCCGGGGCCGATCTCGGCGAGGTCGTCGCCAGGGTTGGTGAGGGCGCAGGACTTGAGGCTGAGGCAGCCGCAGCCGATGCAGCCGTCGAGGCGGTCGCGGAGCAGTTCGATCCGGCGGATCTGCTCGTCGAGGCGGGGTCGCCAGTCGCGGCTGAGTCGATGCCAGTCGGCCTTGGTCGGCGTACGCCGGTCGGGGAGCGTCGAAAGCGCCTGGCCGATCTCCTCCAGGCTCAGCCCGATCCGTTGCGCGGTTTTGATGAAGGCCACCCGTCGCAACGTGGACTGCGGGTAGCGGCGCTGGTTGCCGGTCGTCCGGTCGGAGGTGATCAGCCCGCGGTCCTCGTAGAAGCGGATCGCCGAGGTCGCGACTCCGGATCGCTCGGCAAGCTGGCCGATGGTCAGGGCGGTCATAGTTCGACCTTACTCGAAGTTGCTCACAACTAGAACGCGTTCTAGTCTGCGCGCGTGAGTGACCCGCGCACCGTCGTCATCACCGGCGCCGCCTCCGGCATCGGCTATGCCACGGCGGAGCTGTTCCGCGACCTCGGCGACACCGTCTTCGGCCTCGACATCAGCCCGACCGTGCCGGACGGCGTGACGTACGTCGAGTGCAACGTCGGCGACAAGGTGGCAGTCGACGGCGCGATCGCCACGTGCGCAAGAGAAGGCCGGATCGACGTCCTGGCCAACGTGGCGGGCATCGTGCAGTTCGGACGGTTCGAGGGGATCTCCGAAGAGGAGTTCGACCGGGTGCACGCGGTCGACCTCAAAGGCCCGTTCTTCTTGATCCAGGCCGCGCTCCCGCACATCCGGGCGGCGAAGGGCAACATCGTCAACGTCTCGTCGGTCGCCGGCAACAAGGCCCAGGGCTACTCCGCGGCGTACTCCGCGGCCAAGGGCGGCCTCACCATGCTCACCCGTGCGCTGGCCCTCGAGCTGGCGCCCGAGGGGATCCGGGTCAACGCGGTCTGCCCCGGCACCGTCGACACCCCGCTGGTGCAGCACGTCGCCGAGAACTTCCCGCCCGACCTCGACCCCCGCGTGATGGATCGGCTGATGATGATGCTCCCCGGCCGGGCGATCAGCCCGGCGGAGATCGGCCAGTCCATCGTCTACCTCGCCTCGCCCGCCGCCCGGATGATCACCGGCACCGTGTTGGCCTTCGACGGTGGGATGAGCTGAGGTTCCGCCTCCTCCGAATACTCCGCATACGATGTCCCGCGCACCATGCCGGTGTAGCTCAGTTGGTAGAGCGCCAATCTTGTAAATTGGATGCCGCGGGTTCGATTCCTGTCACCGGCTCTGAACTCCTGAAATCGGCCGCGACCAGGCCTGACAGACTCGGGCGGTGACTTCCCCCTCCCCGGCGCTCGTCGAGCTGGCGCACGCGTACGGCGTGATGACGGAGTACGTCGACTGGCGCGGGCGGCCGGTCCAGGTGGCCGCGGCGACGATCGAGTCGGTGCTGAGCGCCCTGGGGGTCGACGCATCCGACCCGGAGCGGGCGCGTCGGCACCAGGCGAACGAGCCTTGGCTGCGGATGTTGCCGCCGACAGTGGTGACGGTGGCAGGCGAGACGCGGTGGGTGCCGGTGCACGTGCCTCACGGCGACCCGGTCGAGGTGTGGGTCGAGCTCGAGGACGGCAGTGCGCGCCGCGCCGACCAGGTCGACCACTGGGTCGAGCCGCGGGAGATCGACGGCAGCCGGATCGGCGAGGCGACGTTCGAGGTCCCGGGCGAGCTGCCGCTCGGCTACCACACGCTGCGGGCGCGCAGCGGCGACACCGAGGCGGCCGCCCATCTCGTCGTCACCCCGGCCTGGCTCGGCCTGCCCGAGCGTGCTGACGCCCAGCGCCAGTGGGGGTTCGCGACCCAGCTCTACAGCCTGCGGTCGGCCGGCAGCTGGGGTATCGGCGACCTGACCGACCTGACCGACCTCGCCGTCTGGTCGGGGAGCCGCCTGGGCGCGGACTACGTGCTCGTCAACCCGCTCCACGCGGCCGAGCCACTGGCCCCGCTCGAGCCCTCGCCGTACCTCCCCAGCAGTCGGCGGTTCTTCAACCCGATCTACCTCCGGGTCGAGCGGATCCCGGAGTACGCCGCCCTCCCGCAGCCCGAGCGCGACGCGGTCGACCGGCTCGTCGCCGAGTTGGCGCCGTGGCTCACGCCGCAGGATCAGGTCGACCGCAACGCCGCGTGGACGGCCAAGCGGGCCGCGCTGCACATCGTGTACGCCGCGCCGCGATCCGCCGGGCGCGAGCTCGACCTCGCGGCGTTCCGCGAACGGGAGGGCGTGGCGCTCACCGACTTCGCGACCTGGAACGTGCTGGCCGAGGACCACGGCAACGACGCGCGTGAGTGGCCGGACCGCTACCGCCGGCCCGACGCGCCGGCCGTGGCGGCGTTCGCCGCCGAGCACACCGACCGCGTCGACTTCGAGTGCTGGCTGCAGTGGGTGCTCGACGAGCAGCTCCAGCAGGCCCAGTCGAAGGCGACCGGTGCCGGCATGCGGTTGGGCATCATGCACGACCTGGCGGTCGGCGTACACCCCGGCGGCGCCGACGCCTGGCGGCTGCCCGACGTCTACGCCCAGGGCGTCCAGGTCGGCGCCCCACCCGACCCCTACAACCAGCTCGGCCAGGACTGGAGCCAGCCGCCGTGGCGGCCGGACCGGTTGGCCGAGCTCGGATACGCGCCCTTCCGCGACCTCATCGGCGCGGTGCTGCGGCACGCCGGCGGCGTGCGCGTCGACCACATCCTGGGGCTGTTCCGGCTCTGGTGGATCCCGGTCGGCGGGCCGCCCGACCAAGGCACCTACGTGCGCTACGACCACGAGGCGATGATCGGCGTGCTGGCGCTCGAGGCGCACCGCGCCGGAGCGGTGGTCGTCGGTGAGGACCTGGGCGTGGTCCCGCCCGAGACGAGGGACTTCCTCGCCTCCCGCGGCGTGCTCGGTACGTCGGTGCTCTGGTTCGAGCAAGAGGACGGCCAACCCGCCCCCGCCGAACACTGGCGCGAGTGGAGCCTGGCCTCGGTGACCACCCACGACTTCCCGCCGACCGCCGGCTACCTGGTCGGTGACCAGGTCCGGCTGCAACACCGACTCGGCCTCCTCCAGGGCGACCTGGACGCCGAGCTGGCCGCTGCGCGCGAACAGGTCGACGCGTGGCTCGACGAGGTACGCCGCCGCAGGCTGCTGAGCGACACCGCTGACTCTCCCTACGCCGCCGACCCCGAGGAGGTGGTGCGGGCGCTGCACGCCTACCTCACGCTGACGCCGGCGCGGCTGCTCTGCGTCGCGCTCACCGACGCCGTCGGCGACCGGCGCACCCAGAACCAGCCTGGGACCACCGACGAGTACCCCAACTGGCGAGTCCCGCTCGCCGGGCCGGACGGCGCACCCCTGCCGCTCGAAGAGGTCTTCACCTCCGCGCGGGCGCGGCGCCTGGCTGCGACACTGAGCCCGCCCCCACCCTGAACTCAGCCGGAGAGGTACGCCCGATGACGCAGACCCCCAACCCGCCCGCCGGCTGGTACCCGCAGGGTGACCAGGAACGCTGGTGGGATGGCACGGCCTGGAGCGACAACTTCCGCCCGCTCGGCTCCGAGCAGGCCCAGCCGGGCTACCCGAACACCTATCAGCAGCCCTACGGCCAACCCGGCTACGGCCAACCCGGCTATGCCCAGCCCGGGTATGCCCAACCCGGATATGCCCAGCCCGGCTACGGGCAGCCGGGGTACGTCGTGCAGCCGGTCCAGAAGAGCAACACCGCGCGCAACATCCTCATCGTCTTCGCGGTGCTGTTCCTGCTCTTCGTCGGTGGCTGCGTGGCGGTCGTCGCGGTCGTCGGCTCCAAGGTCAACGAGATCGCCAACGACGACACCCTCGGCGGCCCCAACAACCCGCTCACGATCACCGAGGGCCAGGGGTTCGAGGTCGACGGCTTCGAGTACGCCGACGGGTGGTCGATCCCGCCGACGCCGATCAGCGGACTGTTCGAGATCGAGAACCTCAAGGTCACCAACGACCGGGACAAGGCCGACCGGCTCCTGGTCACCATCAGCCTGCTCAACGCCGGTGAGGTCGTGGCCACGACGACGTGCGTGGCCGGCGAGCTCGACAAGATCCCCGAGGACACGACGGTCACCGTGGACTGCTCGAGCTCCGACTCGCTGCCGCCCGCCTACGACCAGATCACGATCCAGGACGTCGTCTAGTGCCGTGAACGGGAAATATT
>DOWL01000047.1:9785-11445 GCA_003519585.1 Nocardioides sp. | reverse complement strand
CCTGGGTCAGGGTCCGGGTCTTCAACTCGGCCAACTGGGCTTCGACGGCGAGGATCTCCTCGAGGGTGGAGGTGGCCTGCTCGGCGCCCATCGACCAGAGCGGCACCTCGGCGATGTCGGCCAGTTTTTGGCGCACCTCGACTACGTCCCGGGTGACCGGGTGGTCGTGGTGCGCCATCGCTGTCATGGATCAATCCAAGCAGTGGCCACCGACAGTCGATGGTCGCTGGAACCTGTTATGCACAAGGGTTTCCGGACCAGCCTGCACGTGAGATCGACTGGGCGTGCAGTCCTCGCGGACGGTCTTGGAGCGGGGTCGAGCGGGTGCCTTCGCTGCGGCGGTTTCGACACCGTCGGCGCTGGGGCGCCTCCGGGCTCAACCACCGGACGACCGCAGCCAGGGCTCCGGCGGCAACCCGATAGCCAGCCTGCTTTTGGCGCTGTCCGGGGCCGTCAACCCGCCCCACGAACCGCAGCGCCGGCACCCGAGCTTGACGGCTCCGGGCGGCGTCAGACACCCGGGTATCGGGTTGCCGCACCCGACCCACAGCCGTCCAGACGGAGGTCTCGACAAGCTCGACCAGCGGCGCTCGAGTGGGTGCCAACGCTTGCGATGGTTGAGCCCCGGACCGACCTTCGGGTCGGCCCGGGGCTCAGGATCAGCCGAGCGTCAGCCGGTCAGAACACCGCGGCTACGGCGTCGAGCAGGCCGAAGCCGTCGACCGGCGTGTAGCCGGTGCCGAGGTCGTTGCGGAACACGCCGCGGACGACCGAGCCGTTGGCCAGCACCGCCTTGAACCTCATGCCGTCGCGGAGCACGCGACCGTCCGGGATCGAGACCGCACCGCCGAGCTCGTCGGCGCTGTTGCCTTCGGCCGCCAGGCCGACGCCCGAGACCGTGAGGTCACGGTCGACGCCGAAGGAGACCGCCTGACCCTTGCGGAGGCCCTGGCCGAAGTGCACGGTCATGTTGCGGAACTGGCCCGCGACGGACTGACCGCCGCCGGCTCCGGCGAAGGTCGCCGACACCGAGCCGGCGTTCAGGCCGCCGGAGGTCCCGCCCACCGTGAACGGGAAGCCCTGCTCACGGAACGGCGGCACACCGGTGTTCGGCCGCGGGTCGAAGACGATCCCGTTGCCGAGCGCCGTCGGGCTGGCGCCCGCACCGAAGAAGGTGATCGACGAGACCGGCACTCCGCCCGCGTTGGAGACCCGGAAGAAGTTCGGGTCACGGTTGGGGCCGACGTACGGCGAACGCTCGTCGCCCTGGTCGCCCGTAGCCGTGATCGTGACCTTCCCGGCCTTGCCCGCCGACTCGGACGGGTCGAGGTCGTGCTTGAAGACCGACTTGCTGAGGATCCGCTTCATCTTGGCCGGCTTCACCGACTTCCCACCGCCGTGCTTGTCGAGGACCAACGCCGCGATCGCTGCGGCGTGCGGTGCGGCGGCACTGGTGCCGAAGAAGTTCGGCAACGTGTCGTCGTCCCGCGCCGTGTCGCTGGTGAAGAAGGTCGTGTTGGCGCCGTCGACCGACGCGATGAGTGGCGAGGTGCGCTTCTGGATCCGGGCGTACTCGTTGCCGCTGGAGTCGAACCGGACCGGTAGCGCCTTGCCGCCGGGCGAGGTGAAGAACTCCGGCAGGAACGGCCGGAACGCGTCG
>DOWL01000047.1:0-9686 GCA_003519585.1 Nocardioides sp. | reverse complement strand
GATCGCGAACGCGACGCCGACCGCACCCGCGGCCATGTGGTGGCCGAAGGTGGCCGGAGCCAGCGGGTCGAAGTACTCATCGACGTACATCCCGTCGAACATCGTGGCGCCCACCATGGTCACCGGGGTCGGCCCGGTGCCCGAACGCGAGATCACGATCTGCAGGTCCTCGCCGATGTTGGGCAGCTGGGCCAACTCGGAGGGGCGCCCACTGAGCGTGTTGATGTCCGCGATGGCCGCGGCGAACGTGCCGTCGGCGAAGAACACCAGCGCGTTGAGGTCGGTGGTCACCGACGACGACTCGGTGATCGGCGAGACGTCGACCGTGAAGTCGCCGGTGTCGCCGTCGAAGCCTTCGATGATGATCGTGTAGTCACCGGCCGTGGCGAGAGTGGTTGCCAGGACCTCCGGCGAGCTGCCGGTGTCGATGGTGCCCAGGTTGTTCCCGTCCGGGTCGAGCACGGTCAGGATCAGGTCGGTCGTGCCCGAGGGGATCGCGTCGGTGCGGAAGAGCACCTGCTGGCCGACGTCCGCCGCGGTCGCGGTGAACGTGAAGCTCGGCGCCGGGTCGGCGTCGGTGATCTCACCGGTGGCCTCGAAGAGCGGCGCGCCCAGCGTCGGACCGTCGAGGTCGACCGGGTCGTCCCACTGCAGGTCGAAGATGCCGCCGTCGGCCTCGAAGGCGTAGTCCATCGCCGGGTCGACACCCGGGCCTGGGTCCATGTCCTGCACGCCGCCGTCGTACAGCTCCGGCGGAACGTCGGAGAAGTCCAGGTTGGTGCCGGTGGCGGCGCTGCTGGCGGGCACGAGGTTGAGCGGCATCCGCCAGGCCTGGTGCTCACCACCGTTGCCGGCCGAGGAGAAGTACTGCACGCCCTGCGCGGTGACGTCGTCGACCGCGTCGGAGATCACGCCGTCGCTGAAGAACGGCTCGGAGAAGTAGGTGACGTCGTCGACGACCACGTCCGCACCGCACGGGCCGCTCGGGTCGGCGAGTGCCCTGATGTTGTTGGCGAAGTTGACCTCGCCGCCGTTGGCGGTCGCGAAGCACAGGTCGGCCTTGGGCGCGTAGTCGTGGACCAGTTGCAGCATGCCGCGGCCCTCGTCGAGCCCGGAGGTGGAGTCCTCGAGCACCTGTACGGGGTGGGAGTTCACCGGGTTGCCCGGTCCAGGGAGGTCGCCGCTCGCCACATCGTCGGCCGCGTGGATCAGCAGCGGGTCACCGAAGACGTCTGTGGTGGCCTCGTCGTAGGAGTCCGACAACGCACCGACCGTGACTCCGCGGCCGTTGACGCCGCGCCTGTGGACCTTGTCGACCCGCTGGAAGGGGACGCCCTGGTCGTCCACCGAGCCGGTGTTGACGTGCGGACGGACCGCCTGGTTGAGAGTGCCGGTGTCGCGCATCGCGGCGAGGGCGCGCACCGCGTCGAGCGAGGCGTACCCCTCGAGCGTGCCGTGCTCGCTGTCGACGGCCTGGACGTCGAGCCCGTTGGCCTCGGCCTGCTGGCGGAACGCGACCCGGTCGGTGCCCGCACGCGGGGTGAGGTCGACCATGACCCGGCCCTGGTCGTCGCGGATCGCCGTGGCATTGGGGTCGATGAGGGGTGTGCTCAAGGAACGAGCGCCCTTGCCGTCACCTTGGACCAACCGCCCCAGGCCGTTGCCGAGCGACGAGCGGACGACCTTGTCCGGTGACGATGCGGCGGCTGCCGCGGACGGTGCTGCCGAGGTTCCGACCTCGGTCAGCGAGGCAAGGGCGAACGCCATGGTGGCGCTCACCCCGACCGCGATGAGACGGCGTGACTTCATGCGTGCACTCCCGAAGATTCGTGCGAATGGGGTAGGGCGGACAGGAGGGGCACCAGAGCGTCGATCGGGTCCGCCTCAGGGAACGTACGACCGGGCGCCCGCGCAGTCCATACCCAATCTGCGACTCTCATGAAGGGCGTGCCAGCACACGTCCAGGGCGGCGCATCTAGGCTTGCCGTCGTGTCCAGTCAGCTCGCGGTCGGATTCGACCTGGACATGACGCTGATCGACACCGTGCCTGGCTTCGCGGCCACGCTGCGCGCGCTCGGGGTCGAACTCGGGGTGGAGTTCCCGATCGAGGAGATGACCGCCCGCCTCGGCCCGCCGCTCGAGCACTTGCTCGCGCCACACCTGGCCGCGGACGCGGTGGCGCCGGCCGGAGATCTGTTCCGCGAGCTCTATCTCGACCACGCCATCACCTCGGTGCCCGCCTTGCCCGGTGCCCACGAGGCGCTGGCCGCCGTACGCCGCCACCGCGGCCGGATCGTGCTCGTGACCGGCAAGTTCCCCCGCAACGCGCAGCTGCACGTCGAGCATGTCGGCCTCGACGTCGACCTCGTGGAGGGCTGGGTCTGGGGCGTCGGCAAGGCCGAGGTGCTGCGCCGCGAAGGCGTGAGCGTCTACGTCGGCGACCACGTGCACGACGTCGAGGGCGCCCGCGCGGCCGGCGCGCTGAGCGTCAGCGTCCTCACCGGTGGCTGCACCCGCGAGGAGCTCGTGGAGGCCGGCACCGACGTGGTGTTGGAGAGCCTGGAGGCGTTCCCGGCGTGGCTCGACGAGCATCTCCTCACCAGCCGCCTCGACGCGTTGGAGCGGGACCTGGCGACGCGGGGGAGTGTGCTCGTCGCCTACAGCGGCGGCGCCGACAGCGCCTTCCTGCTGGCAGCCGCGGTCCGCGCGCTCGGACCCGAGCACGTGCTGGCCGCGACGGGGTACAGCGATTCGCTCCCGGAGGTCGAGCGCGGCCCGGCACGTGGCTTCGCCGAAGGACTCGGCGTCGAGCTGCTCACTCCGGCGACCCACGAGATGGAGCGCGCGGGCTACCGCGCCAACGCCGGCGACCGCTGCTTCTTCTGCAAGGCCGAGCTGATCGAGGTGTTGACGCCACTCGCACAGGAGCGCGGGATCGCGACGGTGGCGACCGGCACCAACGCCGACGATGCCGTGGCCGGGTTCCGGCCCGGCATCCGGGCCGCCGACGAGCGCGGGGCCGCCGCACCGCTGCGCGACGCCGGCCTCACCAAGGCCCAGGTGCGTGAGGCGTCGCGCCGCTGGGGCCTCCCCACCTGGGACAAGCCAGCGGCCGCGTGCCTGTCCAGCCGGGTGGCGTACGGCGTCGCGGTCACGCCGCACCGACTCGCCCGGGTCGAGCGCGCCGAGGCCGCGGCGCGCCGGGTGCTCGGCGCCCGGGTGTCGAACCTGCGGGTGCGCGATCTCGGTGATCGGGCCAGCGTGGAGATCGATCGCGACCTCCTTCCGTTGGCCGACGAGGCAACGCTGGTCGACGCGGTCCGGGCCGCGGGGTTCGACGAGGCCGTGGTGGACCCGAAGGGGTTCCGCTCGGGCTCCATGAACGAAGCGCTGTGACTCCCGAGCAGGTCCTCGCCGCGGCCGGCGCCTGGGTGTGGTACCCGCCTGAGGCTCGGGTGGTCGAGACCGACGACTACCTCCTCATCGCCTACCCGGCGCACTTCTCCGACCCCACCGTCGCGACCCGGTGGCAGAGCGACCGGCCTGCCGACGAGCTGATCGACGAGGTCCTCGACGCGGCGCATGGATTGGGCCGCGAGTCGGTGAACTTCTTCGAGCTCAGTGAGGCGACCCGGCCACCGGACCTCGAGCCACGGCTGCGCGCGCGCGGCGCCGTACGCACCGAAACCCTGGCTGTCCTGGCGCTCGACCTCTCCGCGGGGGTGCCCGACCTCGACGTACCCGCCGACCTCGAGCTCCGCAGGGTGCTCGACCTCGACGACCTGCGTGCCACCGATGGGATCGACGTTGCGGCGTTCGGCGGCTCGCTCGCGGACGAGACGGCCCTCGCCTCGACCGCGTCCCGGCTGGCCGAAGAGCCGCGGTACGTCGCGCTGCGCGCCGGCGTACCCGTCGGCACTGCCGGCCACACGATCCAGAGCGGCGCCGTCCGCCTCTGGGGCGGGGCCGTGGTGCCCGAGGCGCGACACACCGGCGTCTACCGCGGCCTGCTCGACGTCCGGCTCCGCGCCGGCGTCGAGGCCGGTGTTGCGATGGCGCTGGTCAAGGGCCGCGTCGAGACGTCGGCGCCGGTGCTCCTGCGGGCGGGCTTCCGCCAGTACGGCGAGGTCCGGGCCTACCGGCTCGGGCGCGCGTGAACTCCCTCTCCGAGATCTGGGACTCCGAGATCTGGGACCGGGCGACGGCCACCCAGCCGGTCCCCGGTGTCGAGGTGGTGCTCGGCACCGGGCTGATCGCGCTGGTGCTGGTGCTCGCGCCGGTCACGTGGCCGCGGGTCCGGTTGGGGGTCACGGTCGTACACGAAGCCGGGCACGCGCTCGTCGGCGTCCTGGTCGGCCGCCGGCTCAAGTCCGTGCACCTGCACTCCGACACGTCCGGGCTCACCATCACCAGCGGCAAGCCGCGCGGGCCGGGCATGGTCGCGATGCTCGCGGCCGGCTACCTGGCGCCCGCCGCGCTCGGTCTCGTCGCCGCGCTGCTGCTCGCGGCCGGACGCAGCGTCGGACTGCTGTGGCTTCTGGTGGTCCTCACCGCGCTGCTGCTGCTCTGGGTGCGCAACGGCTACGGCTTCCTGGTGCTCCTCGCCGGCGGCGCGGGCGTCCTGTTGCTCACGTGGTACGGCGACGGCACCGTTCAGTCCGTCGCGGCGTACCTCATCACCTGGCTGCTCCTGCTCGCCGCGCCTCGTCCGCTGGTGGAGTTGCTCACCGCGGGCCGGCGCCGGGGAAGGACCTCCGACCCCGACCAGTTGGCCCGCCTGACCCGGATCCCGGCGGTGCTCTGGATCCTGGCCCTGCTCCTCGCCAACCTCACAGGGCTGGTCGTCGGCGTGACCACCCTGGCGCCCGACGTCGCCTGAGCGACGCTCAGCGGGGGCCGAGGACCGAATCCGGTCGAGCGGCGTACCCGACGTTGGTTAGGGTTTCGTTCGCGGCACGAAGGACCGCGACGTGTGCGAGAGCGAGAGGTCAGACCGTGCCCACTGGCAAGGTGAAGTGGTTCGACACCGAGAAGGGCTTCGGCTTCCTGTCCCAGGAGGACGGCCCCGACGTCTACGTGCGCGCCGACGCCCTGCCCGAGGGGGTGTCGACGATCAAGGCCGGCACCCGTGTGGAGTTCGGAGTGGCTCAGGGCCGTCGAGGCGATCAGGCGCTCCAGGTGCGGATCCTCGACAAGCCTGCGTCGGTCCAGCGCAACCAGTCGCACTCCAAGCGCAAGAAGCCCGACGAGATGGCCCCGATCGTCGAGGATCTGATCCGGCTCCTCGACGGTGTCGGCGAGGCCTACCGGCACGGCCGCCACCCCGATCGCAGCACCGCCGGCCCCACCGCCAAGCTGCTCCGGGCGCTGGCGGACGAGTTGGAGCTGTAGGGCCCGCCTACGGCCGGCGCTGGACCGGAAGCGGCTGGGTGTCGATGCCGGCCTGTTCGGCGCGGGCCTCGTCGGCTCGAGACTGCTGACCGGGTGGCCGGCGTTGGCGGGCGCGCGGAGCGGTCGAGAGGACGTACGCCGCCCAGGCGGCCAGCACCACGAAGGCCACGGTCAGACCGAGCCGCGGCGGATCCAGAGGTAGGGCGATCCCGACGAAGCCGCCGAGCACCCACGCCAACTGGCACGTGGTATCACTGCGTCCGAAGGCGCTGGCCTGCACCGAAGGTGGGATGTCGCGCTGGATGGTGGCGTCGAGGGAGAACTTCGCCAGCGCCTGTCCCAGTCCGGCGACCAGTCCGAGCAGGGCGAGAGTCCACATGCCGTAGAAGAGCGCGGCCAGGAGTGCGGCTGCCGCGTCGCCGAGCAGCACCAGCACCACCGCGAGCGCCGGTGTGATCCGGGTCAGCAGCGAGGCCACGATGGTGCCGAGCGTGCGACCGAGCCCCGCGGCGCCGACCACGATGGCGATCATCACGCCCGGCCCGAACGAGCTGTCCGGTCGGACA
Organism: Nocardioides sp.; assembly: GCA_003519585.1. Classification (GTDB taxonomy): domain Bacteria; phylum Actinomycetota; class Actinomycetes; order Propionibacteriales; family Nocardioidaceae; genus Nocardioides. The sequence continues at coordinate 3,729 of DOWL01000047.1, read as the reverse complement.
TCGGGGTTGCGGAGCAAGAAGGCCCCGAACATCAACAGGAAGCCGCTGAGGAACCACGGCCCGCAGTTGGCCCGCAGCGCGAAGGCGACCGAGCCGGGGATCCGGGTCCGCCGCCGGCCGCGCCGGGAGGTGCTGCCCTCCTGGCCGCGGTACGACAGCTCGCCCTCGCCCTCGCTCGAGTCGACCTCGGCGGGCAGCCGGATCGCGCACACCGTGGCGATGACGAACAGCACGAAGGCGTAGCGCAGCGACCACTCCGAGCCGGCCAGCGAAGCCAGTGCCGCGATGGGTGCCGAGACACTGGCGCCGATGATGCCGGCCAGTGAGACCCGGCCGTTGGCCTTGACCAACGTGAAGTCGCGGGGGAGCAGGCGGGGTACGGCGGCCGCCCGCGTGACGCCGTACGCCTTGGACGCCACCAACACCCCCAGGGCGGCGGCGAAGACCAGCGGGGACTCGCTCGTGATCGACGACGCCAGCGCCCAGCAGAGGAAGGCCCGGACCGCCATGGTCGCGCCGATCGCCCAGCGCCGGCCGTGCGCGAAGCGGTCGAGGAAGGGTCCGATGAGCGGGGCGACGATCGCGAACGGCAGCATGGTCAGCCCCAGGAACAGCGCCACCTGGTCGCGGGCCTCGCCCGAGGGCACCTGGAAGAACAGGCTCCCGGCCAGCGAGATCGCCACCGCCGCGTCACCGGCGGTGTTGAACAGGTGCATCTGGATCAGCCGGGAGAGCCCCGACTCGCCGGCCCCTTCGGCCTCGGAGGCGCGCTTGGCCTGATCCATCGTGTAGCGGCTGGCCCGCGCCGTACCGCGCCCGACGGAGCGCAGCCCCCGCCCGGTTGCGGCGGTCCCGCTCTTGATGCCGCGGCCCATCCGGCGTGCCCGGCCCGGGGCAGCCGAGTCTGCGGAGGACGGCGCCGGACGCGGGTGCGGGTCCCGCCAGCGCTGCTCGTCCTCGTCCACGTGTCCATCCTGCCCGAGGCGTGGCAGTCCTGCCCCGACCTGACACGGCCACCGTCGATCAGTCATGCTTTCCTCTTGTGACCACGCTCCTGTCCGCCGCCACGCCCCGGGGTCGCGCCGACGCCGCCCTGGCTGCGGCCGTCGACCTCGCCCGGGCCGCGCTGCTCGAGGACGTCGACGCGGCCGACGTCGGCGACCACCTCGGCGCCGTCGCCGAGGGGGAGCGGGTGGTGACCCACCTGTTCGCCTGCACCCGACGGGGCTACACCGGCTGGCGCTGGTCGGTGACCGTGGCCCGGGCCTCCCGGCAGAAGCAGCCGACCGTCGACGAGGTCGTGCTCATCCCAGGCGAGGACGCCATCGTCGCCCCCGCCTGGATCCCCTACCGCGAGCGGATCCAGCCCGGTGACCTCTCACCCGGCGACTTGCTGCCGGTCAGCGACGACGACCCGCGGCTGGTGCCGACGTACTCCTTCGGCGACGACCCGCTCGACGCCGACGACAAGGCACAGATCCGGCAGGTCGCCCAGGAACTCGGCCTCGGCCGGGTCCGCACCCTCTCCGTCGAGGGGCGCGAGCTCGCCGCCCAGCGTTGGTACGACGGCACCGGCGGCCCCGACACCCCGCTCGCCCAGTCGGCACCGCACCACTGCCGCAGCTGCGGCTTCCTGCTCCGGATCTCCGGCCCGCTGAGCGAGACGTTCGGTGTCTGCGCCAATGGCGACGCCAACGACGACGGGCGAGTGGTCAGTGTCGACCACGGCTGCGGCGCCCACTCCGAGGTGCGGCTCGCCAAGAAGCACGAGCCGCAGCCGCTCCCCGATCACGTGTTCGACACGCTCTCGCGCGACGAGTTCGAATCGTTCTGATTGTGCGTTTCTAGGGGCAGCCGCAGTCAGGCACTCTCAGCGTCGCTCCGCTCCGCTCTTACGCGGCGTCGGCGGCGGCAGTACTCCAGGCCGAAGAGGCCGAGCCCGAAGCCGGCCAGGCAGGTCCAGAGCCACCAGGTGCGGCCGGAGTCCTCGAGCCGGCCGTAGAACGGCAGCAGCGCGACGAAGCCGATGAGCCAGGCGAGGGTGCCGACCTCGACCGTGCGTACGCCGTCCACGTCAAGCGGTTCGACGTCCGCGACGATGTAGGTGCGCTTGCCGAACTCGTGCTTGTCGGGTTGCTCGTCTCGCAGGACCGGGTCCACCTCACCAGGGTAGGCCGGAAGTCGCGACCCGTGACATCGGTGTATTCCCCGCGACTCACAGTTCTGGTTGGGTGCGGCCATGAGCACTCAGACGTCGGCCGGAGGCAGGTCCGGACTGGACGGGTTCTTCAAGATCAGTGAGCGGGGTTCGACGTACGGTCGAGAGATCCGCGGCGGGCTGGTCACCTTCTTCACGATGGGCTACATCGTCGTCCTCAACCCGCTGATCCTCGGCTTCGCGCCGGACATCGACGGCAACTTCCTGGGCGGCGGTAACGGTGACGGGTCGAACCTCCCGGCGATCGCGGCGGGCACCGCACTGGTCGCCGGGGTGATGACCATCCTGATGGGCGTCGTGGCGAACTATCCCTTGGCGGTGGCAGCCGGACTGGGCCTCAACGCGTTCGTCGCGTTCGCCATCGCCAGCCAGATGACCTGGGCCGACGCGATGGGCCTGGTGGTGATCGAGGGTCTGATCATCCTGGTCCTCGTGTTGACCGGCTTCCGGGCCGCGGTCTTCCATGCGGTGCCGACCGCGCTCAAGACCGCGATCTCGGTCGGCATCGGCTTGTTCATCGCGCTCATCGGCTTCGTGGACGCTGGCTTCGTGGCCCGCATCCCCGACGCCGCCAACACCACGGTCCCCGTCCAACTCGGCTCCACGGGCGTGTTGACCGGCTGGCCGGTCGTGGTCTTCGCGTTCGGCATGTTGCTGGTGATCGCGCTGTGGGTGCGCAAGGTCAAGGGCGCGATTCTCATCTCGATCGTCGCGACCACGATCCTGGCTTTGATCGTCGACGCCCTCGGCGCCTCGGAAGGCTGGTCGCTCAACGAGCCGACCTGGCCCGACGAGGTGTTCGTGACACCCAGCTTCGACACGGTCGGCCATTTCTCGCTGCTCGGGTCGTTCGAGCAGATCGGCGTGGTGTCGACGCTGCTGCTGATCTTCACGCTCATGCTGGCCGACTTCTTCGACACGATGGGCACGATGACCGCGATCGGAGCCGAGGCCGGCCTGCTCGACGAGGACGGCATCCCGCCCAACACCCAGCGCATCCTGGTGGTCGACTCGCTCTCCGCGGCGGCCGGCGGTGTCGGCGGCGTCTCGTCCAACACGGCGTACATCGAGTCGGCCGCGGGCGTCGGTGAGGGCGCGCGTACGGGTCTGGCCTCGGTCGTCACCGGCGTGCTGTTCCTGCTCACGATCATGATCTCGCCGCTTGTGAAGCTGATCCCGTCGGAGGCGGCGGTCGCCGCCCTGGTACTGGTCGGCTTCCTGATGATGCAGCAGGTCCGCGAGATCGACTGGCTGGATCTGGAGATCGCCATCCCGGCGTTCCTCACCATCGTGCTGATGCCGTTCACCTACTCCATCAGCGTGGGCATCGGCGCCGGCTTCATCACCTTCGTGTTCATCAAGTTGGTGCTCGGGAAAGCCACACAGGTCCACCCGCTGCTCTGGATCGTGGCCGGTGCATTCGTCATCTACTTCGCGATCGACCCGATCACCCGAGTCTTGACGTAACCAGCTTCGTGGCGGGCTCGGGGTTGCCGCCGGCGGGCTGGCTG
>DOWL01000154.1:11894-13543 GCA_003519585.1 Nocardioides sp. | reverse complement strand
CCCTGATCCACCATCGGTGATTTCTCCTCGGCCCTGAACGGTGCTTGAGAGGCCGGGTGCGTGGCTGGGCAGGGGGTGTCCGCCGGTCTGTCCGGCTCTTCCACTGGTTCTTGGTCGCGCCCGGCGGGCTGGTTGGTCAGGTCGTGACTGGGGCTGGTGGGCCTGTCGCGGTCGTCCACAGTGCTTCCCAGGCGGGTGCCCATGGCCAGTCGAGGGGCAGGTGCAGGTCGAGCCGGCGGGCGGTGGTCGCGATGCGGCCCGGGACGTCGATGATCTTCTTGCGCAGGGTTGCCCATCGTGCGCGGTGCAGCGCTGCTGCGACGCCGGTGGCGCGAGCGAGGTTGAACGCGGTGACCGCGAGCGCGACCCAGGCCGCGTTCGCTGCATATGAACCTGACGGTAGGTGGGCCAGGGCGTTGTCCTTGAGCTCGGCGATGACCTGCTCGACGATGGCGTGGTCGCGGTGATGCTGGTCGGCCTCCACCGTCGGCAGCGTGGTGTTGGTGATGAAGGCGTGGTGGCGGTAGGCAGCGAACAGCTCACCCTGCGCGGTGCCGTCGGAGGCCAGCGGCTGGAGGCGTTTGACGCGGCGCACCACGAGGCGGCAGGTGACGTGCTCGGCCTTGCGGCGGCCGGTGAACGCGGTGAAGCCGATCTCGGCGACCTCGGCGTCGGAGACCCAGCGTTGCTCGGCCTCGTCGAACACTGCGTTCGGGTACTCGATCGGGCTCCAGGCTTCGGCGGGGATGCTGGTGATCGCGCGGGTGACGGTCTTGGTCATCCGCGCGGTCACCGAGAACCACGCTTTGTGCCGCAGGGCGGTGCCGACGAATGCCCACCCGTAGTAGGCCGAGTCCGCTCGCGCGAGGATCTGTCCGGTCACCCCGGCCCCGCGGGCGGTGGTGAGGGCCTGGGCCAGCAGTCGTCCCGCGCCCTTGGCCGAGGTGGTGTTCCCCGACCGCAGCCTCGCCCGGGCGATCACCGGCGCGGCCAGCGGCGTCGAGATCGTAGCGAGCTGGATGTTGAGGCCCCGCTGCCGGGTGTATCCGAACGCCGCGCCCTGCTTGGCGTGGCCATGGACCTCGCGGACGGTGTCGTCGACATCGACCGTGGCGAACCCGTCACCACCGGCAAGCAGCCCCGGGACCCGCTCGGCAAGCCCCGCCAGCAGGGCGGCGTTGACGGCGTCGAGCTGCTGGACGTGTCCGTGGGTGAACGAGCGCAGGAACGTCCCCAGCGTCGAAGGCGCCCGGACCCCGCCGAACAACCGGGTCATGCCGCCGTGCCGCAGCAGGTCCAAGTCGTCGATCGAGTCCGCGCCGGCCAGCATCCCGCCCACCACACACGCCGCCTTCGCCGACGCGTTCGGCGAGGGCACAGTCACCCCGGCGAGCAGTTCGTACAGGCCAGCGGACTCGGCCAGCCGGAGTGCGGGAACCAGGCCAGCCGACGACACCAGGTTGGGGTCATCGAACACGGGCCGGACCTTGTGGGAAGGTTGCACTTACGAGGTGTCCCTTGTTTGGTGGCGAAACGGTTGTGTGAGAACTCCGATTCTCCCGCCCAGCAAGGGCATCCTCGTTCTACGCCACGCTCACCCCGGTGTCCCCATCGGTGGATTCAGGTTCCGGCGACGAGTGAGGTGACCT